>DATJGH010000001.1:0-3060 GCA_035495215.1 Patescibacteria group bacterium
GATCAGGACCGCGGCCCACGCGAACGAGCCGGAACCGTCGACGAGCGTGGCGATCGCGCTCACGACGATCAGGCCTGCCACCGTCATGCCGGTCGCGTCAAAGCCGCGGCTGGAATCCACGAGCGCAACGGCGAGGCCGCCGAGCAGCGCGATGGCACAGGCGAGGGCGCGCCGACGGGTCGTGGACGGCCTCAGGCGCGCTTGCGCGGCAGGTCGAGGAAGGGGAGCGGGACCACCGTCGCGTTGACTCGACCGCGGTGGCCTTCGACCGTCCATTCGACCGCCAGCGCCGTGCCCGGCGCCTCGTAGGCGGGCGAGACCGAGGCGAGGCCGATCGCCTGCTTGAGGATCGGGCTCCAGCCGTGGCTGGTGACCTTGCCGATCTGCCGGTCGCCCCGCGGCGCAAACACCGGGACCGGCGAACGATCGATCGAGGGTGAGATCGCGGGCGGCAGGCCCTGGCGCGAGAAGGACTGCTCGATGCCGGCCCACTCGAGCTGGACGCCGACGAGCCGTCGCGTAGGCCCGCCCTGGGCATGCTCCCGGCGGAGCGCCAGGCGGCCCACGAAGTCGCCGGCGTCGAGGTCGATCAGCCGGCCCATGGCCAGCTCGTACGGGGAGTAGTTCTGCTCCGGGTTCAGGGCATGTCGCGCCGACGTGTAGTCGACCTCGAGCAGCACGAGGCCCGCCTCGAGCCGGGCGACGTCGAGCGCGAGCATCCCGGCTGGTCGGATGCCGTTCGCCCGACCCACCGTCATGACCGCATCCCACGCCTCGGCCGCGCGATCGGCGGGTATCCACAGCTCGTAGCCGAGATCGCCCGTGTAACCGGTGCGCGAGACCTCGATCTCGATCCGCTTGCGCCCGACGCGCAGCGTCGAGGGACGTCGGCGGAAGTAGCGCAGCTCACCGAACGGCTCCTCGGTCGCGTCCTGGAGGACGGCGCGGGCGAGAGGGCCCTGCAGCGCCAGCGCCGCGGTCGACTCGGTCACGTCCTCGATCGAGACATCGAGGCCGCGCGCGTTGAGCGTCAGCCAGCGAAGCTGCGGGTCGGCGGCCGTCCAGAAGTACGAGTCCTCGGCAAGCCGATGGACGGTCCCGTCGTCGATGACCTTGCCGTGCTCGTCACACCACGGCGTGTACCAGACCTGGCCGACGGCGAGCTTCGTGGCGTCGCGGCTGATCACGCGATCCACCAGCGCGGGCGCGTCCGGCCCGCTGACCCGGTACTTGTACAGCGGCGAGACATCGATCAGCGCCGCCGCTTCGCGGATGGCGTTGTACTCGATGTCGTGGGCGTCGGCGTACGCGGACGAGGCCCAGTAGCCCGACCACTCCCGCCATTGCTGCTTGCGGTTGAGCGGCGCGGTCTTCGGGTGGAACGGGCTCCCGATGCTCACGCGAGGACGGGTCGTTCGGTCTGCACGGCAGGCTCGATTGTGCCCGACGGATCGGCCAGCCCGAGGCCGAAGGACGCAACAAACGCCGTGAGCGCGACCGGCCCGGTGAGCCAGCCGAGCACGACCCAGATCGCGTTCTGGCCGGTGACCGGGATCAGGAGCGGACCGATCGCCAGGACGATGGCGCCGATCGCCAGGAGCACGAGCGATCCCGTCGCCAGGTTGGTCGCGGCGGTCGGACGGCCGGGGTCACCGGTTCCCAGCACGGCGATCCGGGCCAGATAGGCGAACGCCAGCGACTGGACCACGAACATCGCCGAGTTGAGCTGGAGGAGGGCAGTCCAGATCGGGTCGCCGAGGTCCGCCACCGGTCCGAAGAGCGTCCCAGCCAGGTTGATGAGCGCGGTCAGGGCGAGGGCGCCTCCGACCAGGTTGGCCAGACCGGCGCTCGACTCCGCGGGGCGCGCGGGGTTGAGGGCCCGGAGCCCGAGCGCGAGCCAGTACCAGCCGCCCGCCACGAACAGGATGGCGACGATCGAAACGATCGTCGGCGCGACGATCGGCTCGAGTGCATTGCCCGAGACGATGCCGCGTGCCGGCGTGGCGAGCAGCTCGACGAGGGCGACCGCGAACGCGCCGCGCACGACCATCGGAATCGAGTCGACGGCATCGGGGCGGCGAGCGACGACCAGCGCCGGCAGCAGGATCAGCGCGTCGTGGGGGAAGAAGGCGCTGAACCAGGACAGCGGGTTGTCGAGTGACAGGAACAGCTCGGTCCCGAACAGGCCGACGGCGCGGATGAGGATGTCGAGGCCGACAAGGGCGACGAACACGCGAGCGATGGTCGGGAGGCCGAGGAACGCGCGACGGGCCGCGGCCGCTCCCGGGACGCGCATCGGGTCGACGACGCCGAGGCCCTCGGCGGTCGTTGGGGCCGGCTTGATCTCGGTCACGTCGCCACGATGCAGGAGCGCGCCCCGCGGGTCAACGGTCCGTCTCCGGTTGGTCCCGACCGCGCCGGACACAGAAACGCGCCCGCCGGGTCGGCCGGCGGGCGCGAAGAGGGGGCGGGTCAGCGGTTCTGGCTGCCGCCCGGGTTGTTGCCCTTGTCGCCGCTCTGCGGGCTCTTCCACTGGCCCTGGTCATCGCGCGGCATCGAACCACCCTGACCCTGCCCACCGCCGTGGCCCTGGCCCTGGCTGTAGCCGTGACCCTGGCCACCGCTCATGCCCTGACCGCTCTTGTTGCCGTACCCCTGGCCCATGTCGCTCGTGCTGCCCGTGCCCTTGCCGGTACCGCCGGTCGTGCCGGACCACTGGCCCTGGTCGTCGCGCTGCTGCTCCCGCGAGCTGGTCTCGCCGCCACGGCGGCGGTCTTCCTCGCTCAGGTTGCTGCCGCGACCCTGATCCCCACTTCGCTGCTGCGTCATGCCGAGAACCTCCTTGCCCATCCGGGCGTTCGCGTGGTTGGATGTCCATCCTCCCGCCGCTGGCGGAGCAGGCAGTTCCCTGAGCGGCCCAGCGCCTGTCGATTTCCTTGCATGGGCCTGCTATGTCAGGCAGGCGACGCGAGGTGCCGGTCGGCTACATTCGTCGCGTCCCTGCAACCCCGGAGCGGAGGTGCGCGTGCCCCAGCGCTACGACGCGATCGTGATCGGCGG
>DATJGH010000002.1:0-5350 GCA_035495215.1 Patescibacteria group bacterium
GGCTTCCTCGCCAGCCTGTCCTACGTCGAGGACAAGGTCGGCGTCGTCGCCGATCTCAACGACGGCGTCAGCACCGCCACGCTCCAGGACCTCGAGACGCGGCTGCGTGCGCTCCCGGAGGTCAAGTCGGTCGACTACACGACGAAGGAGCAGGCCCTCGAGAACTACCGCGCGCAGCGGGTCGCGCAGGGCCAGGATGACCTTACCCAGTACCTGGCGGTGAACCCGCTGCCGGCGAGCCTGGACGTGAAGCTCCAACGTGCCGACGACTACCGTGCCGTCGCCGACTTCCTCCAGCTCGAACCCGCGGTCGCCAAGGTCCAGAACATCCAGGACACGACTGACCGGCTCGTCTCGATCACGACATTCCTGCGCACGTTCGGGGTGGTGCTGCTGGCGGTGATCGGGGCGATCGTGCTGTTCATCGTCATCAACACGATCCGGCTGGCCGTCCTCGGCCGGGCCGAGGAGATCGAGGTCATGCGCCTCGTCGGCGCGTCCGACGCGTTCATCCGCTGGCCGTTCGTGTTCGAAGGCGCGCTGGTCGGGCTCCTCGGCGCCGTGGTCACGCTGGGCGTGCTGGTCGGCGCCGCCGAGCCGCTGTCGCACTTCATGGTCGGCTTCTTCCAGATCCTGCCGATCAGCGTGGGCTCGATCTCGCGCGACGTGACGCTCCTCGTGGTCGGCGCGGGATCGAGCCTCGGCGTCGTCGGCGCATGGGTCTCCGTTCGGACCTACCTCATCCGCTGACGGCCTCTCAGGGGGCATCGCGCTAGGCTTGCCGCCCCGGCGGCGCGGTGGGCGCGCGATGAGCCGGCGATCAGAGGAAACCCGCGAGCGATGCTCCCCCATGACCCCCACGGCCCGGCTGCCGAGCAGCAGCTGGGTAGTACCGATATGCCATCGATCGAATCCGCCGAGCCGGTCCCGACCGGGCTCGTCGACCAACCGATCCTCACGCCCGTGCTCCGCGCCCCGGGCGAACGCCGCCGCGGCTGGCCGCTGGCCGTGGCCCTCGTCCTCGTCACCGTCATGGGCGGCGGGGCCCTCTTCCTGTCCGGCTACACGATCGGGCGCGACCAGGGCCGCACGCCCGGCAGCGACGTCTCCGACGCGCAGGCGTGGCAGCCGTTCTGGGACGTCTACGACGCCGTCCGGACGCGCTATCCGCTCGGACCGGTTGATCGACAGACGCTCGTCGAGGGCGCGATCCGCGGCCTGGTCGAGTCGGTCGGCGACCCCTATTCCTCGTACCTGAGCCCGGAGGACTTCCGGGGCACGATCGACGACATCTCGGGCACCTTCGAGGGCATCGGCGCGGAGATCGGCGCGGTGGACTCGGCGGGCAACGCCAGCGACTGCAGCCCGTTCGGGTCGGCCTGCCACCTGGTCATCATCGCCCCGATCGACGGCTCGCCGGCCGAGACCGCCGGGCTCAAGCCGGGCGACGTGGTCGCATCGGTCGACGGCAAGACGCTGGACGGCCTGACCCCGGACGAGGCGCGCGACATGGTCCGCGGCAAGGCCGGGACCGAGGTCGTGCTGCACATCCTGCGCTATGCATCCGCGCCGGCCGCCACGGCACCGCCATCCCCTGGGGCATCGGCGGCGCCCGGCCCGTCGCCGACGCCGCGGACAGCCGTCGACGAGTTCGATGTGACCATCGTGCGCGCCAAGATCCAGCGCCGCGAGGTCACCGCCAAGGAGCTCGGCAACGGGACCGTCGGCTACATCCGCCTCGGCGGCTTTTCGGAGGACGGCGCCAAGCAGCTGCAGACGGCACTCAAGGCCGACGTCGACAAGGGCATCAAGCGGATCGTCCTCGACCTGCGCGGCAATCCCGGCGGATTCGTCACCGCGGCGCGCTCGGTCGCGAGCCAGTTCCTGGCCGACGGCCCGGTCTACTGGACCCAGACCTCGGACGGCAACCAGACCGAGGTCGACGCCGAGGCCGGCGGCGTTGCCACGGATCCGTCGATCAGGCTCGTCGTCCTCATCGACAAGGGCAGTGCGTCCGCGTCGGAGATCGTGGCCGGCGCCCTCCAGGATCGCGGGCGAGCGCAGCTGATCGGCGAGACCTCGTTCGGCAAGGGCACCGTCCAGGAGTGGTACGACCTCGGCGAGGTCGGCGGCGTCAAGCTGACCGTCGAGAAGTGGCTCACCCCGAACAAGCGCTGGATCCACAAGGTCGGGCTGACCCCGGACGTCCCGGTGACCGTGCCGACCGACCTGCCGCCAGGCAGCGACCCGGTGCTTGACAAGGCGCTCGCCGTGCTCGGCGCGACCGCGATGGCCCCATGGGCCGACCTGCGCGCGGCGTGACCGCGATCGTGCTTGCGCGGCGGGCCCCGTTCCGATAGGGTTCCCCGCGAACGAAAGGAGGTGATGTGCAGTGTCAGAACACAGTCGCTGCACCACCTCGCAGGAGATGGCCGTCTAGTCGGTCACTTCCTTGCGGGTGGCAAGCCGCAACCGAACGCCGGTCCTTCGGGACCGGCGTTCGTGCTTATCCTCGGGCCGAGGGACCGCGCAGCTTTACCTCGGCCCTCGGAGAGACCACTGCAAGTACGCTTCTCACTGCTTCCTGAATGCCTGACAAGACGATCACCCTGAACCGCCGCGCCCGCCACGAGTACTCGATCGAGGACTCGATGGAGGCCGGAATCGTGCTGTCCGGAACGGAGATCAAGTCCATCCGGGCGGGCAAGGTGAACCTCGCGGACGCATTCGCCAGGATCGACAAGGGCGAGGCCTGGCTCGTGGGCGCGCACATCGCGCCGTGGGCGGGCGGGAACCGCCTGAACCATGAGCCGAAGCGGGACCGCAAGCTGCTGCTCCATCGGGGCCAGATCGACCAGCTCCTGGGGAAGACGAAGGCGAAGGGCCTGACCCTCGTCCCGCTCAAGATCTACATCACCGACCGCGGCAAGGCCAAGCTCGAGCTCGGGCTCGGCAAGGGCAAGCAGCTGTACGACCGGCGACGAGAGATCCAGGCGCGCGACTCGCGACGCGAGGTCGAGCGAGCGCTGGCGGACGCCGGGCGCCGCTGACGCCTCAGGGCTCGCGGCCAGCTCGGGGCCGCCGGCCGGCTCAGCGCAGGAAGTAGCGCCGGCTCAGGGCGACTTCGGTGAGCGCTTCGCTGGCGAGGATGCGCCCGGCGAGCGTGACCCGGCCATCGCTCGGATCGACCTCGACTGGTGCCGTTGCCCGGTTCCGGGCGAGCGAGGCTCGCGTCAGGCCGCGGCAGCCGCGGACCGCGAGGAGCGAGCGGCCGGTGCCCAGGCGCTGCCGGATCGCCGCCGGATCCACGGCGCGGGAGACGAACAGGCACGACACCGATGGCGCCGCGTGGGCCAGGCCTGACCAGTCGGGTGCGTAGCGGGTCGGCTCGGCGCGCTCCACGGTCGCGTTGCCGTCGCCCAGCGGCGCCCAGGCAGGATGCCCGCCCTTGACGACGAGCTCCGGCTTGACCCCGAAGTACGCCGGCTTCCAGAGCACGATGTCGGCGAGGCGCCCGGGTTCGAGGCTCCCGACGTGCTCGGCGACGCCATGGGTGATCGCCGGCTCGATCGTGACCTTGGCGAGGTAGCGCAGCACGCGCTCGTTGTCGTCGCCGTCACGGCCTTCGGGCAGGCCCGGGTGACCCGTCCCGGCAGCGCTGGCGCGCCAGGCCTTCATCGCGTCCGCCAGCTGGAAGGTCCGCCGGATCGTCTCGCCGATGCGGCCCATGCCCTGCGAATCGGAGTTGACGATCTGGATCGCGCCGAGCTCGTGAAGCGGCCCCTCCGCGGCCATCGTCGCCGGGTGGACGCGCTCGCGGATCAGCTCGAGGTCCTCGGCCACCCCGAACGAGGCGCCGTGATTGAGGACCGTCATCGGGACGCCCTCGTCGACCGCGGCGACGCCCCACGGAATGGTCGGGGTCGTGGACGAGCAGATGATGTTGGCCTCCCGGACCAGCCCGATCAGGTCCGGCACGTGCCCGCCACCGGAGCCTTCGACGTGGTACGCGTGGACCGTGCGACCGGCGATCGCGGCGACCGTGTCCTCGAGCTCGGCGCTCTCGTGCAGGCCGTCCGTGTGCAGGCTCACGGAGACGTCGTGAGCGTCGGCGAAGCGCAGGGTCGCGTCGATGAGATCCGGCGACGCACCGTAGTCCTCGTGGATCTTGAACCCGACCGCGCCCGCCTCGAGGAGCACGTCGAGCGCGGCGGGCTCGGTCGAGCGGGCGTTCGCCTGCAGCCCGACGTTGACCGGCCAGCCCTCGAGCCCGCGCAGCGTCCGCTCCATCGCGGCGGGCGGCTCTTCGAAGCCGGCGCTGATCAGCGTCGTGACGCCGGCCGAGAGCGCCGCCCGGATCAGGTGCGGGTTGATGCTGTGGAAGTGGCTGTCGACGCCGCCGGGCGTCGCGATCAGGCCGTAGGCCGAGATGGGCGCCGTATGCGGGCCGATCCGCAGGTCGATGCCGTCGCTGATCGCCGGGTTGCCTGCCCGGCCGATCCCGGCGATGCGTCCGCCCTTGATCCCGATGTCGGCCTTGACGATCCCGATGCGCGGGTCCACGACGACCGCGCCGACGACGATCGCGTCGAGCTCGCTCGGGCCGACCGAGCCCGCCTGGGTCATGCCCACGCGGAGATCCTTCGCGTAGCCCCAGATCGGCTCGTCGCCCGGCGCCTGGCGATCCTCGTCCACACGGATCCACAGGTTCGTGTCGCCGAGCCGGATGCGGTCGCCGGCGGTCGGACCGAAGCGGGCGACGCGCTCCTCGCGGGCGAGCGGGCTCATCGGCTCATCCGCCCTCGCCCGCGTAGCGCACCAGCGTGACCGTTCGGGTCTCGCCCGGGCCCCAGCGCTCGGACGACCCGGCCTCGAGGTCCAGCCGGAACCCGGCGGCAGCCGAGCGGTCGAACTCCAGCCGCGGGTTGACCTTGTCGAACGGGAAGTGGGAGGACACCCGAACGACCCGCCGCGACGTGTTCCTGACCGCCAGCGAGCGGCGCTCGAGGTGTGCCGCGGTGCCTCGCGCCGGCCGATCCGCCGCCGGCTGGATGGCGCCGGGCCCGTCCGCGACGATGGGTTCGCCGCGACCCAGGGGATCGAGCAGGACGACGAGGCGGGCGCCATCGTCGAGCAATACCTCGAGGCGGACGTCGTCAACGAGCTCGCGGACGCCAGGCAGGACCTCCGATGGCGCCACAGCCGCGAGACCCGCGGCCTCCACGTCCGCGTACGCGGCGCCCGCGCGCGCTGCCTCGAGCATCGCGTCGCACATGAGCGCGACCGCCTCGGGCGCGTTCAGCGGGATGCCCGCTGCGCGGTGCCGCCGCGCCAGCTCCGCGGCGCTGAA
>DATJGH010000003.1:0-4565 GCA_035495215.1 Patescibacteria group bacterium
GGCCTTGGCGACCAGGACCTGGCCCGCGGACTCGATGTAGGTCTGTCCCTCTCCGATGTCCCACGAGCCGCAGCTCGCGTCGTACAGGGTCAGGGTGCCGGCGGTCACGGTCACGAACACGGGACCGTTGTGGTAGTGCCAGGTGCCGACGAGCACGGTGTCGCTCGGCGTCGCGAACGAGTACGTCGTCTTGACCGTGACGTTGTCCTTGATCTTCAACCGGATCGGATCTCCGGCCATGTTGACCGCGTTCTCGGTCAGCGAGAGATAGGTCATCCCCGTCGTCGGCAGCGAGCCGCCGACGAGCGCGGCGTTGACCGCCGACGTTCCGAGAATGAGGGCGGTCCCGACTGCCGCCACCACCCCGAGACGGCCCAGCCTCCGCCCCGGGAGTCGCCCGATGATCGCCATCCGTTTCCTCCTCGTCAGTGCGCGACGGTTGCCGTCGCCATCACCAACGAACGGAACCGGACGAGCCGGAAACGTTCAGCCGACCGGTCTAGCCGCTGCGACCTCGAGCATCGACGGGCCAGGTGCCCGTGACCTCCCCATCGCGCAGGACGAGGAAGCTGTCCCGCAGGTCGATGACCGGGCAGCAGTGGTTCGGGACGATCGCGACGACCTCGCCCAGGCGCGGCGCCGGCGTGCCCGGCGGGATCCGGACGTTGCCGTGGTAGTCGCTGACCTTCTCGATGACCGCGGCGGGGTAGGCCGGCAGGTAGCCATGGCCATCGAGGTACGGCGCCACGTCCTTCGTCAGCGTCTTCGCCCCGGCGTCGACGACGACCTGGCCGGGCGTGGCAGTGCTCACTACGGTCGCGGCGACCCACAGGGCGATGCCGTCGGGCGCGACGGAGCCGAGGGTCACCTGCTGGCGATCCCCGACGAGGTAGGTCCCCGCCCGAATCTCGCCGACGGGCGCCGCGGCGGCGCCGAGCGCCGTCGGGGTCGAGCCCGCGGACAGGAGCTCCACCTCGATGCCCGCCGCGCGGAGCGCGTCGCGACCCGCGGTGAGCGTTCGCACCTCGTCGGAGGCGGCCCCCGCGACCGCATCGACGCCCGCGTAGCCATGCCCGCCGTGGGTGAACAGCCCGACGACCTCGAGACCCAGGTCCACGGCGGCGCGCGCGACCGAGGCGGCGTCCTCGGGGAGCACGCCGGTCCGGTGGTAGCCCGGGTCCAGCTCGAGCAGGACGCGAAGGCGGTGGTCCGACCCGGCCACGGCCGCGGCCAGCCGTTCCGCGCCGCCGGCCGAGTCGAAGCCGACGGCGAGCTCGAGCCCGGGCAGGTCGTGCAGGGCGCGGAGTCGCGCTGCCTTCGGCCCCTCGGCCCAGATTGGGTAGGCGACGAAGATGTCGTCGATGCCCCCCGCCGCGAGCACCTCGGCCTCGCCGAGGTTGCCGACCGTGATGCCGCGAGCGCCGGTATCCAGCTGGAGCCTGGCCAATCCGACGCTCTTGTGCGTCTTGGCGTGGGGTCGGAGGGTGATCCCCCGCCCGCCGAGCTCGCCCGCCAGCCGACGCGAGTTGCGCTCCGCGACGTCCAGGTCGATGACGAGCGCGGGCGTATCGATCCCGTCCGGCAGGCGGGGCGGAACGATCGCCTCGACGGCCTGCCGCCCGGTGACGGCGGACGAGGTCGGGGCCATCAGCGCCGGCTCCAGGCGCCGGGATCCTGCAGCCGCCGGCGGACGACCGCGGGCAGGCGGCCGGTTGCGATGTCCGCCAGCGTCACCGCCTCGAGCACGCTGCGCATGCTCGCCCTGAGGGCGACCCAGACGTCGCGCAGCGGTGCCGCGACGCCCGGGTAGGTGACGTCCTCGGGTGCGTCGTCGCGGACGCCGGTGAGCGGCCCGTCGATCGCCCGGATGACGTCGGCGAGCGCGATCGCCGAGGCCGCCCGCGCGAGCCGGTAGCCGCCGCGGGCGCCGCGCTGGCTGGCCACGAGGCGCGCCCGGCGCAGGTCGACGAGCAGGTTCTCGAGGTACTTCGACGGGATCGCCTGGTTTCGGGCGATCGCGTCGGCACGGACCGGCCGATCCGGCCCGGCTGCCGCGAGCTCGACGAGCGCGCGGATCGCGTAGTCCGCCCTCGCGGAGACCCTCACGCCGCGAGTGTACGGACGAGCGGCGTGGTCAGGCCGCCTGGCTCCCCGCCGCGGCGACGGATCGGCGGCTGCGGCTGCGCACGAGCAGCAGGCCGACGACGAGGATCGAGATTGCCGCGACGACGACGCGGAGCCCCAGGGCGATGGACGTGTCCACGCCTCCGAAGAGGGCCAGGCCGCGATCGAGATTGAGGAAGATGATCAGGCCGCCGACCCCGGTCGCCAGGGCCTGATCGTCGAACTTGCCGACCACCCACGCGGCGATGGGGGCGGCGATTAGCCCGCCGGCGAGCAGCATGGCCACGATCCCGAAGTCGATGCCGGCTGAGCCCAGGGTCAGCAGGAAGCCCACGCTGGCTGCCACGGACACGATGAACTCGGAGCCGCTGACCGTGCCGATGATCGTGCGCGGCCGCATCCGGCCCGCAGCCATCAGGGACGAGGTCGTCACGGGACCCCAGCCGCCGCCGCCACTTGCATCGAGGAAACCGCCGATGAGGCCGAGGGGGATGAGCTTCCAGCCGTGCCGACTCGCGCCCGCTGCGACCGGCGCCACTGCCGCGGCCCGGGATTGCGCGGAGCGCCGGCCGTGGATGAAACGGGCGATGATCACCGCACCGAGCACGAGCAGGACCAGCGACACCATCGGCCGGGCCGCATCGAGCGACAGGTTCGCCAGCACGACCGCGCCGAGGAACGCCCCCACCCCACCCGGAATCCCGATCATGAACAGCGATCGCAGGTCCACGTTGCCAAGCCGCCAGTGGGACACGCCCGAAGCTGCGGTGGTCCCGATCTCCGCCAGGTGGACCGAAGCGGAGGCGAGGGCCGGCGCAAGGCCGACCGTGAGCAGGAGGCTGGTCGACGTCACGCCGTAGCCCATGCCCAGCGACCCATCCACGAGCTGGGCGATGAGGCCGGCGAACCCGATCGCGATCAGGGTGACCACTGCCGTTCCCTCATACCAAGTAAGCCAACCGAATTAATTGACTCAGTGAGTATAGTGGACGGAGCAGGGCCTTGTCCATCGGGTCGGCCGGTCAGCGCGTGGGGCGGACGACGATCGGTGTCTGGACCTCGCCCATGCCCTCGATGGCGACCGTGACCAGGTCGCCGGGCTGCAGCCAGCGCCGCAGCGTGGTGTCCTTGACCTCGAGCAGGCAGCCCGTCCCCACGGTACCGCTGCCCAGGATCTCCCCGGGGCGGACGTGCACGTCGGCGGAAGCCCGGGCGAGCATCTGGCCGAATGAGTAGTGCGCCGTCGACCACGAGCCGCTGGTGACCGTCACCGGAGGTCCGGCGGCGGGGGCAACGGTCGCGGTCATGGCGAGGTCCGGACCCGCCGCATGGTCGGTCCAGCGCGCCCCGAGCTCGTCGGGCGTCACGATCCATGGCCCGATGGTCGTCGCGAAGTCCTTGCCCTTGGCGGGGCCGAGGCGGACGGTGGATTCGTCACGCTGGAGGTCACGTGCCGACCAGTCGTTGAGGACGAAGTAGCCGCCGATGGCCTCGCCGGCGCGCTCTTCCGGGAGGTTGAACGCCGGCGTGTCGACGATCGCCCCGACCTCGAGCTCGAAATCGAGCTCGCGCGAGCCCATCGGCGCCCAGACCGGGTCGCCGGGACCACGGATCTCCGAGGTGTTCGAGAAGTAGAAGATCGGCAGGCGGTACCAGGCCTCGGGGATCTCGCTCTGGCGACGCTGCCACATCGTGGCGACATGCTGCTCGAAGGCATAGAAGTCGCGGAAGGAGGCCGGCCGCAGGATCGGCGGGCCGAACGCCAGGTCCTCGGCATCGAGGACCGCGTCGTCGTCGGGGTCGCGTCGCCCACCTGCCACGGCGAAGCCCTCGACCAGCTCGCCGAGCGCCTCGAGGCGGAGGCCTCGCGCGAGGTGGTCATCGAGCGTCGTGATCGGCTGGCGGAAGAGGAGGGCGTTGTGCGCGCGGCGCGCGTCAGCGGCGAGGATCCGGCGACGCACGACCTCGAGGTCGAGCCACGGGCCGTTCGCGTCCACCGCGGCCGCGAGGCGCCATGGGGCGCCTGCAGCGCCGTGCCGCTCGCGGACGTGCCCGACCCTCATCCGCCCTTCCGATACGTGCCGGTGAGACGAGCCTCGTCGAGGATGTGCCCCTCCGCCGCGTCCAGGACCTGCTCGGCCGTTGGCGATCCCGAGAGGGGAAGTACCTGGCCGAGCGCGAGGAGGCGGAACACGTAGTGATGCGAGCCCGATGGCGGGCAGGGGCCCCCATAGCCGACGCGGCCGAAGCTGTTGGTTCCCTGCGGCGGCGCATCCGGCGACCTCGACCAGCCGGCGGGCAGGCTGCCCGAGGCCGAGGCGGTCATGTCGAAGACCACCCAGTGGACGAAGCCGCCGGCGTCGGGGTCGTCCATGATCAGGGCAAGCGCGGCGGTGTCGCCCGGTGCGCCGGACCACGCCAGCGGCGGCGAGACGTCGTCA
>DATJGH010000004.1:0-43737 GCA_035495215.1 Patescibacteria group bacterium
GCGCTCGCGGCCGGCCTGGTGATGACCTGGGCGCGCGCCCTCGGCGAGTTCGGGGCGACGATCATGTTCGCGGGCAACGTCGAGGGTCGGACCCAGACCCTGCCGCTCGTCGTCTACTCGGAGTTCCAGGCCGGCGACCTGAACGCCTCGATCGCCGCCGCGGCGATCCTGGTCGTCGCCGCGTTCGGGGTCCTCGTGGCCGTTCGTGCGTTCCACTGGGGGCGGGCCCTCGACGTCCGGGGCCTCGGCTGACGGGGCGCGCAGACTCGGGTCCGATGCGGCCACCGGTAAAATGACCTCGAGCCGCCCTTCATGCGGGAGGACGTTGGCGCATGGATGATCGACACGAGGAAGCGCGCCGCGCGCTCGTGCTCCACGAGCTGCCGCTGGTCGTCGACCTCATCGAGCTGACGCTGAATCACGGTCTGTTCGCGGTCCGGGCAGCGAGCAGCATCGCGGAGGCCGAACGCATCCTCGCTGAGTGGCATCCGCACATGGCGGTCATCGACATGGATCATGCGGACAGCGCCAGCCTGCTCCGCCGGCTCGACGCGTCGGCGACGCTGACCGGTGGCTCGATCCCCGCCCTGGGGCTCACCCGGCGTGGCGACCTCAAGACGAAGCTGCGGGCCTTCGACCTCGGTGTTGACGACATCCTGACCGTGCCCTTCTCGCCGGAAGAGCTGCTCGCCCGCTCGATCGTCATCACCCGGCGGGCGCTCGGGAGCGATCACCCGATCGTGCCCACGATCCGGCTCGGCGAGATGGAGATCGACATCGTGAACCGCCAGGTCCGGGCAGGCGATTCGGTCGTGCACCTGAGCGGCATCGAGCAGAGCCTGCTGTACCTGCTCGCGAGCAGGGGCGGGCGCGTCGTGACCAGGGACGAGATCCTCGACGCGATCTGGGGTACCGACTTCGTGTCCGAGAGCAACGTCGTGGATCGGCACATCCGGAGCCTGCGGATCAAGCTCCAGAACGACTACCGCCGGCCCCGCTTCATCGCCACCGTCGCCGGCCGCGGGTATCGCTTCATCCCGACCTTCTCGAACGCGGGCTGGGATGCCGGGCAGGATTCCGGGGGAACGACGAGGCACTGAACGCCGGGTCTGCCGTGCGGCGCGTCGGATGACGGGGCGTCATGACGAAGGCGTCACCGGACCGCAGATTCCGCGATGGATCGGCACGCGGCCCCAAGGGGCGCCCGGTCGGGGCGGGTCTGTAATGGGGACAGACCCGCCCATATCGCTGGAGGTCGCGATGCGGGAGCAGGTCGAACCCGGTCGGGTGGCAGATCCGGGCCGCGGCCCTCTGACTCGCGGATCGCGCGGTCTACGACTCGTCGAGCACTCGACGCCTGACGCGCCGTCCCGATGGAGGGGCCAAGGCGCCCAGCAGGATCGCCCTGCCCAGACGAACAGCGCCGGACCTCATCTCGTCCTTGTCGGTGGCGACGAGGCGCAGCCCGAGCGGCTGGCGGCGAACGTCGTCATGCGCCAGCTCCTCGACGCATGGCGATCGGCCGAGAGACAGCTGGCCTCGGCGGCCGCGGGAAGCCCCGAAATGCCCCAGATCCAGGCCCACGCTGCCACCTTGCGCATGCTCTACCAGGGATTGTTCGCGCACGTTCGGGAAGGACAGCCCGAACGGAGGCGCATCTAGCGCTGGTCCGACGAGCCCCTTTCAGGACCCGCGGATGCCAGGGCAGGCTCGTCTGGGCGCAGGAGGATCGCTGCCCCGATGACCAGGGCGGGCGCAATTCCTGTTGCCGCGACCAGTCGTGGCGCCCCGCCGATGAAGAGACCGGCTCCGAACCCGACCGAGCCGGTGGCAAGCGATCGACTGGTTGAGCGCGGCATCGCCCGGACGGCCCTTGTCGTCCAGCCAAGCCCGGCGCGGGTGGCAGTGACAGCCCGGGCCGATCGGCGCCGGAGCGTCGGGCCCGTGGTTCGTGCGATCCGGACTGCCCCGCGGAGCCGTGCGGCGAGCAGGCTCGAGCCCTTCTCAGTGGTCGAGCTGTTCGCCTGCAGGCGGGCGTCGGGTGCCCGCGTTGGTCTTGTCATGGCGTTCTCCACCTGTTCTGGTTGAAGGGGCGGCCAGCCAGCCAAAACGGGCCGGCCCGGCTGGGTCGGCCCGTCGGGACCGGATGATCAGCTGATCGACGCCGTCGGTGGCTGGTCGGCGGCTCAGGTGCGCCTGAGACCACGCGAACCGCTGGCGAACCTGGCGACGAAGATCACTGCGATCGCACCCAGGGTGGCGATGAGGATGCTCTCGATGTTGACCCCATTGACCGACCCGATCTTCAGGACGTTCGCTGCGACGAAACCGCCGACGAGTCCGCCGACGATGCCGAGCACGACCATCATCAGCAGGCCCTCACGCGAGCCCATCAGCTGGTTGGCTAGGAAGCCGGCGATCGCGCCGACGATGATCCACGCAATGAAACCCATTGAACTCGTTCCTTCCTGGAGGCGGCGGGACCCCATCCACCCGGGCCGCGTCGAGCGGCCCGGGTGCGAGGTGCCGGCCTTGGCCGGCTGAAGGCTCCCGGGTCAGGCCGGCTCGCGCCGGAAGATCCCAAGTGCCCAGATGACGATCAACTCGAGGACCGTCCAGCCAACGAAGGCCACGACGGCCGTGATGTCGAGGGTTGAGCCGGCCGAATGGAGGGCGTCCGTTCGGAGGATTCCTTCGAACGGCGCGACGAAGAGCTGGCTGAGGTTGAGGATCCCGGACACGAGGCCGTTTGCCTCGCGAGCGTCAAGGAGGAGGAGCACGAAGCGGGCTCCGATGACCACCTGGATCAGCCCGAAGAGGAGGACCACGATCCGCCGGCCCATCTCCGAGCCGCCTGGGCCTGCCCTCGTGATTCGCTGACTGTCCGTCCGCACGACTTCCTGTGCGACCGGGGACGCTGTCCCCGCCTCCGCCGGAACCGCGGTGGGTCCAGCGGTGACGACCGTTCGATCGATTCTGTCGACTGCCATGTTGTCTCCTTTGGCGCTCAGGCCCGGATGGGCGAGGTCAGATCGCGGAAGCGGCTTGCGCCGCGATCGCCGCGGGCAGCAGGACGAGGATCGCCAACGAGGCGAGCGCGACCATGACGGCTGTCCGCGCAATCGCCGCTGCGACGCTGAGTCCGACGCGGTCCTGACGTTCGACCGGCTCGCGGCGCGTCCGTCCCTCGGTGGGGAAATCCCAGGTCACGACCGTTCGGTCGATTCGATCGATGCTCAATCCACGCTCCCTGGCTGCTATCGGCATCCGGGGGGAGCGGGAGCCAGGGAGGCCACCGCCGGGTTCGATTCCGGCCACTGCTGTCGCTTGCATTGAACAACGACCGGGTGCTATTGTCAACTGTAGTTATACATATCAACTGTAGTGATGGTGCGTATTGGCAGCGTCAATCGGCAATGTGCTCCGCCAGGCGCGCGAGGTTCGTGAGCTCTCCGCGGTCGACGCCGCCCGCGCATCCGGGATCTCGCCGGCATATCTGAGCCGCCTCGAGAACGACGCCGTCCACAAGCCCTCGCCCCATGTGCTGCACCGCCTCAGCGAGGCACTCGGAGTGCCCTATGCGGATCTCATGCGACTCAGTGGCTACGAGCTGCCGGGGGAGGTGGGACGGAGCAGCAACGAAGCCATCGGGACCGCGCTGTTCGCCAACCTCACCGAGGACGAGCGAGAAGAGCTCCTTGAATACCTCGCGTGGTATCGCTCCCGGCGTCGCACAAGGGGCGGCGTCAGTCGTCGGCGTTCGAGGCAGCGCCCCGTTCCGCCCGCCCGGATCCAGTAGGGTCGGCGTCGTCGGCCAGGGCCGCGCGTGCCCTCGCGGCCATATCCGCCCAGAAGCCGACCGCCTCCCCAGTCGAAGCCGGGCTCGCTCGCGTCGCCCGGCGGCCCGTCCGTTGACATACTACGTACCGGACCATACACTCTGAACTATTCCACACAGCCGCAACACACCGACCAGTCGCCGGGGAAATTCAGACCCGGTGGAGGCGAGCCTTCCAATCACCTGGTTCTCGGTACGCGGGTGGGTACAACAACGGCGGTTCTCAAATGATCACCGACATGAAGCGCACTGCAGAGCGGATCCCGCTCGAGGTCTTGAACACCGGCAACTTCGGGCTCCTTGACGAGCTCCTCGTGCCCGAGTTCGTCGACCACACGCCCGTGGGCGGCGTTGCGCCGACCCGCGAGGGCCTCAAGTCCAGCGCGATGGCGCTCCGGACCGCATTCCCGGACATCCGCTACACGATCGAAGACACGATCGCGTACGGGGACCAGATCGTGCATCGCCTGAGCGCGACCGGCACGATGACCGGCGAGTTCATGGGCATGCCCCCGACAGGCAAGCGCGCAACCTGGACCGAGATCCACATCGGCCGCGGCGTCAACGGTCGCCTGACCGAACACTGGGCCCTGGCCGACCAGTTGGGCATGCTTGTCCAGCTGGGGATCGTTCAGTCACCGGCACGGGTGCCCGTCGCCGCCTGAGCATCCGCTCAGCCCCGCAACCTCGAGGGCCCCGGCGACGACGCCGGGGCCCTTTCAGCGTGTGTTGCACAGACGAGCGTCATGCCCGGCGGACTACGATGCGCCGGCAAAGCGGATCGTGCGACCTGATGGAGGGGAGAGCCGTGATCGGAGAGTTCCGCGGGTTCCTGCTCAAGACCAATGCGCTGGCGCTCGCGATCGGCGTGATCATCGGCACCGCGCTGGGCACCGTTGTCAACTCGCTGGTGAACGACATCATCATGCCGCCGGTCGGCCTCGTCCTCGGTGGGGTCGACTTCAACACCCTCGTGATCCATCTCAAGAACGCCACCACCGACGCCCAGGGCAATCCCGTTCCGGCCGTCGACATTCGGTATGGCGCGTTCATCAACGCCATCATCGCCTTCATCGTGATCGCGTTCGTGGTCTGGTGGGTCTCCCGGATGTTCGTCAAGGAGCCGGCACCCGCCGAGGTGAAGACCTGCCCGTTCTGCAAGGAGCCGAACGCGGTGGATGCCTCGAAATGCCGGGCGTGCGCAAGCGCGATCTGAGGTCGACGATACCCGGACGCAATGCTCCCCGCGGAAAGGCAATGAGGGCGCAACCTCACAGGCGCAGGATCAGGTCCAGGCCGTGGCGCGATGCGGCCGGGGTTCCGCGAATGGGGCGTGCGTTTTGCCAGATGGTGAGCACAAGGGTCGCGAAGCGATTGTCATCGAAGACCTGCTTCGAGAGCTGGCGGAGCTGCGCGAGCTCGACCGGCGGCGCAACGCGCACGCCCCCGGATCTGCCGCCCATGACGCAGCCACGCTCGAGGTCGACCTGCGCACCCGGCGCGTGATGGACCGGTTCCGCGACCTCAAGGACCGCCGGTTGCGCGAGCCGTCGCCGGACGAGCAGGTGAACCGAGAGATGGACGTCACCGGTCCGCACCGAGGGGGCGCCCTCCTCAGCTGAGCCGGTGCTACGATCCGGCGACCGGACCGGATGACACGTACGGGGCCCGTCGACGGCGTGGCGTGTTCGCGTCGAGATGCAAGGGCCCGCGATGGCATCACCGCCGGGAGGAGATGGCCATGGCCACCGTGACCTTCGACCACGTGTGGAAGCGCTTCGGCGAGTTCAACGCCGTGAAGGATCTCAACCTCGAGATCGCCGACGGCGAGTTCATGGTCCTGGTGGGCCCGTCCGGCTGCGGCAAGACGACCAGCCTGCGCATGATCGCCGGCCTCGAAGAGGTGTCCGAGGGGACCCTCAAGATCGGCGACCGGGTCGTCAACGACGTCGCCCCGAAGGACCGCGACATCGCGATGGTCTTCCAGAGCTACGCGCTCTACCCGCACATGTCGATCTACGACAACATGGCGTTCGGGCTGAAGCTGCGCAAGGTGCCCAAGGCCCAGATCGACGAGCGGGTCAAGGAAGCCGCGCGGATCCTCAACCTCGAGAACCTCCAGAAGAAGCCGCGCGAGCTGTCCGGCGGCCAGCGCCAGCGCGTCGCGCTCGGGCGAGCGATCGTCCGCGAGCCCGCGGTGTTCCTGATGGACGAGCCACTGTCCAACCTCGACGCCAAGCTTCGCGTCCAGACCCGCGCCGAGATCGCGCGGCTCCACCAGCGCCTGGGCACCACGACCGTGTACGTGACCCACGACCAGGTCGAGGCCATGACCATGGGCACGCGCATCGCGGTCATGGACAAGGGCGAGCTGCAGCAGGTCGGGGCGCCGCAGGACCTGTACGACAGCCCGAGGAAGCTGTTCGTCGCCGGCTTCATCGGTAGCCCGGCAATGAACTTCGTGAACGTCGAGCGCGACGGCGACCGGGTCCAGGGCGAGGGCATGACGTTCCCGATCCCGACCCGCTACCGGAGCGGCATGGACGGCGCAAGCAAGCTCGTCGCGGGCTTCCGGCCGGAGCACCTCGAGCTCGGCGAGCTGCCCAACTCGGCGACGATCCGGGCCAAGGCGGACGTCGTGGAGTTCCTCGGCGACCAGGAGCTGCTGCACGTGACCGTCCAGGGCCATGAGGGCGACGTGGTCGCCGTGGTCGGCTCGGACAACCGCGTCAAGCCGGGCGACATCATCGATCTCAAGCTGCCCCTGGAGAAGCTGCACCTGTTCAACCAGGAGTCGGGCGACTCGATTGCCTGGTCGAGCGCGGAGGCCGCCGCCTAGCCTTTCCGGGTTCGCGGCGTGAGCCCGGCTCGCCATCGAGCCGGGCTCGATTCTTGCCAGATGCGCATGGCATTGGCACTCGTCAGGGCGCACGTGCGGTGGCCGTGGGCGCCGGAACGCACCGCGAGCTGCTCCGCACGTCATGCGCTGCCAAATGCGTCGTTCGATGAGCAGATGCCCGCGATTCGCTGACGAGCGCTAACCAGCTGAGCAAATGGCTGAAACTGGGCCCGCTCCCACCTTGGCGGGGCCAGCGACGTCAGCTCGAGACGGAGCTAGATCAGCTCGCCTCGGAGCTGGGCAAGGGCGCGTTCGAACGCATCGTCCGGAGTCGGGCCGGGGAAGAGCTCCTCGCGCATGGCGGCCTCGAGGTCGAGCCTGCCGGCCTCGACCGCGCGCGACAGCTCGGCGAGGCGCCGGAACGCCGCGAGCTGGCCCTCGACGAAGCCACGGTCGCCGACCGCGCCGTGGCCCGGCACGACTGCGCCGCTCACGAGCGGAAGCAGCCGCTCGACCGTCGCGGGCCACTCGAGCGGGAAGCTGTCGCCGAAGCTCGGCGGCGCGCCCTCTTCGAGCAGGTCGCCGGCGAACAGGACCTTCGCGTCCGGGACGACGAGGACGATGTCGCCGTCCGTGTGTGCGCGGCCGTGATAGCTGAGCTCGACCACGCGATCGCCGACGGCCACGGTCGCGCGATCTTCGAACGTCCGCTCGGGCGGGTCGATGATCGTCTCGCGGATGTCCGAGGCGATCGCCGGGATCTCGGCAGCGACCTCCTCGATCGTCGCCCGGCCGTCCGCTCGCAGTCGAGCCGCCGCCCGGACGTGGCCCCACGCGGCCGCGGGCCGGAAGACGCTGTTGCCGAAGGTGTGGTCGAAGTGCCAGTGGGTGTCGACGATGATCGAGACCGGGTCGCGGGTCAGCTGGCGCAGCTCCGTCGCCACCTCACGCGCCTGCACCGGCGTCGATCTCGTATCGACGACGAGGACGTCGCGACCACCAAGGACGACCCCGATCTGCTGCTGGAAGAAGTCGTAGCGGCGGGTGAAGACGCGATCGCCGACCTCCTGCCAGATCATCGTCGGCGATGGTATCGGCCCCTGGTCGGCGTAGGCTGCGGCGATGGACGGCGGTGCACGAGTCGACCACGTTGCCGCACGCGACGGGACGACGCTGCTGGTCCGCCACTGGGCTGTGCCCTCGGGTGAGCCGTGGGCGACGATGCTGCTCGTCCATGGCCTCGCGGAGCACTCGGGTCGCTACGAGCACGTCGGCGTGCAGCTGGCCGAGGCGGGCATCGACGCGCACGCCTACGACCAGCGCGGCTTCGGCGCGTCCGGCGGGCCACGCGCCTCGGTGGATCGCTGGTCGCAGCTGCACGATGACCTCGAGGAGCGGATCGTGGCTGCCCGCTCGATCGCTCCCTCGAGACCGCTTGTCCTGTTCGGGCACTCGCTGGGCGGGCTGGTGGCGCTCGGCTACGTGCTCGACGGTCGCGTCCGGCCCGACCTCCTCGTCCTCTCGGCGCCGGCCATCGGCGCGTCCGTCCCGCTGTGGCAGCGCCTGCTCGTCGGGTCGCTGCGACGGGTGTCGCCCGGGCTGCTGCTCTCGAACCGCCTCGACACCGAGGTCCTGTCGACCGACCCCGACGTCCGGTCGAAGTACATGACCGACCCGCTCAACCAGCACAAGTCGACGGTCCGCTTCGCGCACGCGGCCTTCGGCGAGCAGCGCAGGGTCGCCGCCTCGCTCGATCGGCTGTCCCTGCCGACCCTGGTCGTCCACGGCGCCGAGGACCGGCTCGTCCCGAGCCACACGAGCGCCACGCTCGACGGCCGCCCCGGCGTGACGCGCCGCGTCTACCCGAACACCAGGCATGAGGTGCACAACGAGCCGGTGGCGCGCCAGGAGGTCGACGACATCGTCGGCTGGATCCGCGATCGGGTCAGCCACATGCACGCGCCCGCCGCGGCACTGGTGGGCGCAACGGCCGGTTGAGCGGCCTGCGGTACCATCGGCGGCAACTGAAGACCGCCTCCGGGGAGCGCCGAAGCGCTGAGAGTGTGGCCAGGCCACAGACCCGCGGAACCTGATCCGGCTCATACCGGCGAAGGAAGCAGGCCCAGGCTCGAATGCGCCGTTCTCCCCGCGGAGGACGGCGTCACCGTTCCTGGAGGGACACCCGTGGACGTACAGCTCCGATGACCACCGTCGATCGGGGGCAGGCAGCTCCGTCGGTCGCGCCGTTCGAGGCGTGGCGAACGCGGGACATCGTCGTCGCGGCGGTGATCGGCGTCGTCTTCGGCGTCGTCTTCGCTGCCTGGAACACGCTCTACGCCGGCCTCGGCTGGGTGCCCGTTCCTTTCTCCGACGTCGTGTACGGCATGTGGCTCGTGCCCGCGGTGCTCGCGCCGATCGTGATCCGCAAGCCGGGCGCCGCGTTGTTCGCGGAGATGGCCGCCGCCACGGTGTCCGCGCTGCTCGGAAGCCAGTGGGGACCCGACACGCTGCTTTCCGGCTTCGTGCAGGGCGCCGCGGCCGAGCTCGTGTTCGCGTTCGTCGGCTACCGGCGCTGGTCGTTGCCGGTCCTCGCGATCGCGGGCGTGGCCTCCGCAGTCGGCGCGTGGGCCCACGACTGGGTCCTCTACTACCCGGATGCCGCGACCGAGCTGCAGGTCCTGCGCCTGGTCGTGATGGCTGTCTCGGCGATCGGCTTTGCCGCAGTCGGCTCGCTGGCCCTGGAGCGCTCGCTCCGTCGGGCCGGCGTGCTCGAGGCGTTCGGTCGCGCCGGGCCGGCGCGGACGGGAGGCTCCGCGGGCTGAACGCGGCGCCGAGGGCCACGCCGCCCCGATCGATCCGGGCGGCTGGCGCGGCTTTCACCTACGCCGGGAGCCCGCGTCCGGCGTTCCGGGATCTCGACGTCGAGGTCCCGCCGGGGGCCGTGCTCCTCGTTGTCGGGCCGTCGGGGTCGGGGAAGAGCACGCTCGCGAAGGCCGTCGCGGGGCTGCTCCCGGAGCAGTTCCCCGGGGAGTGGCAGGGCTCGCTCCGCGTCGGTGATGTCGATGTGGCGCGCCGCGCCGGGAGCCCGGATGCCGCGGCGCCAGCCGATGCCCCGCCAGAGCCGCCGATCACCACGACCGGCCTGGGCGCCGGGATCGTGCTCCAGGAGCCGGCGAGCCAGCTGGTCATGGAACGCGTCGGCGACGATGTCGCGTTCGGCCTCGAGAACCTCGCCTGGTCGCGGGCGGCGATGCGCGAGCGCGTGCCCGAGGCGCTTGCCGGCGTGGGCCTGCGGGGCTTCGACGACCGGCGCTCGACGTGGCTGTCGGGCGGCGAGCAGCAGCGCGTGGCCCTCGCGGGCGTGCTCGCACCGGGCCCGGGCCTCCTCGTCCTCGACGAGCCGACCGCCCACCTCGACCCGCTGGGCGCCGATGCCGTGTTCCGCGTCCTCCGCTCGATCCGCGAACGGACGGCGGCGACGATCGTGCTCATCGAGCATCGCGTCGCGCTCGCGTGGCCGCTGGCCGACCTCGTCCTGGCCCTCGACGACGACGGTCGCCCGATCGATTTCGGCGCGCCGAGGGACGTCCTCGGACGTTCCGCGCGCAAGCTCGCGCGGGCCGGCGTCTGGCTCCCGGATGACCCGGCCCTGCCCGCGGCGTCAGCCGGCAAGGCGGATGCAGCGGGGCACGCCTCCCCGACGCCCGGGGACCTCCCGGGAGCCGAACCAGTCATCGACGTGGCCGACGTCCGCTTCGCGTACACGGCGGCCTCGCCGGTCCTGCGCTCGGTGAGCCTCGTGGTCGGTCCCGGGGAGCGGGTCGCGCTCGTCGGCAGGAACGGCAGCGGCAAGACGACCCTGCTGCGGCTGGCGCTCGGGCTGCTCGCGCCCGTGGCCGGGCGGGTCCGACTCGTCGGTCACGACCCGCGCCGGCTGCCCGCCGCGCAGCTGGCCCGCCTCGCCGGGTTCGTGGCGCAGGAGCCGGAGCTTGGGTTCCTGGGCCAGTCGGTGCGCGAGGAGATCGAGCTCGGGCTGGGGCAGGAACAGGTGGCCTACGCGCACGAGCTCGCGGAGCGGCTGCGCCTGCCCCTTGCGGAGTTCGCCGATCGAAGTCCGTACCGGCTGTCCGGCGGCGAGCAGCGCCGGCTCTCGCTCGTGACCGGGCTCGCCCGCCGGCCGCTGCTCCTCGCGCTCGACGAGCCGACCTTCGGCCAGGATCGACGGGGGCACGAGGCGCTCGTCGAAGCCCTCGGCGAGCTGGTCGGGGAGGGGAGCGCCCTGCTCGCGGCGACCCATGACGAGCGGTTCGCCCGTGACGCCACCGACCGAAGGGTCGAGCTCGCCGACGGCTGGGTCCTCGCAGACGAGCCGGTCCCGCCCGGGAGGTCAGCGGCGTGACCGCGGCGACGTTCCTCGCGCCGGACCTCGAGCTGTCGCAGCGGGAGAGCGCGCTCGGTCGGACCAACCCGCTGGTGAAGCTGGGCATCTCGCTTGCGTGGCTCCTCGGGCTCGGGTTCACCCTCGATGTCCGGCCGCCCCTGATCCTCGCCGTCGTCGCGCTCGTGGCGGGACTCGAGCTCGGCAGGATCCCGACCGGGGCGCTCGCGCGGCGGCTCGCGCCGCTCGTCGTGGCCGTGATCGCGATCGCGCTGACCAACCTGCTGTTCTCGACGCACAACCCGGATCCCGCCGCCCGGGAGCTGCTGCGGATCGGGCCGCTGCGGGTCACGCAGGAAGCGGTCGAAGCTGCGGCGGGCCTCGGGGCTCGCGTCGCTGCCATCGTCAGCGTCGGTGCGGTGTTCGTCCTCACGACCGACCCGACGCGGCTCGTGGACGCCCTCGTCCAGCAGGCGCACGTTTCGCCCCGCTTCGCCTATGGCTTCCTGGCCGCGTACCAGGCGGTCCCGCGCCTCGCCTCCGACCTCGCCAGCCTCCGAGACGCGCGGCGCCTGCGCGGCCTGCGGCAGCTGCATCCGAGCCTGCTCGTCGGCCTCCTCGTGCGCGCGATTCGCCACGCCGACCAGCTGTCCATCGCGATGGACGCCCGCGGCTTCGGCCCCGGACTCCGGACTGCCTACCGCCCGATTGCCTGGACGCGACTTGATCTCGTCGTCGGGGTCAGCGCGCTCGCGATCGTCGTCGCCGCCCTCGTCGCGTCGCGCTGAGCCTCGCGGTCTCGCGCGCGAGCACCCAGGGTCAGCCGGCCTCGGACGTGGCGGCGGATTCCTCCTCGACAAGCCTCGCCAGCTCGGCGAGCGTCGGCACCACGACAGCCGCGCCGGCGGCCAGGAGATCGCCGACGCTGACCGCGGAGCCGGCCGTCACGCAGATCGCGGTCATCCCGGCAGCGACGGCGGCCCGTGCGTCCCACGTCGAATCGCCGACCGCCCAGCAGCGCTCGGGGGCAACGCCCATCCGCCTGGCCGCGAGCAGCAGGAGGTCCGGCGCGGGCTTGGCGTGCTGGACGTGGCCGCCGTCGACGATCTCCGGCTCGTCCTCGAGCGCGAGCGCGGCCACCGAGCCGCGAACCTGCGCGGCCCGGCTCGACGTTGCGATGACCCACCTCGCGCCGCTCATGGCGATGGCCGCGAGGGCGTCTGCCAGGCCTGGGAGGGCGACCGGCTCGCGGTTGCGCCGGTCGAACGCCTCACCCGCGGCGTGGTCGATCGCCTCGGTCTCGTCCTCGGACAGGGTGCGTCCCGCGCGTCCCGCGAGCTCGCGGGCGAGCCGCTTGCCGTCCATGCCGATCATCGGCCCGATCTCGGCCGCCGAGGTGCTGATTCCGGCGGCGCCAAGCGCCTCGACCCACCCGTCGATCCGCTGCTGGACGGTATCGACCAGGGTGCCGTCGAGGTCGAAGATCACGCCCTCGGGACGGGGCAGATCGCTGGACATGGGCTCTCCTCGGGCTGGCCTCCAACCACGCCGTGCGCGAGAATGGTGCCCGCACGCTGCGATTCGCGCGCCCCGGAGGCGCATCACCCTCGAATTCCGGCGGGTGCCCGGCATCGGCGTTCCTGGAGGAGGCTTTCCCGTGACCGATCTCATGGAGCGGGTCAAGACGCTGCAGCAGTTCATCGGCGGCGAGTGGGTCGACAGCGCGAGCGGCAGGACGCTCGACGTCGAGAACCCGGCCAACGGCCAGATCATCGCCAGCGTCCCGGCCTCCGACAGCGAGGACGTCGACCGAGCCGCCAACGCCGCGGCCAAGGCTTTCGAGACGTGGCAGAAGACGACGCCGGCCGAGCGCATGACCGCCCTGCTCAAGCTCGCCGACGCGATCGAGGCGAATGCCGACGAGCTCGCTCGACTCGAGAGCGCGCACGCCGGCAAGCCGCTCAACGTCGCGGCGGTCGACATGCCTGTCGTCGCCGACAACCTGCGCTTCTTCGCCGGGGCCGCGCGCAACCTCGAGGGCAAGGCGGCCAACGAGTACATCGCCGACCGGACCTCGATCATCCGGCGCGAGCCGATCGGCGTCGTGGCCTCGATCGCGCCCTGGAACTACCCGCTGATGATGGCCGGCTGGAAGATCGGGCCCGCGCTCGCCGCCGGCAACACGGTCGTGCTCAAGCCCGCCAGCCGCACGCCGTTGACCGCGATCAAGCTCGCCGAGATCGCCGCCGACATCCTCCCGCCGGGCGTGCTCAACGTGATCACCGGCTCGGGCGACGTCATCGGCAGCGCGCTCGTTGCGCACCCGAAGGTCGGCATGATCTCGCTGACCGGCGACACGGACACCGGCAAGAAGATCGCCAGGGTTGCCGCGGACGCCGTCAAGCGGCTCCATCTCGAGCTCGGCGGCAAGGCCCCGGTGATCATCTTCGACGACGCCGACCTCGACCTCGCGGCCGAGACACTCCGCTTCGCCTCGTACTGGAACTCTGGCCAGGACTGCACCGCGGCGGCGCGAGTGATCACCGGCCCGGGCGTCTACGACAGCTTCGTCTCGAAGCTCGCCGACCAGGTCAAGGACATGAAGTGGGGCGACCCGTCGACCGGCGCGGAGCTCGAGATGGGCTCGCTCATCTCGAAGGGCCAGGTGGACCGGGTCGCAGGCATGGTCGATCGGGCGCGGGGAGAGGCCGAGGTGGTCGTCGGTGGCAACCGAGGCTCCCAGGGCGCGACGTACTACGAGCCGACGGTGCTCGCCGGTCCTGACCAGAAAAGCGAGGTCGTGCAGGACGAGATCTTCGGTCCGGTCGTCACGGTCCAACGCTTCTCCGACGAGGAGCAGGCGATCGCCTGGGCCAACGACGTCCGCTTCGGGCTTGCCGCGTCCGTGTGGACGACGGATATCGGGCGGGCCATGCGCGTCGCCAAGGCGATCCAGTTCGGCACGGTCTGGATCAACGACCACTTCACGCTGGCCTCCGAGATGCCCCATGGCGGCTTCAAGGAGTCGGGCTACGGCAAGGACCAGTCGATGTACGCGATCGAGGACTACACGGTCGTCAAGCACGTGATGCTGCGCATCTGAGCGTGGCGCTCGCGCACGGCGCGGCGCCCACGGAGGCGGCGCCCACGGAGGCGCGGCCCGTACCCTGACCTCGATGCGCCAGCAAAGGGCGGTTGCGGCCGGATTCGCGGTGGCGGCGCTGCTCGCCGCCTGCTCGACCCAGGCGCCCAGTGCGCTGCCGGGCACGCCCCCGGTTGCGACTTCCGCGGCGTCGGCGACCAGCGAACCGAGCGTCGCGCCGAGCCCGACACCGGTCGTCGGCGTGCGGGCTCCGGGCGGCGTGACGACTGAGGCGACGGTCGTCGGCGAGATCTACCTCGGCTTCGAGGCGTGCGTCGCGCTCGCGCCGGGCCCGGCGAGCCCGTACCTGCCGCCGCCCGGACAGGACGACTTCGTCATCGTCTTCCCGCGGGGCTGGAAGGTCGTACCGGAGCACCCGACGGACCCACGCTTCGGCGACCAGTTCGAGGTCCTCGACGGCTCCGGCAAGGTGGTCGCCCGGGACGGGGACAGGCTCGAGGTCAAGGGGCTCATCCGGGCGAAGGAGGCGAGCCACTGCGGCTTCGGCTGGCCGATCTCGGTGCGCTCCGCCCAGGTCGCGAAGGACTAGGCGGGCGCCTCGAGCAGCCGGCGGACCTCGGGGAGGCGAGCCATCGTCTCGAGGTCGAAGGGGTTGCGGAAGATCCACATGACCTCGTCGATCCCGAGCGCCTCGAAGGTTCGAACGTAGGCCGCGACCGCCTGCGAGGTGCCGCCGACGTTGAGCAGGCGTGGCGTGCCGTCCGAGCCGACCCGGCCCCGGATCCCGTGCCGGTCCTCGACCCGCGTCCAGTACTCGCTCACCTCGGATTCGGAAGCGCGAATCACCACTTCCATGTACGCGGTCTTCGCGATCGCCTCGAACGGCCGGCCGACCTCGGCGCAGCGGTCCCGCAGGATCGCGAGCGACTCCGCGACCCGTTCCGGGGCGGCATACGCATTCCACATGTCGGCGTGGCGGGCGACGGTCCTGAGCGTCTTCTCGCGGCCCGAGCCGCCGATCAGGATCGGGAGGCGGGCCTGGATCGGCCGGGGCTCGCAGACCGCATCGACCATCCGGTAGAAGCGCCCCTCGTGGGTGACGTGCTCGCCCGCCAGCAGCTGCTCGATCAGGCCGATCGATTCCTCGAGGCGATCGAGGCGCTCACCGAAGCCCGCACCGAAGTCGAGCCCGAACGCCTCGTGCTCGCGCCCGAACCAGCCGCCCCCGAGCCCCAGGATGAACCTGCCTCCGGAGAGGTGATCGAGCGTCGTCGCGAGCTTGGCCGTCAGCCCTGGCTGGCGGAACGTGTTGGCGGCGACGAGCAGGCCCAGCCGAGCGCGGGTGGTCAGCGGGGCAAGAGCGGCGAGAGCGGCCCAGCCCTCGAGCTTCGGATCGTGCCAATCGCCCTCGTCGGCGAGCAGGTGATCGTCGAACCAGAGGCTGTCGAAGCCGGCCCGCTCGGCGGCCAGCGCGGCGTCGCGAAGCGCGGGCCAGTCGGTCCGCTGGATCCAGAAAGCCGCGCCGAATCGCACCTCGGTATCGTAGGGACGTGACCCTCGCGCCCGCCGAGCTCCAGGCCATGCACGCGGCGGTCCTCGGGTGGTATGCCGTGAACGCGCGCGACCTCGCGTTTCGGCGCAGCGCGGATCCCTGGTCCGTGCTCCTGTCCGAGGTCATCGCGCAGCAGACCCAGGCGGCGCGCGCGGCCACGGCGTGGACGCGCCTGATCGCCCGGTTCCCGACGCCCACGGCGCTCGCGGCGGCGTCACCGGCGACGGCCATCCGGGCGTGGCGCGGCCTCGGCTACAACCGGCGTGCGCTCGCGCTTCGGGAGGCCGCGATCGCGATCCTCGAGGAGCACGACGGCCACGTGCCGGACACCTTCGAGGACCTTGTCCGGCTCCCCGGGATCGGCCCCTATACCGCGCGAGCGATCCTCGCGATCGCGTTCGGGCGGGACGTCGCCGCGCTCGATACCAACATCCGGCGCGTCGTCAGCCGTGCCGTCGCGGGCGGAGTCGGCGCGATCCGGCCGACCGAGCTGCAGGCGCTCGCGGACGAGCTCGTCCCGCATGGCAGAGGAGCCGCGTGGACCCACGCCCTGATGGACGTCGGCGCCGCGTACTGCCGCAAGGGCGACCCGCGCTGCGAGGCGTGCCCGCTCGCCGAACAATGCCGCTACCTCGCGGCGGGTCGCCCGCCCGAGCGGTCAGCGTCGCGGCCCGCTCCGAAACCGTTCGCGACCACGAGCCGGTGGCTCCGAGGCCGCATCCTCGACCAGCTGCGCGACGCCCCGGAAGCTCGCTGGGTCTCGTTCGGGAAGCCGATCGGCGGCCACGCCATCGAGGCGGTGCAGCACGCCCTCACGGTGCTCGCCCGGGAGCAGCTCCTCGAGCTTGACCCGGCCCGTCGCCGTGCGCGACTCAAGCCGGCGTGATGAAGCGGGCTACGCTGCGATCGTGCGCACGGCTCCAATCCCGGCTGCGGCCGATTCGACCCCCCTGCCCGCCGACGACCCGGACCTGTTCGGGCTCGACCTGCGCGATCTGCGCCGGCGCTGGTCGGCGACCGCCGACCGACCGCCGATCGGGTCGGAGGCGATGACCGGCGCCGACCTCAAGGCGCAGAAGCTCGGTATCCCAGGCCAGCGCCTGATGGAGCACGCGGGCGCGGCGGTGGCGGCGGCTATCAAGGCCCTCGCGGACGCGACGGATCGGTGGCGCAAGGGGCCCGTGCTGATCCTCTGCGGACCGGGCAACAACGGCGGCGACGGCTTCGTCGCGGCGCGCTACCTCGCCCGGGCCGGCGCCGACGTGATCGCGGTCCTCGTCTCGGACAAGGCCGTCCCTTCGACTCCGGACGCGACCCGCAACTGGAACCGGCTCGATCGCGAGCCCCGCCTGCGCCGGCTCCATGCCTCCACCGGGCTCGAGCTGAGGGTCCTGGCCAAGGACATCGAGCGGGCGTCGGTGGTGGTCGATGCCCTGCTCGGCACGGGTGTGCATGGCGATCTGCGCGACCCGGTCCGCTCGGCGGTCGAGCTCGTCCTCCGAGCCCGCGGTGCGCACGTCCCGGTGGTCGCCGTCGACACGCCGACCGCCGTGGACCTGACCTCCGGTGACGCGACCGATCCGGTGGTCCAGGCGGATCTCACGGTGACGTTCCACCGGCCGAAGACCGGGCTGCTGACGCGGCGCGGTGCCGCACTGGCGGGCAAGGTTCTCGTGGCCCCGATCGGGATCCCCCGCGAGGCCGATCGTGGCTGACCAGGCGCGCAGCGTCGGCTGGCGCGAGGTCCTCATCGTCGCCGCGGTTGCGGTCGTGGCCGTTCTCGCGGTCCAGGTCGTCGCCACGCTCGTGCCGCCGATCGGCGACCTCGTGCGCGCGACGCCGATCGTCGTCATCGGGCTGGTCGCGGTGACCGTGATCGTGTTGTGGCGGATCGCCGCCCCGCGACCGCCCGAGCCCTGACGTCCAGCCGGTCGCGCGTGGGCACCTGGGAGGAGATGGCTGCGCGAGTGGCAGCGCTCGGCGCGGCGGACCATGACCCGCGGCGGGCGCGCGGGCCGGTCTGGCGCCGGGAGGCACTGACCGCCCTCGCCGACGATCGCTTCGACGTGCTCATCGTCGGCGGCGGCATCGTCGGCGCCGGTGCCCTGCTCGATGCGACCAGCCGTGGTCTGCGGGCCGCCCTGGTCGAGCAGCGCGACATTGCCTCGGGGACGTCCGGCCGCAGCTCGCGCCTGATCCATGGCGGCCTGCGCTACCTCGAGCAGCTCCACTTCGGCCTCGTGTACGAGGCACTCCGGGAGCGAGCCCGTCTGCTTCGCCTCGCGCCGCACCTGGTCCGGCTCGAGCCCTTCCTGTTCCCGGTCTACGGAATCCCGCTGCTGCACCAGGGTTTCTACGGCAGCGGCATCTTCCTGTACGACCTGCTCGGCGCGCGCCGTGACGGCGGCTTCGCGCAGCACCTCCGGCCCTCCACCGCGCTCGAATGGGCGCCCTTCCGACGGCGGGGCCTGACCGGTGCGATCGTCTACCACGATGGGGTCGAGGACGACGCGCGCCTGGCGCTCGCCGTGCTGCGCACCGCGATCGCCGGCGGCGCCGTTGCCGCCACGCGAGTCCGCGCGGAACGACCCCTGCTGGACGGCGAACGGTTGATCGGGGCGACCGTCAGGGACCTCGTCGGCAATGAGCGGTTCGATATCCGCGCGGAGCGGGTCATCGACGCGACCGGCGTGTGGGCGGCCGAGCCGACCACGAGGTTCGCCGAGCTCGAGGGCGCCGACAGGTTCGTCCCGAGCCGGGGCTCGCACATCGTCATCCGCCGCGACCGGCTGCCCGCCACCGGCGGGATGACGCTGCGGATCCCGGGTCGGGTCGTGTTCATCATCCCGTGGCCGGGCCACTGGATCATCGGAACGACCGATCACGCGGACAGCCGCCGGCCGGAGGACGTCTCGGCGCCCGACGCGGACATCGACGAGCTCCTGAGCACGGTCAATCGCCAGATCGAGGTGGACCTGACGCGGGGCGACATCGTCGGCACGTACGCGGGCATGCGGCCGCTCGTCGGGGACCCCGGCGGGTCGACGGTCAAGGCGTCGCGCGAGCACCGCGTCGCGGCTGATGCGAGCGGTCTCGTTCGGATCTCCGGCGGCAAGTACACGACCTATCGGGTCATGGCCCGCGACGTGGTCGACGTGTCGCTGGGCAGGACGGAGGCGCGGCGTCGCCGCTCGCAGACGGGTGACCTGCCACTCGTCGGCGCGGCGCCACGCCATGAGCTGGACCAGATCGCGACCAGCCTCGAGCGGCCCCTGCGTGATGCCGCGGCGATGCGCGGCGAGACCCGGACGACGTGGCCACCGCGGGTCGCCCGGCGGCTGGCGGATCGCTACGGGCGCGAGGCGCCGGACGTGATGAGCCTCGCTCGCGAGCTGAACCTGGCGGTGCCGCTCGGCGAGCGCATCGACCACATCCAGGCCGAGGTCGCCTGGGCAGCCCGCCACGAGCTCGCGCTCTCGATCGACGACGTCCTCGCCCGGCGCATGCGCCTCGCCCAGGAGCTGCCCGACCGCGGCGCCGCGATCGCACCGGTCGTCGCCGCCGTCCTCGGCGCGGAGCTGGGCTGGGACAAGCGCCGCCAGAGCACGGAGGTCAGGCGCTACCTGGACACGGCGCGGCGCGAGTACGGGCTGCCGTGGGCGACGACCGACTGATCCTCGCCCTCGACCAGGGCACGACCTCGTCGCGCGCGATCGCTTTCGGCCGGGACGGCCGGCCGGTGGCAGCCGCGCAGGAGCCGTTCGAGCAGCGCTTCCCGTCGCCCGGCCACGTCACCCACGACCCGGAGGCGATCTGGTCGTCGCAGCTCGGCGTGGCCCAGCGCGTCGTGCGCGACGTCGGTGGCCCAGAGCGAATTGCCGCGATCGGGATCACGAACCAGCGCGAGACGACCGTCGTCTGGGATCGCGCGACGGGCCGGCCGATCGCGGACGCCATCGTCTGGCAGTCGCGGATCACGGCGCCCGCCTGCGAGCGCCTCCGGGCGGCGGGCCACGAGCCGCTCTTCCGCGAGCGTACCGGCCTGCCGCTCGACGCCTACTTCAGCGGACCCAAGATCGCCCACATCCTCGACGCCGTGCCCGGCGCTCGCGCCCGTGCCGTGGCCGGCGAGCTCGCCTTCGGCACCGTGGACACGTTCCTGCTGTGGCGCCTCACGGGCGGCGCCGTCCACGCCACGGACGTGTCAAACGCGAGCCGGACCCTCCTGTTCGACATCCACCGCCTCGACTGGGACGAGGAGCTGCTCGATCTCGTCGGCGTGCCGCGGGCTCTCCTGCCCCGGGTACGGCCGAGCTCCGGCCTCTTCGGCGAGACGACCGCGGACCTGTTTGGTCGCGCGATCCCGGTCAGCGCGCTCGCCGGCGACCAGCAGGCCGCCACGTTCGGCCAGGCCTGCTTCCAGCCCGGCCAGGCCAAGAACACCTACGGAACCGGTGCGTTCCTGCTGCTCAACACGGGTGAAGCGGCACGCGCCCCGCGCAACGGACTCCTGTCGACGGTCGGCTGGCAGCTCGCGCCCGGCGGTCCGGTGACCTATGCGCTGGAGGGCTCGGTCTTCTCGGCGGGCTCGGCGGTGCAGTGGCTGCGCGACGGGCTGAAGGCGATCGCATCGGCGCCGGACGTCGAGGCGCTGGCGGCCTCGGTCGACGACACCGGCGGGGTCTACCTCGTGCCCGCGTTCACCGGGCTCGGCGCGCCGTATTGGGATCCGCACGCCCGCGGCACGATCGTCGGCATCACGCGCGGCACCGGGCTGGCGGAGCTGGCGCGGGCGACGCTCGAGTCGATCGTCCTGCAGGTCGCCGACGTCCTCGAGGCGATGGCCGCGGACTCCGGGGAGCGGCTGCACGCGCTGCGGGTCGACGGGGGAGCGGCGGCCAACGACCTGTTGCTCCAGCTCCAGGCAGACCTGCTCGGCGTGCCGGTCGAGCGGCCGGTCGTGGCCGAGACGACCGCGCTCGGTGCGGCGTACCTCGCCGGGCTCGCAATCGGCTACTGGCAGGGCCTCGTCGACATCGCCTCGAACTGGGCGCTCGACCGGCGGTTCGAGCCCTCGATGTCGGCCGATCGACGCCGATCGATGCTGCACGATTGGCATCGCGCGGTGGAGCGCGCCCGTGGCTGGGTCGAGGCAGGTTAACGACCCGAAATCGGGGGCTAGGCAGATTCCTGAGACTGGTTTATGCTCCGCCCGCCCAATGTCACAGCACGGCTGTGACGGCAAATAATCGACGACCACCTCGAACCGGACTCCTCTCACGGCTGACGCGAGACCCGAGCGGGGCTCGCAGGCGGTCGAACCGAGAGGAGTTCTTTTGTACAGCGACAAGACCCTGACCTGCGCGGATTGCGGACAGCAGTTCGTTTTCACCGCGTCCGAGCAGGACTTCTACGCCCAGCGTGGCTTCACCGAGCCGCGTCGTTGTCCGACTGACCGAGCCGCCCGCAAGGCCGCCCGCCAGTCCAGCGGCGCCGGCTACTCGTCGGGCTACGGCGATGCCGGCAGCTACGGCGGCGGTGGTGGCTACAGCAGCGGTGGCGGTTACAGCTCGGGCGGCTACGACCGTGGCCCGCGCGAGATGTTCAGCGCCACCTGCTCGAACTGCGGCAACGAGGCACGTGTCCCGTTCCGCCCGACGAGCGGCAAGCCCGTCTACTGCTCCGACTGCTTCCGCACGATGCGGGGCTAGGCGAGACCCCAGAAAACTCTCAAGCACTCCTCTCGGCACGCGGATCGCACGAAGATCCGCGGAACCAGAGCAAGTAACCAGAAGGCCCGAGGCGTCAGCCGCCTCGGGTCTTTCGATTCCCGCGTACGGGAGGCTGTCAGCGACGGAGCTCGAGTACGAACAGCGAGCCCAGGTACGCGACGGCCATGACCACCGCGACGGCGGCGAGCGGCGTCCAGTCGCCACGGCTCGCGATCTGCCAGGCGACGCCCGCGACCACCGCGATGGCCGTGAGGCCGAATGCCCACGTCGAGGCCTCCGCGTTGATGTACGCCGCGCGCTCGTCGATCGGGCGACCCGCGAGCACGCTCAGCGAGTCACGCCGGCGGCCCACCAGCGTCACGACCAGCCCGTACAGGATCGGGATGCCCGCGGACAGCAGCGCCCGCCAGGCCGAGCCGGAGCCGACGAGCTCGGCCGCCCCGAGCGCCAGGCCGACGACGACGCCGACGATGAATACCGGACTACGGACGACGGTCGTCATGGAAGACCTCCTCGACGGGCTTCTGGAAGAACCGCCCGATGGCGAGCGCGAGCGGCAGCGACGGGAGATAGCGACCCGTCTCGATGGAGTTGACGGTCTGCCGCGAGACCGCGAGCCTCCCGGCGAGCTCGCCCTGGCTCAGCCCGCGCGCCTCGCGCAGCCGTCGGACCTCGTTTTCCATGCTGTCAAGTTAGCTTTACAGGACCGCCCGTGGAAAGGTCGTTTGTCACGTCCTTTGATGCCGACCGGCCCCCTCGGGACCACGGCGATTTCGACGACAGGCCTCGGACACGAAGCCCCTTGCCGGGGGCCCTCAGGTCGGGCGGCGTCCTCCGCCGCCAAGGAGGGCGAGGTCGAACTTGCGCTCGGTCCCATGCAGCAGCCGATCGATGTTGTCGGCGTGGGCGAGCCAGATGAGGATCGGCCCCACGACCGCCCAGGCGATGTACGCGGGCGGCACCCAGCCCGACGCGACCGCCCAGATGAGGAGGGTCGCCGGGAACATGGCCGCCGAGCCGAGGAGCGAGCCCAGCGAGACGTAGCGGGTCGCCAGGATCACGAGGAAGAACACTGGCGCCGCGAGGATCACGGCGAGCGGCTGGATGACGAGCATCGTGCCCACGCCCGTGCCGACGCCCCGTCCCCCGGAGAAGCCCAGGAAGAGCGACCGGACGGCGCCCGCGACGCAGGCGGCCGCGACGAGCACTTCCGCGAGCGAATCGCCGCCGGTGAGGATCCGGGTGAGGAGGACCGGGAGCGCGCCCTTCGCGAGGTCACCGGCAACGACCATGGCGGCCCACTTCCGGCCGAGGGCGCGGAGCGCATTGGTCCCGCCGGTCCGTCCCGAGCCGATCGTCCGCGGGTCGGGTCCCCCGCTGGCCCGCGCCACGAGGACGCCAACCGGGATCGACCCGGCGAGGTAGCCGAGGACGATCAGGAACCCGCGCAGCAGAAGGTCGTTCACCTGCCACCCTCCGATCGGCGGAAGGGATGCACCCTCGCCGGAGAATAGCATCGGACCCCCGCGGTCCTGCGCGTGACAGATGCGCCGGCAATGTCAAGGTCTCGTGGCGCCGTGCGCGCCGACGAGCCGTATCCTCCAGTGCGAATGGCAATGATCGCCTGTCCGACCTGCGGCACCGACAACGACGCGAACGCGCACTTCTGCGTCGAGTGCGGCACGCGTCTCGCGAGCGGTTGTCCCGTGTGCGGGACGGTCAACCCGCCCGAGGCGAAGTTCTGCATGAACTGCGGGAGCAACCTTCACGCCGCGGCCGCCGGCGGCCGCGGCGCCACGGCGGGAGCCCCCGTGGCTCAGGCCGCGATCACCGAGCGGCGGCTGGTCTCCGTGCTCTTCGTCGACCTCGTGGGGTTCACGACGGCATCCGAGGGCCGCGACGCCGAGGACACGCGCGAGCTGCTGACCCGGTACTACGACGTCGCGCGCGAGATCGTCGCCAGGTACGGCGGGACGATCGAGAAGTTCATCGGCGACGCGGTGATGGGCGTGTGGGGCACACCCACCGCGCACGAGGACGACGCGGAACGGGCGGTTCGAGCGGCGCTGGAGCTGGTCGCGGCCGTTCCCCGGCTGGAGGGCGTCGGCGGGGACGTCCAGGCCCGCGGCGGTGTGCTCACCGGCGAGGCGGCCGTGACGTTCGGGCTCGAGAGCCAGGGCATGATCGCCGGGGACATGGTCAACACGGCCGCGCGGCTGCAGTCCGCGGCGAAGCCCGGAACCGTGCTGGTCGGCGAGGCAACCTATCGCGCCGCGAACCAGGCCATCACCTTCGAGACTGCCGGAGAGCGCGAGCTCAAGGGCAAGGAGCAGCCCGTCGCGGTCTGGGAGGCGATCAGTGTTGTCGCCAGACGCGGCGGCGAGGGTCGGGCCGCCACGATCGAGCCGCCCTTCGTGGGTCGCGACGATGACCTGCAGCTGCTCAAGGAGCTCTTCCACACGACCGTCCGCGAGGGCAAGCCGCGGCTCGTCACGCTGACCGGCGTCGCCGGAATCGGCAAGAGCCGGCTTCTGTGGGAGCTGGAGAAGTACCTCGACGGCGTGGTCGACAGCGTGTACCTGATGACGGGTCGGTCGCCTTCCTATGGCGACGGCGTGAGCTACTGGGCGCTGGGCGAGATGCTGCGCGGCAGGGCCGGCATCACCGAGACGGACGACCCGGCGACGTCACGGGCGCGCGTCGAGGAAATGCTCGAGCGATTCGTTCCCGACGAGACGGAACGGCGCTGGATCGAGCCCCGCATCCTGGGCGTCCTCGGGCTCGAGCAGCTCCCGGCCGAGACCCGGGAGGAGCTGTTCGCGGCACTGCGCACGCTGCTCGAGCGGATCGCCGCGGATTCGACGCTCGTCCTCGGACTCTGGGACCTGCAGTGGGCGGACCAGGGCATGCTCGATTTCGTGGAGCATGTGCTCGCCTGGGCCCGAGCGTCCCCGATCCTCGTTCTCGCGGAAGCTCGTCCGGAGCTGTTCGACCGGCGCCCGGACTGGGGCCGGTCGATCCGAAGCGCGACGCTCATGCACCTCGACCCGCTCGGTCCGGGCGACATGGAGCGGCTGCTGCTCGGACTGGTGCCGGATCTCCCCGCCGGTCCGTTGCGGCGCATCGTCGAGCGTGCGGAGGGGGTGCCCCTCTATGCGGTCGAGACGCTGCGAATGCTCCTCGACCGAGGCGTCCTCGAGACCCGCGATGGTCATTTCGCGCTGACCGGCGCGCTGCCGGAGCTGGCCGTGCCCGAGACGCTGCACGCCCTGATCGCTTCGCGGCTCGACGGCCTCCCACCCGAGGAGCGCAGCATCCTCACCGATGGCTCGGTGCTCGGCCTGAGCTTCACCCGCCAGGCCCTCGTCGCGGTCAGCGGCGTGTCGGAGGAAGCCGTCGCCCGGCTGACTGAGTCGCTGATCCGGAGGGAGCTGCTGACCATCGACGCGGACCCGCGCTCACCCGAGCGCGGCCAATTCCGATTCCTGCAGGGCGTGGTCCGCGAGATCGCGTACCAGTCGATCGCCAAGCGCAATCGCCAGGCGAAGCACGTCGCGGCCGCTCGCTACTTCGAGTCACTCGGCGAGGACGAGCTCGCGGGGGTTCTGGCAACCCACTACCTTGCCGCCCAGCAGGCCGCGCCTGCCGGTCCTGAGGCAGATGCGCTGGCCGCGCAGGCGCGCGTCGCGCTGCGCGCCGCGGCGGAGCGCGCCGGCTCGCTCCATGACCTGCTGGGGGCGCTCTCCGCGCTCGAACAGGCGATCCTCGTGACACCGGACGAGATGGAGCGGGCAGGGCTGCACGAGCGCGCGATCACGATCGCCGGCAATGCGGCTCGATTTGCGGTCGGGCTCGAGCACGCGGAGCGGGCGGTGGAGCTGTATCGCCAGCTCGGGGATCGACTCGGCGAGATCCGAGCACGCGCGCTGCAGGCGAGCGTCCACCACATGGAGCACCACGACCAGCTCGCCATCGCATCACTCCGGACCCTGATCGCGGATGCGGCCGACCTGCCGCCATCGCCGGAGGTCGCCCATGCCCAGGCGGAGCTCGGGCGCGCCCTCATGCTCGCCGGCGCAACCGAGGAGTCCCTGGCTTGGTGCGACCGCGTGCTCGCCAACTCCAGAGTGGCCACCCAGCCAGTGCTCCTCTCGGCCGTGATCACGAAGGGGACCGTCCTCACCAGCATCGGTCGCGTGATCGAGGCAGAGGCGCTCCTCAGGGGTGCGATCGACATCGCCGACAAGCTCGGCGTCCTCGATGCCGGCCTCCGGGCACGAAACAACCTCCGGGTGCTGCTGCAGTACGTGAATCTCGCCGACGCGCTCGAGCTGAACATCGAGGTCCGCGACATCGCGCGCCGCTTCGGCGACCGGAGCTGGGTCCTCCATGCCATCGGCGGCGCCCAGGACATCGCCTACCGGACCGGGGACTGGAGCGCGTTCGTCGAGGACGTCGCGGCCGAGCAGGATGAGGCGGGCGACTTCTACACCGCCTGGTTCCGAATGGAAGACGCCCGGCGGCAGGTCTATCAGGGCGACCCTCGGCAGGCCGAGGCCATCATCGACGAGACCCTTGCGAGCGGCGTGAATGCCAGCAGCGGCCAGGCCACGACCTGGAACCTGGCTGCGAAGGCAGATGCCCAGATCGCCCAGGGCCGTTTTTCCGAGGCGATCGAGACGGCTGCACCCGGACGGACATCGTCCTCCGAGAACGACCTGGTTCACATGGCGACCCTGTTCGCCGCGGCCGCCAAGGGCGATCCGGTGATCGTCGGTCAGGTCGCGGACGCCCTGCGCGCGCAGGGGTATGACGAGCTGCTCGCCGGCCGCGGCTACGTCGCCGTCGCCGGCGCGCTCACCGCGGCATTGGAAGGTCGCTGGGACGACGCCCGTGGCTTCCAGCGCGACGCGGAGGCCATGCTCACCGAGGTCGGCGAGGGGCTCGTGAACGCCCGCTTCGGGCTGGCGCTCGGGCACCTCGCGAGCGATCGCTTCCCCGAGGCGGCGCGCGCGGGGGCCGATGCCGAGCAATGGTTTGCCGCTCGCGGTGCCGCCCACTACGTGAAGGCGTACCGGGCGAATGCCGTGACGGCCGGCCCTGGCGTCGCAGGCGCCGAGGACGGCGGCGGGAACCGCCCGGTCCATGCCACCTCGGTGCGGGCGGGCGGGTAGCGCTCTACCATCCCGCCGATGGCCGTCGGCTCCTCCAACGACTTCGACCTCGTCGTCCTCGGCGCCGGCACAGGCGGTTATACAGCGGCATTCCGCGCAGCCCAGCTGGGCCTCAAGGTCGCCCTCGTCGACCAGGGCAAGATCGGCGGGACCTGCCTCCACATTGGCTGCATCCCGACCAAGGCGATGCTCGAATCCGCTGCCCTCCTCGAGCGTGTCCGCCACGCGAAGGACTACGGCATCGGGCTCGGCGACGCCGAGCCGACGATCGACTACGCCCAGATCGGCACGCGGCGCGACCAGACGGTCAAGCGCCTGTGGACAGGCCTCAAGAGCCTCGTCGACAAGAACAAGGTGACCTGGGTCCAGGGCGTTGGTCGACTCGACGGACCGACCAGGGTCGTCGTCCGGATGGAGCCCGATGCCGACAATCCCGGCGGCGAGCGCGTCCTCAGCGGCACCGACGTGATCCTGGCGACCGGCTCCCGCGTCAAGTCGCTGCCCGGTCTCGAGCCCGACGGGAAGCGCATCGTGACCTCGGACGACATCCTCACCGGCGCGCCGCTGCCGAAGGACGTGATCGTGATCGGGGCCGGGGCCGTCGGGGTCGAGTTCGCCTCGATGTACCACGACCTCGGCGTGAAGACGACGCTGCTGGAGTACCTGCCGGCCCTCGTGCCGCTCGAGGATCGCGAGGTCAGCCAGGCGCTGGAGCGGAGCTTCACGCGCCGAGGCATGACCGTGATGACCAATGCCCGCTTCGATCCCAGGGCGGTCAAGGCGACGAAGACCGGCGTCACGCTGTCGGTCGGCCCGGAGGGCAAGGAGGCCGCCGAGCTCCAGGCCGAGATGCTCCTGGTCGCGACCGGCCGAGCCCCGAACGTCGAGAACGTGGGCCTGGAGACCACGAAGGCCGAGGTCGACAGGGGCTTCGTCAAGGTCGACCTGCGGACGATGCGGACGCGCGAGCCGCATCTGTATGCCATCGGTGACGTCGTCGGTGGCCTGATGCTCGCGCACACGGCAGGTCACGAGGGCATCCTCGCCGCACACGTGATCGCCGGTGACAGGGAAGTCCATCCGATGGACTACGTCGAGCAGCCCCGTGCGACCTACTGCCGCCCCGAGATCGCGTCCGTCGGGCTGACCGAGCAGCAGTGCCAGGAGAAGAACCTGCCGTACAAGGTCGGCAAGGTGCCGTTCCAGGCTATCGCCAAGGCGATCATCGGCGGCGAGTACGAGGGCTTCGCCAAGGTCATCGGCAACCCGGAGACGGGCGACACGCTGGGCGTGCACGTCATCGGGCCGCATGCCACGGACCTCATCGCCGAGGCGACGCTCGCCTTCTCGCTCGAGGCGACGCCGTGGGAGATCGGTGGCGCCACCCATCCCCATCCGACCCTCACCGAGGTGATCGGCGAGGCCGCGATGGCCGTCGACGGCCGGTCGATCAACTTCTGATGGCGAGGACGAAGCCGCGTACCTCGGATCTCGCGGCCTCCGTCGGGCTCACGGACGACGACCTCGTCGCCATGTACCGGATCATCGCCACGGCGCGTGCCGTGGACGAGCGGATGTGGGTGCTCAACCGGGCGGGGCGCATCCCGTTCGTGATCAGCGGCCAGGGGCACGAGGGCGCCCAGGCGGCGATCGCGTGGCCACTCGAGCGGAAGAAGGACTGGATCGCGCCGTTCTACCGGTCGATCGCCACCTGCCTCACCTTCGGCATGCAGGCCCGCGACATCCTGACCGCCCAGTACGCAAAGGCGATCGACCTGTCCTCGGGCGGGCGGCAGATGCCCGGCCACTACGGCAACGTCGCGAACAACCTGGTCTCGCTCTCGTCGCCGGTCGCCACCCAGATGCTGCACGCGGTCGGCATTGCCCTGGCCGCGAAGATCCGCAAGACCGGCCAGGTGGCGATGACCTCGATGGGCGAGGGCAGCTCGAACCAGGGCGACGTCCACGAGGGCCTGAACTTCGCGGCGATCCACAAGCTGCCGTTCATCCTGTGCGTCGAGAACAACGGCTACGCGATCAGCGTGCCGGTCTCCAAGCAGCTGGCCCTGCCCGACGTTGCCGCGCGCGCCTCCGGCTACGGCATCCCCGGCGTCATCGTCGATGGCGCGGACGTGCTGGGCTGCTACAAGGCGGCGAAGGAAGCGGTCGACCGGGCGCGGCGGGGCGACGGACCCACGCTGATCGAGGCCAAGGTTATCCGCCTCACCGCGCACTCCTCGGACGACCAGCAGACGAAGTATCGCTCCGCCGAGGAGCTGGCCGAGCTCAAGGACAAGGATCCGCTGCCGCGCTTCCGCAAGCAGCTCGAGGATGCGGGCGTGCTGACCGACGAGCTCGAGGCGCGCATCACCGCCGAGGTCAAGGCGGACATCGACGCAGCCACCGACGACGCGGAGAGCGCCCCGGACCCCGACCCGCGAACGGCCATGCAGTGGGTCTTCGCCGAGGACTGGCCGGGAGAGACGCCGCCTTCGTGGGGATTTGGCGCCAGCCACGGGCTGGAGAGCCACGAGGGCGACAAGTCGGCGGCCGAGGGGGCGGTCGACTGATGGCCCTCAAGACGTTCATCGAGGCCATCCGCGAGACGATGTCCGAGGAGATGCGGCGCGACGAGTCGGTGATCCTCCTGGGCGAGGACGTCGGCCTGAAGGGCGGCGTGTTCCTCGCCACGGACGGGCTGTACGCCGAGTTCGGCCAGGATCGGGTCATCGATACGCCGCTCAGCGAGTCGATGATCATCGGCACCTCGATCGGCGCGGCGTTGAATGGGCTGCGCCCGATCGCCGAGATCCAGTTCGCCGACTTCATCCACCCCGCGTTCAACCAGCTCGTCTCGGAAGCCGCGCGCATGCGTTACCGCTCGAACAACGGCTTCGGGGTGCCGATGACGGTTCGCGCCCCGTACGGCGGCGGGGTCCACGGCGCTCTCTACCACTCGCAGTCAGTCGAGGCGTTCTTCGCGCACGTGCCGGGCCTCAAGGTCGTGATCCCATCGACGCCATACGACGCCGCCGGCCTGCTCCGCTCAGCGATCCGCGACGACGACCCGGTCCTGTACTTCGAGCACAAGAAGATGTACCGCTCGGTCCGCGGCGACGTCCCCGCCGGCGAATACGTCGTGCCACTGGGCAAGGCGGCGATCACCCATCCCGGGACGCAGATCACGGTCATCGCCTATGGGCTCATGGCCCACTACGCGCTCGAGGCTGCGGACGTGGTGGCGGAGGAGGGGATCAGCGTCGAGGTCGTCGACCTGCGCACGCTCCGTCCGCTCGACAAGGAGACGGTCCTCTCGTCCGTGCGCAAGACCGGCAAGTGCCTCGTCGTCTACGAGGACAACCGGTTCCTGGGCTACGGCAGCGAGATCTGCTCGATCGTCGCGGAGGAGGCGTTCGACTACCTCGACGGGCCGGTGACGCGCATTGCCGGGCCCGACGTCCCGGGCGTGCCCTACAACCACGTCCTCGAGGACTGGTTCATGGTCAACCCGGAGAAGATCGCCGACGGCATCCGCAGGCTCGCCGCGTACTGAGCGTCAGGCAAGGATCGCAGCGTTCTTCGCCCGCCACGTTGGCGACTGACCCCACCCGCGGCGCTCGCAGGGTCAATCGCAAGCCTCTCTTGCGGAACGCCATCTGTGCTCCGAAATGAGTGGCAGGCGCAAGCGTGGCTTGTGCTGTCCTCGCGTGATCGTCGGAAACGGCGTCAAGCGGGGCAGTCCGGGCGTTCGCCAAACAGGACGAGGCCCTCCGAAGCGGCCGCCAGCTGACGATCGCTGGACAACGCAAGCCTCGTTGGCAGATGAGCCGGAGATAACGGCGAACGGCCATCCTCTTGCCGATGGATGACGCTCAGGTCGGCCGCCGGTTTCGTGCGCTGCGACATCGCCTCGGGTGGCGACAGGAGGACCTCGCCAGGCGAGCGGGCGTGTCACGAGGGCTCATCTCGCTGATCGAGCGCGGCCGCATCGAGGAGGTGACCATCCGCCGGCTCCGTCGGGCCGCCCGCGAGCTGGATGCCGAATACATCGCGGTCCTGCGGTGGCGAGCCGGCGATCTCGATCGCTTGATGGACGAGGGCCATGCGGCGCTTGTCGGCCGCGCAGCCGCGATCCTCCGCGCAGATGGATGGGAGGTCCGGATCGAGCTGTCGTATTCGGTCTACGGCGAGCGTGGTTCGATCGACATTCTCGCCTGGCGTGCGCCGATGGGGTTGCTCCTCGTCGTCGAGGTGAAGACGGAGTTCATCGCACTGGAGACGACACTTCGCAAGCACGACGAGAAGGTGCGGCTCGCGGCCCGGATCGCGCGGGAGCGGCTGGACTGGAATGCCCTCGACACAGCGAGGTTGCTCGTCCTGCCTTCGACCTCGACGGCGCGACGTCGAGTCGAGCGCCACGCGGCCGTGATGGACGTCAGCTACCCATTGCGAGGGACGAGTCTCCGCCACTGGATGGCTTCACCGTCTGGGCCGCAGGCCGGCCTGCTGTTCATCGACGTCGAGCAGGCTCCAACCAGCGGCCGGCCGTCAATCAGCCGAAAGCGTGTCCGATGCAAGAGGGCTGCCTGATCGCGCAGACTGCCCCCGTGGACGCAGACGAACTCGAGGCCGAGCTGAAGGCGCTGCTCGTCCCCTACGAGGACGTGCTCGAGGCCAGCGAGCTGTATGGCATCGAGGTCCTGCACCGCCGCGGGTCGAAGATGCACGACTGGTTCGCCGGCGTTCGCGCCGGCAAGGGCACGGCGAAGCTGATGCTCCTGCCGATCAAGAGCCATCCGGAGCTTCTCGAGGCGATCTCGCCGGCGCTCCGCAAGCGAGTCTCCGGCGATGCCCTGTTCACGCTCAAAGCCGGCGACGAGGCGCTGCTCCCGGAGCTCGAGCAGGTCGTCGCGCGCGCTTTCGACGCGTACGTCGGCACGCCGCCGGACGGCGACGGCTGAGCGAGGCCGTTGCGGGGGCGGCGCGGCCCTCAGCCCGTCACTGGCCGGCCTGGTCCGAGTTCTGGCCGAGCAGGCTCTTGAGGTCGAAGATCGTCTGGTTGCCTGACGGCAGGAGCATGACCTGGATCTTGTCGGTCAGCTTCTGGATGTACTGGTACTGCAGGATCTGGTCCGTCAACGAGGCGCTCAGCAGGCCGTTGGCCTTGGCCTGACCCTCTGCCAGCGTCACGGTTGCGTCGGCCTGGCCCTGCGCTGCGGCGACGGCCTGCTGGGCCTGGATCTGCTTCTGGGCGAGGATCTGCTGCTCGGTCTGGACCTGCTGCTGCGCCACCTGCTTGGCCTCGATCGCCTGCTGGAAGCTGTCCGAGAACGCGATGTTGGCGATGTAGATGTCGTCCACGACGATGTGGTACTGGGCGAGATTCGCCGCCAGCTGGTTCTTGGCCAGCGACCGGATCTCGTCGCGCTTGGCCAGGATGTCGTTGACGGAGTAGTCGGGCACGACCGTCTTGATGAAGTCGTTGAAGGCCGGGTCGATGATCTTGGCAGCGAAGTCGGTTCCGACGCGCTGGAACAGGTCCGACGCGTACTGGCCGTCGATGTGATAGTTCATCACCCCGGTCAGCTTGACGGTCTGCAGCTCCTTCGACGCCGCGTCGATCTCCTGGAACTCGTGCGGCTGGACGCGGGTGTCGACGTTCGTGACGCGCTGGACGATCGGCGCGACGACGTGCAGGCCCGGCTCCAATGTCACGGTCTGGACCTGGCCGAAGTTGGTGACGACGCCGACGTTCCCAGCGGGGACCTCCACGAACGGCCCGGCAAGGCCGACGATCGCGATGATGCCGCCGATCGCGATCCCGACGACGCCACCGAGGAGATGCCGCTGCGGCGCCGGGACGATCCGCTGATTGCCGACGATCGTCGGACCGCGACGCAGCGGATTCAGGATTCCGAACACGACCGAAGCGGCGATCACCACCAGCCCGGCCAGGACGACGAGAAGGTTGATCATGGCTCCCGAAACTCCCCAAGACCGCTGCAGACCCTCGTTGCAGCGCTCAGTCGAGCCTAGGCCTCCCCGTCCGCAGCCACGCGGCGCAGGCGCGGCCGCTCGCGATGCGCGAAACTAGCCCGCGACGCGCGGCAGCGCCCGGATCGGAGGCATGACGCAGTTGGCCAAGGTGACGATGCCCCAGCTCGGCGAGAGCGTCGCCGAGGGCACGATCGGCAAGTGGCTCAAGAAGCCGGGCGACCATGTCGCCAAGTACGAGCCCCTGCTCGAGGTCATCACCGACAAGGTCAACGCCGAGGTGCCATCACCGTTCGAGGGCGTGCTCAAGGAGATCCTCGTCGAGGAGGGCGCGACCGTCCCGAACAACGCCGAGATCGCGGTCATCGACGAGGGCGGCGGCGCCGCCGGGGCTGCTGCGGCCAAGGCCGATGCGGCCACGGCAAAGAGCGAGGCCGCGCCGGCGCCCGCGGCCGAGGCTCCCGCTGCGAAGCCTGCCGCGCCGGCGCAGGCCCAGCCCGCCGCGCAACCGGCGGCAGCCCAGGCGACCAATGCGGCCGCAGCCTCCCCGATGGCGTCGAGCAGCCCCAGCGCCAGCCCGGCGCATGGCCCTGCCGGCTCGGACGAACGGCCACCGCACGAGCTGCCGGGCAACGCCGACGCGCGCATGACCCCAGCCGTTCGACGTCTCCTGCGCGAGCACGGGCTGACGGCCGCGATGATCGTCGGCACGGGCGGCGGGGGCCGGATCACCCGCGAGGACGTCACTGACTTCGTGGAGAGCCAGCGCACCGGCCAGCCGGTCGGCAAGCAGAACGCGAGCGGCGCCGCGACCGCGGCGGCGCCCGCGGGAGCGACCGCAGCGCCCGCGGGAGTGGCGGCCTCCGCCTCCGTCGGCCCCGGCAACGCGGCGCCGGCCCAGTCGCCGGCCGCGCCGGCCGCGGGCCCTTCCGGCGCACCTGCCCAGGCGCCGGCGGCCAAGGCCGGGCCGTCGATCGCCTTCCCCGAGGGCGCGGACGAGGTCCTCGTGCCCATGACCCAGATGCGCAAGGGCATCGCGGCGCAGATGACCCGGGCCCTCCAGGTCCCGCACGCCTACGTGCAGATGGAGGTCGACGTCTCGAATCTGGTCAGGTTCCGCGAACGGAACAAGCGCGACTACCAGGCACGGGAAGGCATGCCGCTGAGCTTCGTGCCGTTCGTGGTCAAGGCCTCGGCCGAGGCGCTCAAGCGCAATCCGACCTTCAACGCCCACTGGACCGACGACGGGCTCCTCGCCAAGCGCCGGATCAATATCGGTATCGCGGTCGCCGTCGACGACGGGCTGATCGTGCCGGTGATTCGCGACGTCGACAGCCTGTCGATCCACGGCCTCAACCGGGCGATCGCCGACGTTTCCGAGCGGACACGAGCCGGTCACCTGCGGGTCGACGACTTCGGCGGGGGCACGTTCACGGTCGATAACACCGGCTGGCTCGGCACGAACATGGTCATGCCGATCATCAACGTCCCCGAGGTCGGGATCGTCACGATGGACCGGATCACGAAGCGGCCCGTTGTCGTGGAGACGCCCGAGGGCGACGTGATCGGCATTCGATCGGTGATGAACATGGTCCTCGGCGTCGACCATCGCGCCAACGACGGTGCCGGTGGGGCCGCGCTGCTCCGCGACATCAAGGCCTGGCTCGAGGGAGTCGGCACGGAGACGCCGATCTACTGATCGGTCCTGCCCGATGACCGACCCGAAGCGCATCACGCGCACGCCCAGACCAGCGCGCTCGAAGGCCGAGACGCCCCCGTCCCCTGCGTCGAGCCCGCGGCGCCAGACGCCATCGAAAGCGCAGGCGGCGAAGGTGACCCCGGCGAAAGCCCGGCCTCCGCGGACCAGGCCTGCACCGGCGCCGCAGCCTTCTCCGGCCGTGGCCGCGGCGCCCGCGGGCGAGCGCCGTGTCTGGATCTCCGGGGCGAGCGGGTTCGTGGGCAAGGCGATCGTGCGCGTCCTGCGCACGCGGGGTGACCAGGTGATCGCCCCGGTCCGCGATCCGCGCAGGGCCCAGGACCTCGTCGACATGGGCGTCACCGTCATCGAGGACGACCTCTCCGACGTCGCCGGCATCGCCGACCAGCTGCGCGACGTCGACGCAGCCATCCACGCGGCGGGCAGCTACCGCGTCGGCATCGCGCGCGAGGAGCGCGGCGCGATGTGGGACGCCAACATCGGCACGACCACCCGCGTGCTCGACGCGGCCGAGATCGTCCACACGCCCAGGCTGGTCTACGTCTCGACCGTCAACGTCTTCGGCAACACCCATGGCCAGGCAGTCGACGAGCTGTACCGCCGCAAGCTCCGCGACGGATTCCTGAGCTGGTACGACGAGACCAAGTTCGGGGCCCAGGAGGTCGTCGCGCAGCGGGCCCGGGCCGGCGCCCCGATCGTGAGCGTGCTGCCCAGCCAGGTCTACGGGCCCGGCGACCACTCCGCGGTGGGCAACCAGATCCACCTGGCCCACGCCGGCAAGCTGCCGTATCGCGCCATGATCGATGTCGGCTTCGGCTTCGTACACGTCGATGATCTCGCTGCCGGCATCGTCGCCGCGATGGATCGGGGGAGCGTGCCCGGCACGTACATCCTGTCGGGACCCCGGCACCGGCTCGGCGATGCCCTCCAGGTTGCGGCGCGGCTTGGCGGCGTCGGCCTGCCGCGCCTGTCCCTGCCGAACGTGGCCATCCGCCTGCTGGCGCCGCTCGGCGGGCTGTTCGGGCAGCCGAACATGCGTGAGGTCGTGAGCGCATCCTCGGGCGTGACCTATTGGGCGTCCGCCGACAAGGCGGCACGCGAGCTCGGCTTCGCGCCGCGAAGCCTCGAGGACGGGCTCCGCGACACGTTCGAACGCGAATCGGACCCGGCTTACACTCGGTCCTGATGCAGCGCGAGCTCCCGATCCTCCAGCCTCCGAGCGCACCCGCCGCCGGCCACCACGCCCTGGCCGAGCCGATCACGATCGCGATGGGTGGTGGCGTGCTCGGCACGGCAGCGGATGGGTCTGCGGCGCTCCGACGCCATCCCGACTGGATCCGGGCGAAGCTGCCCTCGGGCGAGAACTACCACGATCTCAAGCGCCTGCTCCGGGGCCTGAAGCTCAACACCGTGTGCGAGGAGGCCCACTGCCCGAACATCGGTGAGTGCTGGGACCAGCGGACGGCCACGATCATGATCCTCGGCGACACGTGCACGCGTGCCTGCGGCTTCTGCAACGTCAAGACGGGCCGGCCGACGTGGTTCGACGAGGACGAGCCGCGCCGCGTCGCCGATGCGATCGAGCAGCTCGGGCTGGAGCATGTCGTGGTGACCTCGGTCGCCCGCGACGACCTGCCCGACGGCGGGGCGCACATCTTCGCCGAGACGATCCGGCAGCTCAGGGAGCGCGTCCCGGGCATGGGCGTCGAGGTGCTGATCCCAGACTTCAACGGGGAGGAGGCACCACTGCGTGGCGTCATGGCCGCTCGCCCCGACATCCTCAACCACAACCTGGAGACCGTGCGCCGCCTGCAGAAGCCGGTGCGGAAGCGGGCACGCTGGGATCGCTCCCTCGGCGTGCTCGAGCGGGCGAAGCGCTACGCCGCCGAGGCGCCGTATGCCGTGCACACGAAGAGCTCGCTCATGGTCGGCCTCGGCGAGACGCGCGACGAGCTGACCGAGGCGTTCGATGCGCTGCGCGAGGTCGACTGCGACATCCTCACGATCGGCCAGTACCTGCGCCCGTCGCTGCGGCACCTGCCCGTCGAGCGCTACTACCACCCGGACGAGTTCGCCGAGATGAAGGGCGCCGCGCAGGCGCTCGGCTTCAAGCACGTCGAGTCAGGCCCGCTCGTGCGCTCCTCGTACCACGCCCGAGACCAGGTCCCGGGCGCCGAGCTCAAGGCCATGCGTCGTCGCCAGGCCACGCTCGACGCCGACGGCCGGGTGGTGCCACTCGCCGGCTGACCGCTCCTTGCTCAAATCGAACAGATGTTCTAATCTGAGCACCATGCGGCCCGAGTACCGCGAGGAACCCTGCCGCTCGGCCCTGAACCGGGTCAAGGGCATGATGTTCGGCTGGTCGCTCAACCCGTACATGGGCTGCGCCCACCAGTGCACGTTCTGCTACGTCCGTGCCTTCGAGAAGCGCGCCGATCGCCCATCCGACGACCGCTACGGCGCCTCGATCCGGGTGAAGACGAACGTCGCGGACGTGCTCCGGCGCGAGCTTGCGCGGCGGAGCTGGAAGGGCGAGATGATCGCGATCGGCGCCGCCACCGACCCGTACCAGCCCGCCGAGGGCCACTACCGGTTGACCCGTGGCTGTCTCCAGGTGCTCGCCGAGGCCGCCAACCCGTTCGCGATCATCACCCGCAGCCCGATGATCGTTCGAGACATCGATGTCCTCGTCGAGGCGGCAGGCCGGGCGAGCGTGTCGGTGACATTCTCCGTGCCGACGCTCGACGAACGGATCTGGCGCCTCACCGAGCCGAACACCCCGCCGCCTCGGCAGCGCCTGCGCGCGCTTTCGCGCCTTCGCGAGGCGGGCATCGAGGCCGGGGTCGGCATGGCGCCGATCCTGCCCGGCCTGTCCGACAGGCCGGAGCTCATGGCCGACGTCGTGAAGGCCGCCCGCGACGCCGGTGCGACCTCGATCTGGACCAACGTCCTGTACCTCCGTCCGGGGACGCGCGAGCACTTCCTGGCCCATCTCGCGCGCGACTGGCCCGAGCTGCTCCCGCGCTACGAGCGTCTGTACAGCGGCCGCGCGTACCTGGGCAAGGCCGAGATCGAGCCCGTCCGGCGCGAGGTCGCCGAGCTGCGCCACCGGTTCGCCGTTATCGACCGGCCCCACGTGGCGCCTTCGCCCGCTCGGGCGACGACCAGGGCCGAGCCGGTGCAGCTCTCGCTCGAGGCGCTCACCCCGACGTCGCTGCGCCCGTCCGAGCCGCGAAACCGCCAGCGAGGTTCGGTCGTCTCCGCGGCGTGACCCGCCGCCTGACGCTCGTCGTGGCCGCGCTGCTCTTCGTCGGCTGCGGGCCGACTGCCGAGGCGACACCCGTCGAACCGGATCCGGAGCAGATCATCGGCTGCGTCGGCATCCCCGCCGATGCCTGCCGATCGATCACCGACCACCTGCCCGTTGTCCTCCCGGCGGGGCGAGGACGTCCAGCGACCATCCAGGTGGTGAGTTCGAGCTGCGGCGACGTGCCCTGTCCGCCCGGCGCGGTGAGCGGTCGCGCGACCGCGGAATGGGCCGACGGCGGCGCGCCGGTCCTGGTCACGTTCGAGGGTCTCGCCGCGAACCCCCGATTCCTGGTCATCGGCGACGCGCGCTGGAGCGGGCTCGTGCAGCCCAGGTCCCAGCGTGTCCTGCCGGGGGCCGCCGTGCCGTTCACGCTCGGCCACTGTGGGCTGCTCCACGTGGTCGACTTCGACGGCTCGTTCTGGGTCCCGCTGGGTCAGCTCGATCCCGACGCCCCTGCGAGCATCAACTCGGCCGACGGCCAGATGCAGCTCGTCGGCCCGAATCGCGCCCGGTTCGCCACAGGCGGCCGCGTCATCGCCACGCTCGCCCGCTTCCCGGGACCGAGGCACTTCTGGCTGTGCGACTGACCTGAGGCCCGCTCCGGCTCGCTATCCTCGGGCGAGGATGACGCGATTGCTCCCCAGGACCACCCCACTCGCCGAGCTCCATTGCCACCTCGGTGCCGCGGTCACGCCCGCGATCATGTGGGGCATCGCCCATGCCCAGGGCATCAAGCTCCCGACCAAGGATTACTGGGAGTTCCGGGACCTCATCACGGTCGGGCGCAAGGGCTCGAAGTCGTTCGATGGCTACCTGCAGCTGTTCCACTGGACCGAGCTGATCCAGAGCTCGCCGCTGGCCGTCGAGCGCTCGGTCTACGAGGTCATCGGCGGCGCCTACCGCAAGAACAACATCACGACGATGGAGCTCCGCTTCAACCCGATGAAGCGAAACCGCGGTGGCGAGCAGGACCTCGACCACATCATCGCGGCGGCCGTCCGAGGCATGGACAGGGCCACCCTCGAGTACCCGGTGAAGCCGGGCCTGATCTTCTGCCTCGATCGCGCGTTTCCGTACGAGCTCAACGAGATCATCGCGGAGAAGGCGATCGCGTGGCGGGATCGCGGCGTCGTCGGGGTCGACATGGCCGGGCCCGAGTCCGCGACGTTCCGGGTCGCGGACTACAAGCGCCTCTTCCGGCGCGCACGGCAGTTCGGCCTGGGCATCACGTTCCACACGGGCGAGGCGGGCCCGGCGGAAGAGGTCGCCCGCGTCGTCGAGCTGCTGCAGCCCGATCGGATCGGGCACGGCGTGAAGGCCGCCTATGACCCGCGCGCGATGGCCATGCTCCAGGAGCGGGGCATCGTCCTCGAGGTCTGCCCTACCTCGAACCTCAACACCCGGGTTGTCTCGGGCTGGGACGAGCTCCGCTGGATCTTCGACACGTTCCGGCGCAACGGCGTCCGCTTCATCATCAGCACCGACGGCCCGGAGATGCTCCAGACCTACATGCGGGACGAGTTTGCCACGCTCGGGCGCCTCGGCATCCTCTCGGTCGAGGAGCAGCAGCAGGTCGCCGCGACCGCGATGGCCGCGTCCTTCGTCCCGAACGTGTCGGACGTGTCGCTCACGCAGCGCCGCCCGGCGCCTCGCGAGGTCGTGGAGCGCGAGGAGGCCTAGTCCGCCCGGTCCGGCGTCGGCGAGGACGCGTCGATGCGGTAGGTGCAGCAGCGATCGCCGGACGCGATGTGCGTCTCGCGCACCACGCCGTCGCCCAGGAGCTCGCGGAACAGGGCCAGCTCCGCGTCGCACGGCGCCGAGGTCCGTCGGGCGATCTTGTCGATCGCACAGTTGTGCTCGCGCAGCCGCAGCGTGCCATCGGCACCGATGACCGCCTCGGCGAGGTAGCCGGCTTCGTCCTGGAGCACCGCCAGCGCCTGCAAGCGCTCGGTGAGGCTGGCATCGTCGGGCAGGCGCTCGACGATGCGGCGTCGGATGCGATCGCCGATCTGGCGCCGTCGCGCCGCGAACACCTGCTCGACGAGGTCGTCGCCACCGACCGCCTCGATCGCCTTGACGAGGCCCGACGCGAAGCCGCCGTAGTCGGTCGGGAAGAGGCCCTGCGCATCGGCGGTCACGTCGTACACGTGCCGCGGCCTGCCCACGCCGTGCTTCTCGGCCGCGTGGCTGACGAGACCGGCGGCCTCGAGCGCGTGGAGCTGCTGGAGGATGCCCGTGCGACTCGCGCCGAGCGCGGCGGCGAGGGCGTCGGGCGAGCTCGGCCCGGCCTGGCGGATATGGATCAGGATCGCTCGCCGGAGCGATGACGGCGTGCCCGCATCCGCGTCTCTTCGCGTGACGTTGACCGGACTGGAGCTACCGGTTTCGAGGCCCCCCAAACCCGCTGCCTCGGGCATGGGCGGACGCTAGCACAGAACGAGCGGCGGGCGCCGACCGGCGCCCGCCGCTGCCGTCAGCAGGCGATCGAGCTACTCACTGAAGGCGAAGTGATGGCAGGCGAAGTACGCCGGCTCGGGCGTCCAGGGAGGAACGGGGAGCCAGATGTCGGTCGGGCAGGGCTGGCCTGCCCACAGGTCGGCGCGGATGAGGAGCTCCGTGCCGGCGAACCGGCCGTCCGCGCGGAAGACCGTGTGCACGATCGAAGGTGCGTCGGCCGTCCCGGCAATGATGTCGACGACGCCCTGCTTTCCCGGCGGAGAGCAGTGATAGTGGCCGCCGATCAGGATCAGTGGCGTGCAGTCCCAGCCGGATGCCATGGCGTCCTCGAGGGTGAGGCGCGAGTTGATCGCCAGCGCATTGCCGGCAAACATCGCGCTCGCCAGGGCCAGGGCGGAGAAGGCCGAGATGGTCAAGGGAAGACGGCGCATGCGTTGCCTCCTGCTCGTCGAGTGCGCGACGTCCCGGTCGGTGAGGCGCCGGCACGGATCTGCGATCCGGCATCGGGCGTCCCTCGGACGTCGTTCCTCGACGCTACGGGCAGGGCACCGCCCAAACGTCGGGTGATTCCCTACGTTTCTGCGTCGACCCTGGTCGAGCTTGCAGCCATGCGCGCACCGAGCTCAGCCCGCGACCGGATGCCAAGCTTCCCGTACACCCGGGCGAGATTGGCCTCCACTGTCTTGGCGCTGACGAACGCAGCGTCCGCGACCTGCCGGTTCGTGAGCCCGGTGGCGGCGAGCTCCGCGATCCGTCGCTCCATCGCCGTCAGCTCGTGACGGTCGCGGTGTCGCAATCCGAGCCGGCCGATCTCCGCGCGCGTCCGTTCGACCCAGGGCGGCGACCCCAGCTCCTCGAAGATCGCGAGCGCGTCCTCGAGCGACCTGCGGGCCGCGAGCTTCCGGTTCGCGCGGCGCTCGAGCTGGCCCCTGACCATGAGCAGGCGCGCTCGCTCGAAGGGGAATCCGTGGACCGGGTCGGCAGCCTCGAGGGACGCGAGCGCATCCGTCGCCTGACCTTCGACCGACAAGACGAGCGCTCGGGCGCGGGGCAGGGTCGCGTCGATCCAGGCCCTTGGAATCGTTCGGCCGCGCCACTCGAGGTGTGCGAGCAGGTCGCGTGCGCGCGCCAGCTCGCCGAGGACGAGCAGTGCCTCGATGTGGTCTGGCTCGCTCCGGTCCTCCGGGAACTCGAGCCACCCGACCGACAGCGCGGACTGCCGCATCGCCGTCCAGGCACCATCGGCAGCAGCAAGATCGCCGGCCGCAAATTCCACCGCTCCCAGCGCTGAAAGGCAGACGGCGATCCAGAACGTGTCCTGCGGTACCTCGTCATCGAGGATCCCACGGAGCGTCGATCGAGCGCGTTCGATGCGGCCGCGGTGGGCGTCGACCACCGAGCGATCCGCAAACGACGCCGTGAGCGGCCCACGGATGTCGAGCTCGGCAAGCTTCCGACAGGCATCCTCCAGGAGCCGCTCTGCCGTGGCCCAGCTGCCGGCCCGGAAGTCGACCATGGCCATGAACTCGGCCAGCTCGGCCACGCCGTAGTCATCACCGTCCTGGCGCGCGAGGTCAACCTGGAGGTCGTAGCGCGCACGCGTCGCGTCGAGGTCGTCCAGCCAGTGAAACCAGATCAGCGAGTTCACGCGACGCGCCGGCGCTGCCGCCTCGAGGCGCCTGACCTCGTCGATCACCCGCGAGGGCGCACCGTGGCCGAGAACCGCCGAAGCCATGACCGTGTGGATCAGGGCTTGGGCCAGCCGCTTCTCGTCGCCCATCTCGCGCAGCATCCGTGCCGCCTCCCCAGCGCTTCGAGCGGCCTTCCACGGATCGATGGTGATTCGCTCGCCGAGGTCGACGAGCAGCTGAGCCTTGAGGCTCGGATCTCCGTCGGCTTCCGCCAGCGCGGCTTCGTGCGCCGCGATGCGCTGCTCGATCGTGCCTGCGTACGAAGCCGCGACGCCGATGATCCGCATGGCCTCGGCTCGCAGCTCCGGCGCCGTCGCCTCGGCGCGCGCATCGCTCGCGAACCTTCGAGCGCCTGCAATGTCGCCGGCCGTCAGCAGCGCGCGCGCGGCGCCGATCGACCGGCGTGCCAAAGCATTCCGGTCATCGGGCGGCGTCCGGTCGCGAGCCGCGCGATAGAGTCCCGCCGCGGCATCGACGGCGCCGCGGCGCTCAGCGATGTCGGCGCCCTTCTCGATCTCTCGGGCGACCCCTTCGTTCGCGCCCGAGATGCTGCCGACGAGATGATGGGCTCGCTCCTCGTGGTCTTGCGCCGCTTCAGCCAGTCGACGATGAAGCGCGCGGCGTCGGCTCGTGGAGAGCCCTCCGTAGAGCGCCGAGCCGAGCAACGGATGCGTGAAGCGCAGGCGCTCGTCCTCCCATGCCAGAACGCCAGCCTCCTCCGCCTCGAGCACGGCGGTGTCGACGTCGGCGTTCGGGCCGAGCGCGGCCGCGACCGTGGTCCGAGAGGGCCGGTATGCAACCGCCACGGCCGTGGCGGCAGCCCGGGCTCGATCGGAGAGACGCTCGAGTCGTTCGCGGACGAGCCCGTCGAGGCTCGACGGGATTGGCAGTGGCTCGTCGACCCCGATGTCTCGGCCCCGGATCGTCCGCGTGATCTCGAGTGCATGAAACGGGTTCCCGAGCGACGCGCCTGCCACCCGTGCCAACGTGGACCGCGACAGCCGCGGCTCGTTCGCCGAAACGAGGTCCCGTACCACGTCCCCTGGCAATGGCCCGAGCCGGATCTCGGTGACCGCGTCTCGCCCCAGGGCCTCAGCAAGGTCCAGCCCACGTCCACCCGCGTCGATGCGCCGGGCAAGAACAACCCGGGCCCTGCTGGGCAGGCGGCGCAGGGCAAATGCGAGTGCGCGCTCGGAGGCCGGGTCGAGCCAGTGAACGTCGTCGATCGCGACCAGGAGCGGACTGTCGTCCGCGAGCGCCAGGATGGCGGATACCAGGCCTGTCGCGGTTGTCCGGAAATCGACCGACGCCTCGGGGGGTGCGAGGAGAAGGGCTGCGTGCAGGCCGACGCGTTGTGGCTCCGGCAACCTGCGGTCGACCGTCGGCAGGACGTCCCGCAGGAGGTCGCCGAGCGCCGCGAACGAGAGGTCACGCTCCCGTTCGGCAGGCCGGGCCTGGAGGACGCGATAGCCCCGTGCGCGGGCACGGCTGACAAGGTCGAGCCAGAGGGCAGTCTTGCCGATGCCCGGATCTCCCTCGATCAGCAGGCCCATGGGACCAGCGGGCACCCGATCCAGGAAGGCGTCCACGGCATTCGCCTCGTCCCGCCTGCCGAGGAGTCCCGATGTCACGTGGCGCACCATAACGCAGCCTTCCGGCGCGCTCGGCGACCTCAACCGCGGCGGCCGCAGGCGCTGGTAGGCTCGGGCGGATGGACCTGGACCTCTCCTCGGAGCACCAGCTGCTCCGATCGACGATCCGCGACTTCATGGACAGGGAGGTCGCGCCGGTCATCGAGGAGCACGAGCGCCAGCACCGTTTCCCGGTCGATGTCGTCAGGCGGCTCGGCGAGATGGGCTGGCTGGGCATCCCGATTCCGGAGGACGAGGGCGGCGCGGGCATGGACACGCTCGCCTACGCGATCGCGGTCGAGGAGATCGGCCGGGTGTGGG
>DATJGH010000005.1:0-5738 GCA_035495215.1 Patescibacteria group bacterium
TGAAGTTTCCACCATGCGCGTCGCCTCGTCGCCGGCACCGGCCCGGGCCTGGGCGGGGAGCACCACCCGGAACGTGCTCCCGTTCCCGACCCGGCTCTCCACGCTGACGGTCCCGCCGTGCATCTCGACGATGCCGCGCACGATCGCAAGCCCGAGCCCGGAGCCGCTCCCCCGCGCCTCGCTGGCGCGCGAGCCGCGGAAGAACCGGTCGAAGATCCGGGGCAGCTCCGCAGGCTCGATGCCGATGCCCGTGTCCGCAACCGTGATCGAGGCACCGCCATCCGGCTCGGCCCGCATCGTGACGTCCACCCGGCCGCCGCGTGGCGTGAACTTGAGCGCGTTGCCCACGAGGTTCGTGACCACCTGGCCGATGCGGACCGGGTCATGCCGGAGCAGGATCGGCGCGGTCGGGCGCTCCATCCGCAGCTCCACGCCGCGGCGTCGCGCGGTGGCCGCCGCCTGGTCGACCGCCTGCTCGACCGACGAGCGCAGGTCCTCGCGCCGCAGGTCCAGCAGGACGAGCCCGGAATCGAGCTTCGACAGCTCGAGCAGGTTCTGGGCCAGCCAGTCGAGTCGCTCGAGCTGGGCGCGGCTCGTCTCGAGGAACTCGGCGCGGGTGGACGGGTCGTCCGCGGCACCCTCGACCATCAGCTCGTTGAACGTCCGCAGCGCGGCGATCGGCGTCCGCAGCTCATGCGACACATCGGCCAGGAACTCGCGGCCCCGGTCACGATCGCGCCGGATGATCTCAATGCTCTGCTGGAGCCGTTCGGCCATGGCGTTGAACTGCAGGCCGAGCTCCGACAGCTCGAACGGACCGTCCTCGATCACCTCCGAGGGCACGCGCCGCGCGAAGTCGCCCTCGCCCAGGTCGCGGCTCGCCTCGGTCAGGCGTCGGAGTGGCGTGGTGATCCGCCGGGTGAGGGTCGCGGCGACGACGATGGCCACGGCGAGCGCGATGAGGCCGATGATCGCCAGCAGGCCGGTCACGTTCTGGATCGCGGCGGCTCGGTAGGTATACGGGTTCTGCAGGATCACCTCGACCGCGTACTTCGGGCTCGCCGATTCCTGGACCACGTACTCGGCTCGGCTCGTCACCTGCTCGCGGCCGAGGTTGCCGGCCGATGGCTGTGCCATGTCCAGGGCGGAGAACTCGCCGTTGCTGGCGGCCTGGAACTCGGTGCCGTTGACGAGCCCGATCCGGATCCGGACATCTGCCTGGGCCAGCGTGTCGGCGATGAGCCGCTGCTCGCTGCCCTTCGCCAGCTCGAAGACGACGAGCTCGTCGACGACGCCAGCCGCGCTGACCACCGGCCGCCCGGCGCGGACCGTGGTCTGGCTCTCCGCGACCAGCACGACGTACTGGCCGACGCTGCGCGCCCGCGACTGGAGGTCGTCGGCCTGCTGCTGGTCGAAGTACGCGCCCAGGCGGTTGACGACCAGCAGGCCGACCAGGCCGAGGGTGACCGCGACGACGGCGACGAAGGCGAGGGTCAGCCGGCCCTGGAATGTCCTGGGTGCGAGCCGGTCAACGCTCGGCGAACGCGTACCCGACACCGCGAATGGTCTGGACGAAGGCGGGTTGCGAGGGGTCGTCCTCGAGCTTGTCGCGCAGGTGGCTCACGTGGACGTTGATCGTCTTCTCGTCCTGGTCGAGGGCCTCGTAGTCGCGCAGCAGGTCGAGCAGCTCGGCGCGCGTGTAGACCCGGCCGGGCTTGCTCGCGAGATGGCGCAGGATCTCGAACTCGGTGGGGGTCAGCGAGATCCGCCGGTCACCGCGCTGGACGCGCCGCCGGTCGAGGTCGATCAGCAGGTCGCGGTGGCGGATCACACGCCCGCCGGCCGCGTCGGCGAGGTCGCCGTAGGCGCGCCGGAGCAGCGCCTTGATCCGGCTCAACAGCTCGCGGAGGCCAAAGGGCTTGGTCAGGTAGTCGTCGGCACCGAGCTCGAGGCCGATGACCTTGTCGACCTCCTCGTCGCGCGCCGTGAGCATCAGCACGGGCGACTTCGCGCCGCTCGCACGCAGCCGGCGCAGGACCTCGAAGCCGTCCATGCCGGGCAGGCGCACGTCGAGCAGGACGAGGTCGGGTGCGGACCGGGTCGCGATCTCCAGGCCTTCCTCGCCCGAGCGGGCGAGGGCGACGTCGTAGCCCTCCTGCTGCAGGGCGTACTGGATGCCCCGGGCGACGGCGTACTCGTCCTCGACGATCAGGATCGTGGCGGCCATGGGGCGCTCATGGTAGGGTTACGCGCCCAATCGAACTTCAAGAGGCCCACTTCCGCATGTCCGCCGCTCCCGCCCGCCCGAAGCTTGCCGCCGCCCGGCGGACCATCACCGGCAAGAAGGTTGCGTACATGCGCCGCGATGGCCGCCTGCCCGCGGTCGTCTTCGGTCGCGGCCTCGAGTCGAACAGCGTGTCGCTGGACACCCATGAGTTCGAGGTGCTCCGGCGGCAAGCAGGCCCGAACACCCTGATCGACCTGTCCGTCGACGGCGGCACTGCGGCACCGGTGCTCGTCTCCGACGTCCAGCTGCACCGGATCACGCGCCGGCCACTCCACGTCGACCTGTACGTCGTGCGCATGACCGAGGAGCTCACGGTGGACGTGGCCCTCGTGTCCGAGGGCATCTCCGACGCGGTCGAGAACGCCGGCGGCACGCTGCTGCACGTGATCGACCACGTGCGCGTGCGCGCGCTGCCCGACCACCTGCCGGAGGCGATCCACTACTCGATCGAGTCGCTCGCGACGTTCGATGACGCCATCCACGTTCGAGACCTGGTGATCCCGTCGGACGCGACGTTGCTGACCGATGGCGACGAGGTCGTTGCCAAGGTCCTGCCGCCGCGCGTCGAGGAGGAGCCGGTCGTCGCCGAGGTTGCCGAGGGCGAGGAGGCCGAGGAGGGCGCCGAGGGCGAGGAGGGCGCGGAGCGCGAAGCGCCGGTCGGCGAGGGCGAGACCAACGACGAGGGCTGAGCCCTCGCTCCCCGCTCCGGCCCGGGCTCAGCCCGGGGCGCGGCCCACGACGTACAGGATCGGCAGGCGCAGCGTCATCTGCTCGCGGGTCAGGCCATCCAGGCGGTCGCGGAGCTTGTCGGTCAGCTCCCGGCGCTCGTCCGGTTCGAGGTCGTCGAACAGGCTGGCCTCGTCGAACTGGGTATAGAACTCCACGTAGCCCTGCGGGTCCCACTCGTGCGCGAGCTCGCCGCGTCGGACGACCAGGCGCTCGTAGCCGGCCTCGCGCATCTCCCGCTCCGTCTCCTCGGCGGACTCGAGGTCCCCCGGGCGCGAATCGGGCTCGGGCGGGTCGAAGCCTGCCTCGTCGAGGATCTCGTTGGCGATGCGATCCGGCTCGTAGACCCGCTCGGTCCGCTCCCAGGCCACCCAGGCGAACGTGGCCCCGGGCCGGAGGACCCGGCGGACCTCGCGCAGCGCCGCGGGCCGCTCGTCCACGAGCTGGAGCACGAACGATGACACCGCGACGTCGAAGGCGCGGTCGTCGAACGGCAGCCGGTCGGCCGACGCGACCTCCGCGCGGAAGCGGCGCGCGACGTGCTCCGTGAGTCGCTCGTCGGCAAGGGCGCGGGCCACCTCGAGCATCCCGCCCGACGGGTCGATGCCCGTGACCCGGTGCCGCGGCCACCGCTCCAGCGTGGCGATGGCGAGGGCACCCGTGCCACTCCCCACGTCGAGGAGGTGGACCTCGTCACGTTCGTCCAGCTCGGGGGCGACCTCGTCGAGGACCCGGATCGCCGCGGGGTAGATGACGGGGCCCCAGAAGTGGGCATAGCCCGACGCCATGTCGTCGTAGCCGCCCCCTTGTTCGGGCGCCTCCTCGATCGCGTCGGTCACGAGTGCACTGTAGGGCCGGGACCACCGACCACGGGCGACGCGCTGCGCGTCGGCGCCTCGAACGCCTGCAACAGGGACCAGAAAGCGGTCGCTGCAGGCGAGCGGCCCTCGCCGTCGAGGCGGCGGAGGGCGGCGATCCGGCGCTCGATCCGGGGCGTCCCGATGAGCTCGATCCGGCGCAGCGCACCGCTGCCGAGCTCGCCCGCGACGGCAGTCGTCGGCAGGAGCGCCACGCCGAGCCCCGCCAGCACCATCTGCTTCGCGGCGTCGATGTGGTCCAGCTCCAGGACACCTCGCGGGAGCGTTCCGGCGGACCGGAACAGGGCATTCGTCAGGTCGTAGTACGACGAGGTCCGGTCGAACAGGATCAGGCGCGCGTCGCGCACGCGATCGAGCGTGACCCGGCGGTTGCGCGCGAGCGGGTGGCCCGGCTCGACGACCAGCACGAGCTCGTCCTCGTACAGGTCCATGGTCTCGAGGCTCGGGTGGTGGAGCTCTCGCGCCAGGCCGACCTGGACGTCGCCCCGGACGACCATGTCCAGGATCTCCTCGGAATGGCCGGTCCGGACGCTCAGGCGCACCGAGGGGTGGTCGGACTCGAAGCGGACCAGGAGCTGCGGCAGGACATACGTCGAGATGGCAGGGGCCGCGCCCAGCACGAGCTCGTCGATCAGCGGCAGGCGCTCGATCGCGCTCGCCCCTTCCTGGAGCGCGCGCACGGCTCGCTCGGCATACGGCAGGAACGCACGGCCCGCGTCGGTCAGCGCCATCCCGCGCCGTCCGCGCCGGAAGAGCGGACTGCCGATCTCGGCCTCCAGTGCCCGGAGCCGCGCCGTGAGCGCGGGCTGGGTGATGAACAGGGCCTCCGCGGCGCGGCTGAGATTGGCGCGCCGCGCGACCTCGAGGAAGCCCTCGACCTGTGCCAGCTGCATGCTCCCTGGTTGGTCCCTCCTTGCGCGGGCATCGCCAAACGCCAGGTTCGTGCTCAAGCATAAACACAGTTGATGTCTGTGATCACTGAGTTCGATTGGACGTGATGACTGGCGCGATGGGAGGCTGGCCGCCCCAGGAGGTGAGGCCATGACCGCGCAGCTCCCGACTCGCATCACGATCGAGCTCCAGCCGGGCGAGGGCGCCGCCGCCTGGACGGCGCGAACCGCCGTGGACGACGGTGGCCCGGCGGCAATCCCGCAGGCAGTCGCACCCCACGCCGCCGAGCCGCGCGAGGAGCTGCCCGTGCCCGCGGCCTACGAGCCCGCACCGTGCACCTGCCTGGACGACGGCGGCTGCGCCGCCGACCACGCCAACGACTGATGACCGCCCTCGACACGCGCCCGCGCGAAACTCGCCCGCGCAGGGCCCACGGGCCCGAGCTGGCGCCGACGCCGTTGCTCCCGGAGGGCTTCGGCGTGCCCACCTCGCGCTGGACGCATCCGGCCACGCGCTTCCGTGCCCTGCTGCGCACGGAGCCATACCTGTTCGGGCCAGGGGTCTACGACCCGATGGGTGCCCAGCTGGTCATGTACCACGGCTTCAAGGCCGTGTACTTCAGCGGCTACTCGTTCGCCATCGGCCACCTCGGTACCACCGACATGGACCTGTACAGCGGCCCCGAGATCGCGGACGGGGCGCGGCGCACGGTCAGCGCGCTGCGCAAGTTCCAGCTGACGATGGCGGTCGGGGATCCGGCCAGGGGCGTCGCGCCGAAGGCCCTCGACATCCCGCCCGTCGTGGCCGACATGGACGCCGGCTACGGCAACATCTTCAACGTCCAGCGCCAGACGGAGCTCCTCGTGACCGCAGGCGTGGCCGCGGCCCATCTCGAGGACCAGGTGCTGCCCAAGCGTTGCGGGCACATCGGCGGGAAGGCGCTCGTCCCGGCGCAG
>DATJGH010000006.1:0-23997 GCA_035495215.1 Patescibacteria group bacterium
TGGGGCCGAGGAAGCCGAAGGCCTCCCCCGGCTGGACGTCGAAGTCGACGCCGTCGACCGCCGTGAAGTCCCCGAAGCGCTTGGTCAGGCCGCGGGCACGGATGAGCGGCTCGCCCGCCGCAGGTTCGCGGGGCGGCGGCAGGGGCTGGCTCGAGGCGTCCGCAGGCGCCAGATTGGTCTCGGTCATGAACGCCGAATCCTAGCCGCGGATCCGCCTGATCGCACCCGGGTCGCCGTCAAACCCTGGCTCCAACCGAGGCGCCTGCGCGACGAGGTGTGCGAGGGGCTAGGCCGGCGCCGATGCCGGCTGGCGGTCGTCGTGGGCGATGTGCCGGAACTCGCGCCAGAGGACGGTCACGAGGACGGCCGAACCGACGAACCCGAACCAGAATGGCGCGGTGATCCCGAACGACTTCGCGAGCAGCCCACCGATCGGCGTGCCGATGACGATGCCGCCCGTGAGCCCGACGGTGTAGATCCCGCCGACCCGGCCCATGAGCTCGTCCGGGACCGCGCGCTGGCGGATGGTGACCGAGGTCGTCCACCAGACGACCTCGTGCGCTCCGAAGACGACCATCGTGGCGAGCGCCACTGCGGGCGACGTCGTGAGCGCGAACGTGAGGTGGGTCAGGGTCTCGATCAGCAGGCCGCCGCGCATGATCTGGGCGAGGCTGAATCGGCGCTCGAGCGGTCCGTACAGGGCGGTGCCGGCGATGCCGCCGATGGCGGAGGCGGTCGTCAGCAGCCCGAAGCCGACGCTGTCCATGCCCAGGCGATCGCCGGCGTACAGCACGAGCACCGACCAGGCGGCGCCGAACGTGACGTTGAACGCGACGATCGTCAGGGCGAGCGTGCGCATCGGCGGGTGGCCGCGCAGCCAGCGGAACCCGCCGGCGAGGTCGTGCCAGACAGCAGCCAGGCCGGTCGGCGCTGCTTCGGCGGCTTGCGCCTCGGCCGGGGTCCGTTTGGGAGCCGCCGCCGACGCCGAGATCCTCGAGACGAGGATCGCGCCGAACAGGAAGCAGATGGCGTCGGTCGCGAACGGGATCGCCATCCCGACGACGAACAGGAACGCGCCGATCGGCGGCCCGATCAGCTCGTTGACGAGCAGGTGCGCCGACTGCAGCCGGGCGTTCGCCAGGCCGAGGGCCTCGCTCGGCACGAGGCGCGGGAGCAGGCTCTGCGAACCGAGGTCCGCGAACGTCTCGGCGGTCCCGAGCAGGAGGAGCGCCGCGAGGACGACGGCGATGCTGACGGTCCCGGTCGCGATGGCCGCGGCAAGGAGTCCGAGGACGACGGCCCGGACGAGGTTGACGAAGACGATGATCCGGCGGCGGTCCATCCGATCGACCACCACCCCGGCGACGCTCCCGAGCACCAGGGAGGGCAGGAACTCGCAGAAGAACGCGAGCGAGACCAGGAACGGGTCCCGGGTCTGGCTCGCGATCAGCAGCGGTCCGGCGGCGAGCGCGATGCCGTCGCCGATGTTCGTGAGCATCGACGCGGACCACAGCCAGCGGAAGCTGCTGCCGAGTCGCGCGGGCAGCACGACACGGACGACCGCCGCAACGGGATTGGGCATTGGGCGGGTCAGCCTAGCGCGGACTCGAGGCAGGCAACCGGCCGATAAGCGGGGTCCGCGATCCTTCGTTGATGGATCCCGTCCGCGTCGGCCGAGTCGTCCGGGCGCTGAGGATTCGCCGGCGATGGCGCCAGCTTGACCTCGCCGCCCGGGCGCGAATCTCGCAGTCGCTCGTCGCCCGCATCGAGCGAGGCGGAGCCGGTCGAGTCCGTTTGGACACGCTCGAGCGGGTGATCGCGGCGCTCGATGCGCGCATGGTCCTGCGGGTTGACTGGCGCGGCGAAGCCGCCGATCGACTCCTTGACGCCGATCACGCGGCCATCGTGGAACAGGTGCTCGAGATCCTCCGCGCCCACGGATGGGAGGCGCTGCCCGAGACAACGTTTGCGACCGGCGGCGAGCGAGGCTCAATCGACATCCTCGCTCGGCACGCCCTGACCAGGACGCTGCTCATCATCGAGGTCAAGTCAGTGGTGCCCGACGTGCAGGGCATGTTGTCGGCGTTTGACCGCAAGATTCGGAATGCCCCGGCGATCGCGAGGATTCGAGGATGGCAGGCGTCTCGATTCGCGTACGTCCTCGTGATCGGCGAGGACCGCACGGCGCGACGACGCGTGGCGACCCACGCAACGACCTTTGCCAGTCGATTCCCACATGGCGCTGTTGAAACGCGGCGATTCATCGCGCGTCCTGACTCCGGGCCGACCCTCCGCGGCCTTTGGTTCCTGTCACCCAGAACCCGGGTGACTACTCGTCATCGCGTCGCGAGGCCGCGATCTTCCAGATGAGCGTGGCCCACCTGCCCTTGCTTGCCGTGTAGTACCGAGGCGAGTTCCTGACGAACACTCTCTGCCGAATACGCGCTCCAGTTCTCCGTGACAAACCCTCGGCGACGGGGCCGCTGGCGCGATGCGACGCAGTCGTCGCGACCCAACAGAGAATGGAATGCGGCGCGGAGGGCCGCGACGGCGGGTCGTGCCGAGATCGAGGCGTCGGGCCGAGGTGGGCGGGGCGCAGCGCAGGATCTCCACCGGAACGAAGAAGCCGCGGGCTCGAGGCCCGCGGCTTCCTTGTGCTGAGCGCGGTGGAGGCTAGACCTCCTTGAACTCGCCCTCGACGGCGTCGTCGGTGGAGGTGCCATCGGAGCCGGTACCGGAGCGGGCGCCGGCGCCGGCCGGCTCGCCCTCGGCGTCGCCGCCGGGCGCGCCACCGGAGCCGTCCGTCCCGTCGGGGCCGGGCATGCCCGGACCATCCATCGGCGAGGCGGCCTGGTAGGCGGCGGTCGCGACACGCGACAGCGTGCCGGTCAGCGCGTCCATGCCGGACTTGACGGCCGCGATGTCGGAGCCCTTGAGGGCCTCGCGCAGCGTGGCGACCTGCCGCTCGACCTCGGCGCGGTCCTCGGCCGACACCTTGTCGCCGAGGTCCCCGATGGTCCGCTCGGCCTGGTAGGTGAGCTGCTCCGCCTGGTTGCGGGTCTCGACCTCCTCGCGTCGCGTCTTGTCCTCCTCGGCGTGCTCCTGGGCGTCGCGGACCATCTTGTCCACGTCGTCCTTCGAGAGCATCGACGAGGCGGTGATCCGGACCTGCTGCTCCTTCGAGGTCGCGCGGTCCTTGGCCTTCACGTCGAGGATGCCGTTCGCATCGATGTCGAACGTCACCTCGATCTGGGGGATGCCGCGCGGCGCCGGCGGGATGCCGTCGAGGATGAACCGGCCCAGGGTCTTGTTGTCCTGGGCGAAGTCACGCTCGCCCTGGAGCACGTGGATCTCGACCTGGCTCTGGTTGTCCGACGCCGTCGAGAAGATCTGGGACTTCGACGTCGGGATGGTGGTGTTCCGCTCGATGAGCTTGGTCATGACGCCGCCGAGGGTCTCGATGCCCAGCGACAGCGGGGTGACGTCGAGGAGCAGGACGTCCTTGACCTCGCCCGCGAGCACGCCGGCCTGGATCGCCGCGCCGACGGCGACGACCTCGTCCGGGTTGACGCCCTTGTGGGGCTCCTTGCCGAACGCGAGCTTGACCGTCTCCTGGACCCGCGGCTGGCGCGTCTGGCCGCCGACGAGGATGACCTCGTCGATGTCGTTCGGCTTCAGCCCGGAATCCTTGAGCGCGGCCTGCACGGGCGCCTTGGTCTTGTCGACCAGGTCGCCGACCAGGTCCTCGAGCTTGGCCCGGGAGAGGTTCATCACGAGGTGCTTTGGCCCTGAGGCGTCGGCCGTGATGTACGGCAGGTTGATCTCGGTCGCCGCGGTCGTGGACAGCTCGATCTTGGCCTTCTCGGCCGCCTCCTTGAGCCGCTGCAGGGCCTGGGCGTCCTTGGACAGGTCGATGCCCTGGTCCTTCTTGAACTCGGCGAGCATCCAGTCGATGACGCGCTGGTCGAAGTCGTCGCCACCGAGGTGCGTGTCGCCGTTCGTCGCCTTGACCTCGAAGACGCCGTCGCCCAGCTCCAGGATCGAGATGTCGAAGGTGCCGCCGCCGAGGTCGTAGACCGCGATCTTCTCGTCGTGCTTCTTGTCGAGGCCGTAGGCGAGGGCCGACGCGGTCGGCTCGTTGATGATCCGCTTGACGTCGAGGCCGGCGATGCGGCCGGCGTCCTTCGTCGCCTGGCGCTGGGTGTCGTCGAAGTACGCCGGGACGGTGATGACCGCCTCGGTGATCTTCTCGCCCGTGTACGCCTCGGCGTCCGACTTGAGCTTCTGCAGGATCATCGCGCTGATCTCGGGCGGGCTGTACGTCTTGTCGCCGATCTTGACGACGACGCCGTCCGACTTCGGGTCCTTCTCGACCGCGTAGGGCACGAGCTTCTTGCTGCGCTGGACCTCAGGGTCATCCCAGCGCCGACCCATGAAGCGCTTGATCGAGTAGACCGTGTTGGCCGGGTTGGTGACCGCCTGGCGCTTGGCCAGGAGGCCGACGAGGCGCTCGCCGGTCTTGGTGAAGGCGACGACCGACGGGACCGTCCGCCCACCCTCGGCCGACGGGATGACCGTGGGCTCGCCGCCCTCCATGACGGCGACGACCGAGTTGGTCGTGCCGAGGTCGATGCCGATGATCTTGCCCATGTGCGTTGCCGCTCCTGTCCTGCTCGTGGCTCAGTTGATGAGTGGATTGGTTTCGGTTGATTCGTCTGTCTCGTCGCCCGCGACGCCGTCCTCCGCCACCGCGACGAGGGCCGGCCGGATGACCCGGTCCCGCAGCCGGTAGCCGCGGCGGAGCACGTCGACCAGCTCGCCGCCGGGTCGCCCCGTTCCGGGGACGTTGGCGACGGCCTCGTGCTCGCGCGGGTCGAAGCGCATGCCGGGCGACGCCTCGATCAGGCTCACGCCTTCGCTCTCCAGGAGCAGGCGGAGCTTGCGATCGATCGCCGCGATGCCCTCGACCCAGGCCTCGTCGACGCCGGCCTCCGGCCGGTGCTCGACGGCGAGGTCGAAGTCGTCGGCGAGCGCGAGCACCTTGCGGATGAGGCCCTCGGCCGCGAGGCCGAGCATGGCCTCCCGCTCCTCGCTCGTCCGGCGCTTGAAGTTCATGAACTCGGCGCGCTCTCGCTGCAGGGCGGCGAGGTACTCGTCGCGCTGGCGGGCGAGCTCCTCGGCATTGGCCTTCGCCGATGCCTTGCCGTCGCCGTGGTGGCGCGGCGCGCTGGTGGCGCCGGCGGTGCCACCGGCGGCGGGGGCGCCGGCCTTGAGCCTGGCGACCTCGTCGCGCGCGAGCTCCGTCTGGCGCCGGGCCAGGTCGCGCTCCCGGGTGAGGCGCTCGATCTCGGCGGCCAGCGTGGCCGGGGAGACGTCGATCGCGGCGGCGCGCTGCTGCGCGCGGGTGGTTCTCTCCATGTCCGTTGTCAGTTCCCTGTGCTCAGTGATAGAGGTGGTCGACGAGCTCGTTCATGAGCCCGGAGACGAAGCGCACCGTGCCGATGGCTTCGGGATAGGCGAGCCGCGTCGGCCCCAGCACGCCGACGACCCCGACGGCGATCCCGGGACGGCCATAGGGCGCCAGCACGAGGGCGACCTCGCGCATGTCCGGCGCCTCGTTCTCCTCGCCGATGTACACCGTCACCCGGCCGGACTCGGCGACCGAGCCGACGAGCTGGCCCAGATACGCGCGGTTCTCGAGCGCCGTGAAGACGCGTCGCAGCTTCTCGCTGTGGGCGAACTCCGGGGCGCCCATGACGTTGAGCAGGCCGTCGCTGAAGACCTCCTCGACCGCGGTCCGGTCGTAGTCGCGCAGCACGCGCAGGATCCGTTCGCCGACCTGGGCGAGAAGCTGGGCATGTGGGCTGGCCGGGTCCAGCCGGGCGAGCCGGGTCTCGATGATGTCCGCAGTCGCGCCGTCGACCAGCTCGTTGAGCATCGCGGCGACGGAGGTGAGATCCGCCTGGCCCTCCGGGGTCGCGAGCGACACCAGCGCCTGCTTGATCGCGCCCTCCCGCAGCACGACCACGAGGCTCGCCATCCGGTCATTGAGCGAGACCAGGTCGACGCGGCGGACGCGAGCCGCGGCCGGCTTGGCCGCCGTGGCCAGCCCGGCGGCGTGGGTCAGCGACGCGATAGTGGACGCGGCGAGGCGGAACCAGTGCTCGCTGGCGAACTCCACCTGGCCGAACTGGTGCCGGATCATGAGCTGCTCGACCTGGGGCAGCGGTGTCGCATCGATGATCGACTCGACGTACCAGCGGTAGCCGGCGTCGGTCGGGATGCGGCCGGCCGACGTGTGCGGGTGGTCGAGAAGGCCGGCGAGCTCGAGCTCGGCGAGGATGTTGCGGACCGTGGCGCTGGACACGCCGAGGTGGTACCGGTCAACGAGCGCCTGGCTGCCGACCGGGATCGCGGTGGTGACGTATTCCTCGATGACGGCCCGGAGGATCGCCTGTGCGCGAAGGTCCAGTGGGCCGCTGGAGCGACGGATTCGACGCGCCAAGCCCTGTTCTCCCGTTCAGATTGGTCGCAGTTAGCACTCTCCCTACCAGAGTGCTAACGGTACGCAGGCATCGTAGCCCGAGGGGCCGGGAGTGTCAACGCGGGCGTCCGGCCTCAGGCGCCGCGCCGGCCTGCCGAATCTCGCTCCCGTAGCGCGTCGGCGACCGCCCTGCGGATCGCCGCCTCGAGCCGAGCGTCGAGTTCGGGGACTGCAGCGGGCGCACTTCCCGACGGTGGCTCGAGCTCGGGACCCGATGACTTGAACCGCCGCGCGGCGACCAGCTCGAGGCGTGACTTGATCGGCGTGAACGTCGTCGCGAGGACCAGCGTGGAGAGCACGAGGGCCGTCTCGTCGGTCTGCCCGGTGAACAGGACGAACAACGCGTTGAAGAGCCGCACGGAGGCGGCATACAGGCCGGCGAGGATGGCGGTCAGTGCCCCGTACGCGAACGTCCGGCCGATGATCGTGTCGATGTCGTAGAGCCGGTGCCGGCTGATCGCCTGCAGGACCGCGATCGGCAGGCTGTAGATGGCCAGGATGAGAATCACGTAGGTCGACTCGCGGATCGCGTCGTTGTCTGGTGCGATGAGGACGCCCAGGGCGAGGTACAGGGCGCCGCCCGACAGCGTGAGGACGGCGGCGTAGGCGAACCAGCGGAGCTGCAGCCGCTCCACCTGCGCCGCCCGGCGATAGCGTCCGACCATGCTCAGCGCGCCCGCGCCGGCCACGGCAATGGCGCCGAGGCTGGCGACGGTCGACAGCAGCGTGATGGCGTTGCCGAGCGTCCCGGACAGCTCCAGCGGGTTCGAGAACGAGGGATAGACGAGGAACGGCCCCGGGCGCAGGGCAGCCAGCACCCCCGACGTCGCGCTCGCAACCGCAGCCAGTCGAAGGATGCGCGCGTCTGCCGGCGTCTCGGTCGCTCCCGAGGGGAACCGGACGATGAGCGAGGTCACGAGGTAGGTCCACATCGGCAGCGAGACCGCGGCGCCGATCCAGGCCACCGCCCGACCGAGGCCCTGGTCGCCGTTCGGGAGGCCGCCGATGTAGGTGATCCCCCAGATGAGCGAGGTTACCCCGGCGGCGAGGCCGAAGAAGAGCAGGAGCCAGCCCACCGAATGCTCGACCCGGCGCCGACGCAGGATCACCCCGACAGCCGTGAACAGCACCGTCAGGCCGAAGGTCGCAATCGAGCCCGCGATGTTCTGGCCGACGACCGCCTGCACGGGCGACGGCCGGAAGCCCAGCACGAGCCCGGCGAACGCGAGGCCGAGGGCGGCGGTCGCGAGCAGGCTCGCCGTCCATGTGCGGGCCATGACCGGCTCCCGTTCGGGCGCGTCCGTCGACAGCTGCGTCGCGGTCATCGACGGCGATCCTAGCCAGTTGCCGGCAGGAGCCGGCCGAACACTTCGTTGGCCACGAGACGGCCGCGGAGCGTCAGGGCGAAACGGCCCGCGGCGTCGCGGCGCAGGAGGCCCGCTGCGAGCGGCTCGGCAAGGCGCGGGTCGAGGGCGCCGCCCGCGGCTCCTGCCCCACCGTCCGGCGCCCAGCCCTCGGCGGTGCGCAGGGCCAGCATCGCCGTCTCGAAGGCCGCGATGTCCCCGTCGGCTCGCTCACTGGCGCCCGGTGGCGGCTGCGGGGAGCTGCCGTCCCGCGGGACCAGCGCCCCGATGTACGCGTCGAGGCGTGCCGCGTTCCAGCGCCGGGTGACGCCGTCGAAAGCGTGCGCGCCAGGCCCGACGGCCGCATACGGCTGGCGCCGCCAGTAGGCCAGGTTGTGGCGGCTCTGATGACCGGGTCGCGCCCAGTTGCTGATCTCGTACCAGCCGAATCCGTCCGCCGCGAGCCGGGCATCGGCGAGCTCGTACATCGCGGCCGCCCGGTCGTCGTCCTGGCCGGTCCGCGCCCGGTCGCGCCAGCGCCGCGCACCCGCTCGGACCGGCAGGTGATCGCCGGCCGCGCCGGTCAGTCCCTCGGCATCCGGATCATCGAGGGTGAGCGCATACAGGGAAAGGTGGTCGGGCGCGAGGGCGAGCGCGGCATCGACCGTGCGGGACCACGTGTCCAGGGAGCTGCCCGGGATGTCGTACAGCAGGTCAAGGCTGACCGACGGAATGCCGGCGGCACGCGCTTCGGCCACGGTCGCCGCGATGTCAGCGGGGGCATGGCGGCGGCCCAGGGCGTGAAGCTCGGCCACGTCGAACGACTGCGCGCCGATCGACAGCCGCGTCACTCCGGCGTCGCGCTGCGCCGCCGCGTCGCCGCGCTCGGCGGGTCCGGGGTTTGTCTCGAGGCTGATCTCGGCGTCCGGCGCCAACCCGAACCGCGTCCGAACGAGGTCGATGAGCTCGGCGATGGTCCTCGCAGGCAGCAGGCTCGGCGTCCCGCCCCCGAAGTACAGCGTGGCCAGCGGCGGACGCGTGCCGGGCCGGCCCCAACGGGCATCGAGCTCGTCGGCCCGAAGGGCCAGCTCGGCCTCGAGGGCCTCGACGAACGTCGCGATCCGATTGGCGGGGCCGCGCGCCTCGCGCCCGGCGACCACGACGAAGTCGCAGTACGGGCAGTGCGAGACGCAGAACGGGACGTGGACGTACAGCGCGACAGGCGGCGACCCGGCGTCTGGCGTCGCCTCGACGGCGGTCGGCGTCTCCGCCACCGCTATTGCTCCCGGGCGCTGCCCTGGTCGACCGCGCTCCAGCCCTCGGGCATTCGCCGGCGCATCTCGACCTCCTCGATCTCGGTGCCGCGAGCCGGCGGCTGACCGGCGTGCCCGGTCGTCAGGAAGACAGCGACGCGGGTGATCGCATGACCCAGGAATGCAGCACCGATACCGCCGGTGAGCAGCGTCGCCCAGCCGCACACGAGCGCGATGGCCAGCGCGAGGAGGAGCATGTACCGGTCGCGGCCCGGCGCCCCGAGGCGCGTCGCGAGCACGTACACCACTGCCTGGCCGAGGATCGCGAGACTCGCCGCCGTTCCCGCGGGCGCATTCGCCTCCGTGAGCGCCCACATGAAGTAGCCGAGGACGCCGCCACGGAACACGGCCTCGTCGATGAACGCAGTCAGGACCTCGTTCGCGACCGCACCCGGGTACGCGGCGACGTCCGGAAAGCGGAGGCGGCGGTAGTGGAGATAGGCGAGGCCCACTGCCTGGGCAATGCCGAGTCCGCCGATGATCAGCGCGATGATGATCCCGGACCGGTCACCGACCTGCAGGAACAGGTCGCGCTCGGCGGTCGGGTGGACGAACAGCAGGGCGACCACGCCGCCGACGCCGAGGATGTACCAGGCAAGCCGACGCAGGATCGATGCCCGGCGGCCGCGCACGGGCTCGTCGTATTCGGCCGTCCCGAACCGCTCGGCCTCGAGCCGGAGCATCACCAGGAGCAGCGTCAGGCCGAGTCCGATGAGGACCCGGATCGTTGCTTCCATCAGGCGTCGTCCGTGCGCAGCATCGCGAGGAACGCCTCCTGCGGGATCTCGACCGACCCGACCCGCTTCATCCGGCGCTTGCCCTCCTTCTGCTTCTCGAGCAGCTTCCGCTTCCGGGTGATGTCGCCACCGTAACACTTGGCGAGCACGTTCTTGCTCATGGCTCGGACGGTTTCGCGGGCGATGACGTTGGCCCCGATGGCGGCCTGGATCGGCACCTCGAACATCTGTCGCGGGATGAGCTGGCGGAGCCGATGGACGAGCGTTCGACCCAGCGACGTGGCGTTCTCGCGGTGGACGATCATCGACAGGGCGTCGACGGGCTCGCCCGCGACGAGGACGTCCAGCCGGACGAGGTTCGCCGGCCGGTAGCCGATCTCCTCGTAATCCATCGAGGCGTAACCCGCGGTCCGCGTCTTGAGCTGGTCGTAGTAGTCGACGATCAGCTCGGCGAGCGGCAGCTCGAAGCGCATCAGGACGCGAGTCGGGTCGAGGTACTCGAGGTCGACGAACGCCCCGCGTCGGTTGGTCGACAGCTCCATGAGCGCGCCGATGTACGTCGCCGGCGTGACCACGGACAGCCGGACCCACGGCTCGCGGATCTCCTCGATGTCCTGGACGGGCGGCAGCTTGGCCGGATTGTCGACGGTGACCGTGCCACGGTTGTTGGTCCGCACGACCTCATACTCGACGGACGGTGCCGAGGCGATGAGCTCGAGCGCGAACTCGCGCTCGAGGCGCTCCTGGACGATCTCCATGTGCAGCAGTCCGAGGAAGCCGCAGCGGAACCCGAAGCCGAGCGCGATCGAGCTCTCCGGCTCGAACGTGAACGACGCGTCGTTGAGGTGCAGCTTCTCGATCGCGTCGCGGAGCAGCGGGTAGTCCTCGCCGCTCACCGGGTAGATGCCGGCGAACACGAGGCTCCTGGCCGACTGGTACCCGGGGAGCGGTTCCGCGGCGGGTCGCGCAACCGAGGTGATCGTGTCGCCGACCTGCGCCTCGCGAACGTTCTTGAGGCCGGTGGCCACGTAGCCCACCTCGCCGGCGGTGAGCTGGTCGACCGGCACGAGCTGGGGTCGGAACACGCCCAGCTCGAGCAGCTCGGCCTCGGCCCCGGAAGCCATGAGCCGCACCTCGTCGTGGTCGTGGAGCGTGCCGGCCGCGAGGCGGACGTAGACGACGACGCCCTTGTACGGGTCGTAGTGGCTGTCGAACACGAGCGCCTGGAGTGGCGCTGCCGCGTCCCCCTTCGGCGCCGGGATTCGCTCGACGATGGCCTCGAGCACGTCGGGCACGCCGGTGCCCTCCTTGGCCGACACGAGGAGCACCTCCTCGCGCGGGATCGCCAGCGCGTTCTCGAGCTCATCCATCACGACCTCGGGCTGGGCCGAGGGCAGGTCGATCTTGTTGACGACCGGGACGATCGTGAGGCCCGCGCGCAGCGCGAGGTGGACGTTCGCCAGGGTCTGTGCCTCGATGCCCTGGGCGGCGTCGACGACCAGGATCGCGCCCTCGCACGCCTGGAGGCTGTGGCTGACCTCGTAGCTGAAGTCGACGTGGCCCGGGGTGTCGATAAGGTTCAGGCCATACGTCAGGCCGTCCCTGGCCGTGTACTCGAGCCGGACGGCGCGCGCCTTGATCGTGATGCCCTTCTCGCGCTCGAGGTCCATCGAGTCGAGGACCTGGCTCGTCATCTGGCGCGGGTCGATGGCGTGCGTCAGCTCGAGCAGTCGATCGGCCAGCGTCGACTTGCCATGGTCGATGTGGGCGATGATCGAGAAGTTGCGCAGGCGCTCCCGCGGGATGGTCACGAGGCGGGAGTCTAGAAGCCGCCGGTCAGGGCGCGCGCTCGGTCAGCCCGGCAGCGCGGCGAGGATCGTCACGCCGAGGACGATGACAACGACGCCCACGAGCTGCAGTCGTTGCAGGCGCTCCCCGAACAGGAAGAACCCGCCGATGGCCGCGATGGCGGCGAACTGCGACGAGACGACCGCCGCGATGGCGATGTTCTCGCTGGCGGCAACGACGTAGACGCCGCCACCGAAGACCTCGAGCAGCCCTGCAACGACGACGAGCGGCAGCGCGCGGCGGGTCAGCCGGAAGCGCCGCGTGACGACCAGCGGCAGCACGATGACCGTGAGCCCGACCGTCCGCGAGGCGATCATCACCCATGCCGGTGGCATGCCACCTGCTCCGAGCCGGCCGGCGAGCACCAGGCCGATGGAGAAGGTCGCCGCCGCAGCCAGCGCGTAGAGGGCCGCCTGGCGGTTGCGGCCGGGGTCGAGCCGCGGGCCCGAGGCCGGATCGGCGGATCGTTCGGCCGCCGCAAGCACGACGCCAAGCGCGATGATGGCGAGGACCACGGCTGTCGTGCCGGCGAGGCTCTCGCCGAGGGCGACGGCCAGGAGTGCGGCCCCGCCGCCCTCGGTCGAGGTGATGGGCGCAACGATCGAGACGCGTCCGATCGACAGCGCCCGGTATGCCAGCAGCAGGCCGATGTTGTGCGATAGCCCTGTCGCCACGAGCCCGGCGACCTTCGGGAGGTCGAGCGGGACTGGACGAGAGAGCAGCGCGGGGCCGATCGCGGCCAGCCAGCCGACGGCCATGACCCAGCCGAGCACGGACATCGGGCCGATCATCCGGCTCGAGCGCGATGACGCGAGGGTGGCGATGGCCCAGGACAGGGCGGCGCCGAGGCCGCCGAGGATCGCCACCATTGGAGCGCGGAGTGTGACAGGCGCTCAGGCGCCGGGTATGGCCGTCAGCCCTCACGCCTGGCGGGCCAGGTGCCCATGACCTGGCGCAGGATCGCGAACTCGCCGATGTGGTAGGCGTTATGGGCACCGACGACCCGGATCTCGCGGAAGATCGTGTGGCCGGGCGTGCCGGGGATCACCGCGAACAGGTCCGTCGCCGGGTCCGCGACGATGTCGCGCAGGGCATCACGGTCGCGGTGGAAGGTCGCGATGGTCTCGTCGAACTGCTCGCGTGTCGCCGCGGCCTCGAGCGCCGGCCAGTAGTTGTCCGGCCACGTGGACTCGAGGTAGTCGCGGTTCCGGATGTAGTCGAGGATGTCCCACTGGGCATACCGGATGTGGTCGAGCAGGTGCCATGGCGTATAGCCGGGCAGGTCAGCCAGCGGCCGGTTGATCGCCGCCGTCGGGAAGTCGGCGACGGCTGCCTCGAAGGGCATGTGCGCGCCCTTCGCCTCGAGCAGCTCGATCAGCTGACGGCGTACGGCGTCGGTCCCGGCCATGTGCACATTCTCGCCCGATCCGGCGCCTCTGGTTGGCGCCTCTGCTACCATCCGGCCTCGCGCCCGGCGCCCGATCCGCGCCCGCGAACCGTTGACTCGATCCATCGATCCGAAGAGGTTGCATCGACTTGGCCAGAACGCCCCGCAAATGGACCGGCGCCCGCTCCCCGTCCGGGTTGAAGCGCGTCCGCAGCTCCGAGCGACGTCACGAGGTCCTCGGGCCGCGCCGCGCCGCGGCCAAGACGATGGTCCGCAACGCCGTCGAGGTTGCGACGAGCCCGGGTGATCAGGACCCGCAGGCAGCCCTCGCCGAGGCGATGAGCGCGCTCGATCGCGCGGCCAAGACGGGCGCCATCCACCGGAATGCCGCGGCACGGCGGAAGTCCCGCCTCGCGCTGCGGGTCAACGACCTCCTCGCCGGGACCAGCGTCGTCGCCAAGGGCAAGGCGAAGACGGTCGGCAAGGCGCAGGCCCAGAAGGCCGCCAAGCAGCGCATCGCCGCGGGCAAGGCCGACAAGGCCAAGGGCGCCCAGACCGCCGCCGGCAAGGCCCGCGCGGCCCTGCATCGAACGACCCGCGCCGAGGCCACCGCTTCCGCGGCACCGAAGACCTCCGCAAAGGCAACCCCGCCAGCTGCAACGGCGAAGCCCGCCGCGAAAAAGGCCGGCACCGCCACAAAGGCCAAGGCGGCATCGGCCAAGGCAGCCGCGAAGACCGCTCCCAGGAAGGCGACTTCCGCGAAGAAGTAGCCTCGAGCGCGACCCGGCCGCGTCTCGACAGGGAATCAACGACGCCGGCGGAGCCTTGGCTCGCGCCGGCGTCATGGTGCCGGGAGGGTAGCGGACCGAGCCGGCATTGGCGCCGCCGACCGGTCAGCGCTGGAACTCGATGGAATTCAGGATTGCCCGGAGCTCGACCACGTCGCCCTCGGTTGAGCCGACGTGTTGGATGGCGACGAGGACGGTGGTCCGCGCACCATCCGCGAGGACATAGATGGTGTCGGTCTGCCCGGCCGCCAGGATCGGCTCGCCACTGTTGTCATCGCCACCGGTCCCGGGCCAGAGCCGGATGATCTCGCCGTCGCACGTCGTGAGGTCGAAATCGGCGGGGACCGAGAACTCGAACCACGTCGCGGTGAGGCCACCAAGCGGCCGTTCGGTGGGCCCGACCGTGCCGTGGCCTGTCTGCTGTCCGAAGGCGGTCAGGAGCTCGGCGCTCGTATTGACGGGCACCATATTCCTCGGAGCCTTGCACGAATCCCCATAGACATGGTCGACGACCCACGTGCCGAAGCCCACGCCGGTGCCGCGGCGATAGTCGCCCTTGGCGATGAAGCCGTCACCATCGAGGGCCCAGCCCGCTGGCACGACCAGGGTGAATGGTGTGGCCGTGAAGGACGTCACGGTGTAGGTGCCCGCAGCGAGGGCTCCCGTCCGGATCTCAGGCGGCGCTGTCGGGCTGGAGGTAGGAGCAGCAGTCGGTGGGCCGCCGATGTTGCCACCGCGATTTGGCAAGAGGTTGTATCCGACGACCGCAACGACCGCGACGGCCGCGGCGGCAATCGCCAGCTTTGTAGAGGCATTCATGGGAGCGAACCTCCACGCCGGCCACCAGGAACGGCGCTGTCGGGTCGCGGGGACTTGGTCGAGCACGGAATCCAGGACGCGGTCCGGGAGCGCCGTGGCGCCCTCCTCCAACCACGACCGAACGATGCGCGTGGTGTCTCGATCGGTGCTCATCGGGTCGCCTCCTGCGCAGCAGGTCGGGCGTCGGCATCGAGCGCCGCGCGGAGCCCGCGCATCGCGTGAAGTAGTCGGGATCTCACCGTCCCGATCGGGACACCGAGCACGTCGGCGACCGTCTCGAGCGGCAGGTCGAGGTAGTGGTGCAGCACCACTACCGCTCGATGGTCAATGGAAAGCCGGCGGAAGCCGCGCTCGAGCTGGTCGCGATCAACGACCGAGCTCATTCCATCCGACCCGGTCGGCTCGTCAGCCGGCAGGAGTCGGAAGTTCGGCGACCACTGGCGGGTGCGCCGCCCCTCGGCGTAGCAGGCACGCACGAGGAGCCGGTACGACCACGCGTCAAAGCGCGCGGGATCGCGAAGGGTCGGGAGGTCCTGCCAGATGGCGAGCAGCGCCTGCTGCGTCGCGTCCTCGGCAAGCTCGATGTCGCGCAGGATCCTGTGCGACAGGGCATGGAGTCGGTCGCCCACGGCCACGGCGAGGCTCGCAAAGGCCTCTTCGTCACCGCGCTGCGCCCGAATCACCAGGTCGGCGTCCATGCCCCTCCCGATCGGAGCGCCGCTTGGCACGACGCTCGCAACTGGTACGGGTGGGCCCGCGGGCCCAATGGCACAATCTTCTTCCTCGCGGCACGATCGGCCTCACGTAGCCGCGGGCCGCCGCCCGGGATTTGGCTTCAGGCGAGGGCGGCACTCCGGGAAGCGACAGCGCCGCCGCGAGGCCCGGCAATCGCGAACAGGACGCCGCCAAGCAACGCCGCGGTGGTCGTCGAGACGACGAGAAACTCGGCGGTCGACCATTGGCGCGCCCAGTACACGTCCGAGAACGCGGCGGCATCGGCGACCCCCGCCGCGGACAGCGCTCCGGCATCCCGCATCAGGTAGCGCTGGTAGACGCAGTCGGCGCCGGCGTGGCAGGTCATGCCAACCGAGGCGCCGGTGTCGTCGGTGCGGTTGAAGTCCGGGTAGCCCGAGTCGCCGAAGAAGAACAGGGCTCTCGTCCCGAGCAGTAGCGCCGCGAAGGTCAGCCCCGTCACCGCGCCCGCGAGGAGGGAGTTCGGCACGATCCGACGCCAGGCGCCACGCGCGCGTCCCGCCCGGGCGTTCGCGTAGTAGCCGATCAACATTCCAGCCGGGAACGACAGCAGCACGTAGATCGGCTCGATCGGGATCACGAGCAGGAAGCCGATGGCCATGGTCACGGCCACGCCGATGCCCACGTACGCCGCGACCACGGCACCCCGATCCACGATTCGACTCAACGTGCTCCCGCCGCCGCTGCGGACACGAAGGCGGATCGGCCGGCGTAGCGCGCCGCACCGCCGAGCTCCTCCTCGATCCGGAGCAGGCGGTTGTACTTGGCGACACGCTCCGAGCGGGACGGTGCACCTGACTTCAGCTGGCCCGTGCCCATCGCGACCGCGAGGTCGGCGATGGTCGTGTCCTCGGTCTCACCGGAGCGGTGGCTGATCATCGCGCCCCAGCCGGCCGCCCGAGCCATCGAGATGGCGCCCATCGTCTCGGTGAGCGTGCCGATCTGGTTGAGCTTGATCAGGACCGCGTTCGCGGCGTGCTCGTCGATCCCGCGCTGGATGAACACGGGGTTGGTGACGAACAGGTCGTCGCCGACGAGCTGGACGCGGTCACCGAGACGCGAGGTCAGCGAGCGCCAGCCCGGCCAGTCGGCCTCGCCCAGGCCGTCCTCGAGCGACACGATCGGGTAGCGCTCGATCCAGCCGGCCCAGAGGTCGATCAGCTCGTCCGTCTCGAGCGTCCGTTCCTCCGTCGCGAGCCGGTAGCGACCGGGAACGCCATGGTCGCCGGTGCCCTCGACCAGGATGGAGCTCGTCGCCGGGTCGAGCGCCAACGCGACGTCCTCGCCCGGCCGGTACCCGGCGCGTTCGATTGCCCGCAGGATCACCTCGATCGCCGCCTCGTTCGAGGGCAGGCTCGGGGCGAAGCCACCCTCGTCGCCCTGGCCGGTGGCGTGGCCCTCGTCGTGCAGGATCGCGCGCAGGGCGGCGAACACCTCCGCTCCCGCGCGGAGTGCCTCGGCGAAGGTGGCCGCACCGACCGGCGCGACCATGAACTCCTGGAAATCGGTGGAGTCGACGGCGTGCTTGCCGCCGTTGAGGATGTTGAAGCAGGGCACGGGCAGGATGGCCGCGGCCCCGCCGCCGAGGTAGCGATACAGCGGCTGGCCGGCGGTCGAGGCTGCCGCATGGGCGGCCGCGAGCGAGGCGCCGAGGATGGCGTTGGCGCCGAGACGCCCCTTGTTGGGTGTGCCGTCGAGCTCGATGAGCGCCCTGTCGATCGCCGCCTGGTCGGTGGCATCGGCGCCACGGAGCGCAGCGGCGATCTCGCCGTCGACGGCCTCGACCGCGCGGAGCACACCCTTGCCGCCGAAGCGCCGCTTGTCGCCATCGCGGAGCTCGACCGCCTCGTTCGCCCCGGTGCTGGCGCCGGAAGGGATGGCGGCTCGCCCGAGCGTGCCGTCCCGCAGGACGATGTCGACCTCGACGGTCGGGTTGCCGCGGGAGTCGAGGATTTCGCGCCCGTGGACGCGCTCGATGCGCGTGTCCGTCATGCCCTCGCCCTGGCGCCGGCCTTGGCGGCGGTCGTGCGGGCCGCCTTCGGCTTCGACTTCTTCGCCGGGGACGCCGGCTCGGGCCGGTCGAGCAGCACGGCCACGCCCGGCAGCTCGCGCCCCTCGAGGAACTCGAGCGAGGCGCCGCCGCCGGTCGAGATATGGGTGAACCGCTCCGCCAGGCCCTGCTGCTGGATGGCCGCGACCGAGTCGCCGCCGCCCACCACCACCGTCGCGCCGGCGTCGGCGCGGGTCGCGAGGAACCGCGCGATGGCGCGCGTCCCGAAGGCGAACGAGGGGATCTCGAAGACGCCCAGCGGGCCGTTCCAGAACACGGTCCGGGCGTCGGCGAGGACGTCCTCCATCTGCTCGAGCGTCGTCTTGCCGACGTCGACGATGTGCCACGACGCGGGGATCTTCTCGGCCGGGATCGTCTTGTACTCGGTGCCCCGGGTGACCTCCTTGGCGACCACGACGTCGACCGGCAGGATCACGCGGACCTTCTTCTTCTCGGCGAGGCTGAGCACCCGGCGGGCCTCCTCGACCATGTCGTGCTCGGCCAGGCTCTTGCCGACGGTCTTGCCCTGGGCCAGCAGGAAGGTGTTGGCCATCCCGCCGCCGAGCACCAGCACGTTCACCTTGGCCATCAGGTTCTCGAGGACCTTGAGCTTGCCCGAGACCTTGGCCCCGCCGACGATCGCCGCGAACGGCCGGGCAGGGTCCTCGAGCAGCCGCGAGAGCATCGCGATCTCGCGCTCCATGAGGAAGCCGGCGTAAGCGGGCAGGATCTGGGCGACGCCGACCGTGCTGGCGTGGGCGCGGTGGGCCGTGCCGAACGCGTCGTTCACGTAGATCTCGGCGTAGTCGGCCAGCTGGCGGGCGAAGCCCGGGTCGTTCTTCTCCTCCTCGGCGTGGAACCGGAGGTTCTCGAGGAGGAGGAGCTCGCCGTTGCGCAGCCGCTTGACCGCGTCGACCGTGCCGATCCCGAGGGCGTCGCCGGTCACCGGCACGTTCCGGCCGAGGAGCTGCGACAGCCGCTCCGCGACGGGACGCAGGCGGAGGCCGTCCTGGACCTTGCCGTCGGGCCGGCCGAGGTGGCTCGCGAGGATCACCCGGGCGCCGTGGGTGAGGAGGTAGTGGATGGTCGGGATTGCGGCACGAACGCGCGAGTCGTCCGTGACCTTGCCATCCTCCAGCGGGACGTTGAAGTCGACGCGAACGAAGACGCGCTTGCCGGCAACGTCGACGTCGCGAATGGTCAGCTTGTCCATGGGCCGCTCCGCTGCGCTGCTGCCGCCGTCAGGCGGCGGTACCGGCGCTGGCGGGAAGCTTCGCGGCCACGAGCGCCAGGAGGTCGGCGCAGCGGCAGCTGTAGCCCCACTCGTTGTCGTACCAGGCGATGACCTTGACCATCGTGCCGCCCAGCACCATCGTGCTCGCCGAGTCGATGATGGAGGAGCGCGAGTCGCCCCGGAAGTCCGACGAGACGAGCGGCTCGTCCGACACGCCCAGGATGCCCTTCATCGGGCCCGAGGCGGCGGCGCGGAACGCGTCGTTGATCTCCTCGGCGGTGGTCGAGCGCGAGACGTCGGCGGTGAAGTCCACGACGCTCACCGTGGGCGTCGGCACGCGCAGGCTGAAGCCGTCGAACTTGCCCTTGAGGTCGGGGATCACGAGGGCCAGCGCCTTCGCCGCGCCGGTCGTGGTCGGGATGATGTTCTGGCCGGCGGCGCGCGCCCGGCGTGGGTCCTTGTGGGCCACGTCGAGGATCCGCTGGTCGTTCGTGTAGCTGTGGATGGTGTTCATCAGCCCACGCTCGATGCCGAACGTGTCGTGGACCACCTTCGCGGCCGGGGCGAGGCAGTTCGTGGTGCAGCTGGCGTTGCTGATGATGTTGTGCCGCTCCGGGTCGTACCTGTCCTCGTTGACCCCGAGGACGATCGTGATGTCCTCGCCCTTGGCGGGCGCGCTGATGATCACCTTGCGGGCGCCCGCGGTGATGTGCGCGCCGGCCTTCTCGGCGTCGGTGAAGAGCCCGGTCGACTCGAGGACGATCTCGACGCCCAGGTCGCGCCATGGCAGGGCGGCCGGGTCCTTCTCCTTGAGCACCTTGATCTCGCGCCCGTCGATGATCAGCGCGTCGTCGGTGTGGTCGACGGTGCCGGGGTAGGCGCCGTACGTCGAGTCGTGCTTGAAGAGCAGCGCGTTGAGGCTGGTCTCGACCAGGTCGTTGACGGCCACGACCTCGATGTCGGGGGCACGCTCGAGGATGGCCTTGAGGGACTGGCGGCCGATGCGGCCGAAGCCGTTGATGCCGACTCTGACGGTCATGTGCGGGTACCTCCTGGGACCGCGACCGGCCGGGCCGATCGCCGTGGTGTTGCCGGGATGACGGGCGCGACGCCCTGCAGTCTGCTCATGACGAGTGGTTGGGCGCCGGCGAGCGAGACGTCGCCGCCGAGGCCGGCCGGAACGACGGTCACGTGCCGCGCGAGGGACTTGAAGCCCTCTTCCCTGATTGTCCTCCGGATCAGGCCGAGGAGGCGCTCGCCCTCCGCCTCGGCGATCGAGCCGCCGATGACGATGCGGTGCGGGTTGAACGCGTTCACGTAGCCGACGCAGCCCACCGCGACGGCCCGCCGGGCGCGGGTCATCAGCTCGGTGCAGGCCGGATCGCCGGCATGCTCGCCGGCGGACACGTCGACCGCGGACAGCTGCTCCGCCCCGATCTCGCGCGCCCGCGCTTCGAGGAACGGTGACTCGCCGCGGTCCACCGCGGCCTGGGCGAGCTTCGCCAGCCCGGCGCCGCTGGCGTACGCCTCGACGTGGCCGATGCCGCCGCAGCCGCAGCGCGGGCCATCGAAGCTCACCGGAACGTGGCCGAGCTCGCCGGCCAGGCCGTCCGGGCCATGCAGAAGCTCGCCGCCGGTCACGATGGCGCCGCCGACCCCGGTCGAGACCGTGAGGTAGATGAAGTCGTCCTCGCCCTGCGCGGCGCCGAAGGCGCGCTCGCCGAGGGCGGCGACATTCGTGTCTCGATCCAGGAAGGCGGGCAGCCCGAGGGCATCGGACAGCTCACGAGCGAGCGGGATGTCGCGGAAGCGCGGACCGAGGTTGGGCGGCTCGACGACAACCCCCGTGCGCGGATCGACCGGGCCCGGCGAGGACACACCGACCCCCGCGATCGCATCGGCGACAGCACGTGGGACGCCGTCGCGCGCGGTCCGCGCCGCCTGGCGACAGTCGGCGACGACGGCCTCCGGGCCCTGCTCCTTCGGCGTGCGGTGGTCGACCCGCGCGAGTCGCGTCCCATCGGGCAGCACGACCGCGGCGCGGATCTGCGTGCCGCCGAGATCGACTGCGATGACGGGCTGGGAGGACAGGGCGGACCTCGCGATCAGGGTGTTCGTTGTCCGGGGCATGCACGGTCACGGACGTTCCGTGGCGATTCTACCCAAGCGTGCCGGCGCACCCCGAAGGGTCGAATGAAACCAAAGACCCCCGCCGGTTGGCCCGGCGGGGGTCCGATGTGCCAGATGAGGAGTGGCTAGCCGCCGATCTTGAACACCTTGGTCCCGCACTTGGGACAGGTGCCCTGGAGCGCCTTCTTGCCGTTCTTCATCGTGATGGTCTGAGGATTCATGACCTCGACCTTCATCTTGTCCTTGACGCAGTAGGCCATCGCCATGGGTTCGAGTCCTCCCAGAGCTCCCGATGTGCCCCGGGCTCGGTGCCCGGAGTCACGCTGCGCTCAGAGTCCGAGCGACGGTCGCCAGCGATCCGTCGCCGCTGCCTGCTTGCGGCGGTCCATGTCGGCGAGGATCAGCAGGCTCTCCAGCCCCGTCTCCACGCAGGCGAGCTCCGCCGCGTCCTTTGCGGCCCCTGTCACGAAGTCCCCCGTGGTGCGCTGCGCGAAGACCGCGCACACGACCCCGGCCCGACATCGCGCCAGACCCGCGAGAACGAGCAACGCCGAGGCTTCCATCTCGAAGTTCATGACGCGCTGGCGCGCCATGTCCTCGGCGAGGTCAGGGTACCGGATGGGAAGCTGCGGGATCGGGCGGCCCTGCGCGCCGAAGAAGCCCGGCGCGGTGGCCGTTACGCCCACGTGATAGCGCTTGCCCTTCCGTTCAGCGGCCTCGATCAGAGCGATGACCGCTTCGTAGTCGGCCACGGCGGGATAGCCGTCGTGGACGAACCAGCTCGTGGTGGTCTCGAGCCGAACGGCGCCGGTGGAGATCGTGAGATCCCCGAGCGCCATCTCGGGCTGGAGGCCGCCGCATGAACCGACGCGGATGAACGTCGGTCGTTCCGTGATCGCGAGGATCTCGGCGATCGTGATCTCGACGTTGTCGGTTCCGATGCCCGTCGAGACGATGGACACCCGGAGGCCGTGGTAGGTACCGGTGACCGTGGCGAACTCGCGATGGCGGCGCTCGAGCTCGATGTCGTCGAGCAGCCGGGCGATCTTGGGGGTGCGGTCAGGGTCGCCGGGGAGGAGGATGTACTCGGCCAGTTCGCCGGGGCCGAGATCGATGTGGTACTGCCGCTCCCCAGTGGGGAGCGCGACGCGGTGGTCCGCGTTCGGCAAGAGCCCGTTCTCCTCCTCGCGCTTCCGCAGGTAGCGGAACTCGCGGAAGCGTAGGCGTGGCTTCGAACGAGCGTCAAGCCGATTCGTGCTCGGATTGGCCGGCCGCCACGCTCGAATCGCGGTTGCCGCGCGCCCACCGGCGGACCGGCAGGGCAGTGAGCCGGTCCACCAGGGCGACGCGGAGGCGGCGCCGAAGGAGCCGCCTCCGCAGAACCGTCGCCAGGACGGACAGGCCGGTGAGGCTCGCCAGCGCGAACAGGCTCAGCGGGCCGGGGCCGCCGAAGAGGCCGCTCGAGTCGGCCGTGACGGGTCGGCCCGGGGCCATGCTGGCGACCGGCGAGGCCGCGTCCCCGATCGGCAGGCCCTCGCCCAGGGTGCCGACTCGAACGAGCTCGCCTTCGTCGTCGACGACGACAGCTGGCGCGCCGTCGACAAGCTGGACGACACCGGTCGCGGCGACAGCCTCGCCCTGGCGGAGATGGGGCAGCAGCGCGCGCATGTCGCCCCGGAGCTGGACACGGGCGAGGGCTGTGCCGTCATCCAGATCGAAGCCATCGTCGGCGGTCCGGGCGATGAGGCCCCCGACCTTCACGCGCTCCCCGACGACGTCGGCCAGCGTCGCGAGGTCCGTGTCCGGAGTGATCGCCGCCGCACCCCCCGCGGTGCTCGAGTCCCCTGCAGGCCCCTGCCCGCCGCCAGAGGTCCCCGAGCCTCCGCCCCCACCGGCCCCGCTGCCGCCCCCGAGGACCTCGATGTCCGACGCGTTCCGAGGCAGGACCCCGAAACGCCGGTCGCTCGCGGTCGGGTACGGCCGACGAACGATCCCGGTGACCGTGACCCGTCTTCCGGCGCCGATCGCAGTCGACGGGATCCCGGCGCCCGACTGGCCCTGGATGAGGGCGGCGGTACCGTCCGCCAGCGTCAGGTCGGCCCGCCAGCGCTCCCCGATGCGCGTGACCTTGGCAATCGTCCCCGACAGCCGGACGAGCAGCCACTCGTCCCGTTCGCCTGGGGCGCGCCGCAGCGAGAGCGGCTGGATGCCCGCGCCGGTGCCGAGCTTCGTGATCTCCGCGGCAGCGAGGCGCGGCGCGCCCCAGGCCAGGCCGGTCGTCCCGCTGACCCGGAGTCGCGCGCCGATGGCGGGCGCCTCGGTCCCGGTCGGCAGGAGGACCTCGATGGCCCCGCTTCGATCCTGGACGACGATTCGACGCCCACCGGTGTCGAGGAGGCTCGCCCCCGCCGTCACGGTCGCCTCGATGGTCACCCGCGTGCCGTCGGGCACGGCGAGGGCGGTCGAGACGGGGACCGCTCCGCCGCTGGAACCCGGCGACGCGCTCGCGCCGGCCCCGCTGCCTGTTGCCGCGGCGATGATGTCGGCGCGATCGCGGACGTACAGGCGGTAGCCATCCAGCGCGCCCTTGCGCGACGCCCGCTGCCCGACGATCCCGGTGAGGCGGTAGCCGCGGTCCCTGACGAGGTCCGCGGCGTTGACGCCGCTGGAGCCGTCGGCGAGGACATGGAACGACGTTCCGGCCGCATCGACGAGGTCGATCGTGAGATCGCCGCTGGTGCCTTTCCGCGGCGTCCCGGCCACGGTGCCCACCAGCTCGGCAAGCCGGCCCTCCGTGGCCTCGCCGAGCTGCGCCGCGGTCAGCCGCAGGGCGGTGGGCAGGCTGCCACGTCCCGTCACGGCGTAGCCGGTGGCCTCGGGCCGGAGCTCGAGCTGTCCGTATGGATCCGTGATCGAACCCTTGACGAGCACGATGGTCCCGCGACTCGGCCGCTCGGCGCCTTCGGGCAGCCGGACCGCAATCCCGCCCGTCCCGTCGGCGATGGCGATGACCGGAGGCAGGCCGAGGCGACCCGCTTCGGCGGTGACGAC
>DATJGH010000007.1:0-24581 GCA_035495215.1 Patescibacteria group bacterium
CGCCAGCGCGACTACTACGAATCGGTGTTCCGGCCGGCGCTGCAGCGGGCCGGTCGCTCGGTCGAGTACCTCGGCGAGCTGCAGCCGGCCGAGCGCGACCGGCTCTTCGCCGAGAGCTACGCGACGCTCATGCCGGGGGCCTGGCCCGAACCGTTCGGCCTGGTCAGCATCGAGTCGCTGGCCTGCGGCACGCCCGTGCTGGCCCGCCGCGTCGGAGCGCTGCCCGAGATCATCCGCGAGGGCGTCGATGGGTTCTTCGGCGACGACGCGCTCGCGATGGCGTTCTTCGCCGATCGCCTGGGCGCGCTCGACCGGCGCGAGATCCGGGAGCGGGTCATCGAGCGCTTCTCGGCCGCGCGCATGGCGGACCGGTACGAGGAGCTCTACGTCCGGATGATCGAGGCAGCGGCGCGAGAGGAAGGCGGACGTGAGCGCGCCCCCGACGCGGCCGAGGTCGAGGAGGCGCTGGCCGTCCAGCTGCCGTCCGAGGTCACCGAACCCTCGGATGCCGAGTTGCCGCAGGAGGCTGACGCCGTCGCGCCCGCCGGCGAACCCATCGAGGCCGAGATGGCGGCCGAGCCCGAAGCGATGGCCGAGGAGCCCGAGGCCGCGCCCGAAGCGATGGCCGAAGAGCCCGAGGCCGTTCCCCAAGCGATGGCCGTGCCCCACGCGACTGCCGGAGAGCCCGAGCCGACTGCCGGAGAGCCCGAAGCGATTGTGGCTCGTGCCGCGATGGCGGAGGAGCCTGCTGCGATTGTCGAGCAGGTCGAAGCGATCGCTCCCGAGGCCGAAGCGATCGCCGCGGAGCCAGAAGCGACTCCTGCGCCCGAACCGATGGCCGTGGAGCCGGAAGCGATCGCCACCGAGCCCGAACCGATCCCTGCGGCGCCCGAGGCGCTGGCCGAGGAGCCCGAAGCCATCTCCGCCGGGCGTGAAGCGATTGGCGAAGAGCCCGCAGCCTTCGCCGCGGAGCCCGAGGGCGCGGGCGAGCAGCTCGAAGCGATCGCCGCGGAGCCCAAATCGATGGCCCAAGAGCCCGAAGCGATAGCCCAAGAGCCCGAAGCGATGGCCCAAGAGCCCGAAGCCATGGCCGAGGAGCCTGCAGCCATGGCCGAGGAGCAGCCCGCGGCCGAGCGCGTCGAGGCGGAAACGGCCCAGCCGGGCCCGGTCGAAGACGAGACCACCATCCCCGCGATGAGGGTGGAGCCGCGCGAGGCCGAGCGATCGGCGGCCCGAGAGGCCGTCACGGCCGCCGATACGCGGACCGCCGAGGCGGACTCGGCTGCCGTGGCCGTGCTCCAGGCCGCGGTCGTCGACGTGATGGTCGCCGAGCCGGAGGAAACGCCCGAAGCTGAGACCGCGCCCGTGGCGGCAGTCGGCACGACGCCGGGTGCCGCGAAATCGATCGCCGAGGAACCAGGCGACGCATCGAAGCGACAGGAGCGACCACCGATCGCCGTCGGCCCGGGGCACACCCCGACGCCGGAGAAGGCCGCGACGCCGGAGGAGGCCGCGACCTCGCCGTCCGCGGTGCCGTCGGCCGCAATCGCACCCGCTGCGAACGGGCAGCCCGCGCCGGCCGACCAACCCGCGCCGGCCGACCAGCCCGCGCCGGTCGACCAGCCCGCACCCGCCAGGCCGTCGCCGACCAGGCCCGCGCCGAAACGGCCGGGCCGGTCGATCAGCATCTTCACCCGTTCGTGGAGCGGCAGCTCCGGCAAGGCCGTCGGCAGCCGTCGGCGCGACCGCTCCTGACGGACCAGCCGGCGCCGTTGCCGGCTGCCCGGGCCGCGCGCCGGGACGCCCGCGCGAGCGGACTCCGGTACGTGCGTGTGGACAGTCCCGGCATCGAACGCCACAGGGCCGGTCGCGGCTTCAGCTACCTGACGCCCACCGGGCGCCGCGTGCGCGGCGAGCAGACCCTCGCACGGATCCGGGCCATCGCCATTCCGCCCGCCTGGACCGAGGTCTGGATCAGCCCGGATCCGAAGGGACACATCCAGGCCACGGGTCGCGATGCCGCCGGCCGGCGCCAATACCGCTATCACGCGGCGTTCCGGCGACGTCGCGACGCGGGCAAGTTCGACCGGGTGGTCGAGTTCGGCGAGACCCTCCCTCGGATCCGGCGACGCGTCCGCGCCGACCTGGGCCGACGCGGCCTGCCCCGCGAGAAGGTCCTCGCCGCGGTCGTCGCCCTGCTCGAGCTCACCAGCCTGCGTGTCGGCAATCCCGAATACGCGGCGCTCAACAAGTCGTTCGGCCTCTCGACGCTCCGCGACCGGCATGCCCGCATCTCCGGCTCGACCATCCGCCTGCGGTTCCGGGGAAAGGGCGGCCGGACCGAGCAGCGCACCGTCATCGATCGTCGGCTCGCATCCGTTGTCCGACGCTGCCAGGAGCTGCCTGGGCAGGAGCTCTTCCAGTACGAGGACGAGGCAGGCGAGGTGCGGCCAATCGCCTCCGAGGACGTGAACGAGTACATCCGTGACGCGGCCGGCAATCCCGCCTTCAGCGCCAAGGATTTCCGGACCTGGACCGCAACCGTTGCTGCCTACCGGGCCATGCGCGCGGGGGTCGGCACCGACTCCGGCGCGCGGGGGCGCAGGGCCCTGCTCGAGGCGCTTCGGCACACGGCCGAGGAGCTCGGGAACACCCTCGCCGTGACTCGGGCGAGCTACGTGCACCCCGGCCTTGTGGAGGCGTTCGAGGCGGATGGTTCGGCCGTCGGACCGGGCCCGCGAGCGACCGCGCAGGTCGACGGGCCGCCCACACGCGATGAGGAGCTCGACCTGTTGCGCCTGCTGCGCCATGCGAGCCGAACACCCGGCGCTGCAAGGCGGCCGGCCGGTTCCGTGGGCGACCGAGGCGGCGGACGCCGCACCCCTGCCCGCGAGCCCTGAGCCGCACGCTCCGGGCTGTCCACCGGCTGTCAGACGGGAAGCGCGGATCGCGTCCCTGCGATGCCGCAACCGGCCAACAGCGGCGTCACGAACCTGCAACCAAGGACCCAGCGGCGCAGGTATCGCGGTGAGGGGTCGTCTCCACACTGACCCCACCATGACCGACATCCTCAACCAGGTGCTCGACAATCCGATCTTTCCCGCCATCGGCCTGGCCGTCGCCGCGACCGTCGGCGCCCTGTGGGTTGCCGCCGCGTGGTGGGCCTACCGCGACGCCTCCTGGCGCACCGGTTCGTCCATCCTCGGCATGGCTGCAGCGGGCTGGATCGTCCTGTCCTCGCCGCTCCTCGTGCCCCTGTCGCTCGGCGTCTACGTCCTGGCGCGACCGCAGCACACCGCGGCGCAGGGCCGCTCGCGCCGGCTCGTGCAGGAGCTCGTGGCGCAGCTCGATGCGGATCCCGGCACCTGTCCCGGCTGCGACGCCAGGATCGACCCCGACTGGCTGCGCTGCCCTGCGTGCTCGACCTGGCTCGCGCAGCCCTGCGGTCACTGTGGCGGCTGGTCGGCCAGGGACCTCGCAGTCTGCCCGTGGTGCGGGAGCGAGGAGCGCGACGCGCCGGCGGTGGAGGAGCGCAAGGCCGCGGCCGCGATGGGTGCCTCCCGCAAGTCGCGCCGCCGCCAGACGCGTCGGCAGCCGCCCGGCGTCACGACCGCCGACCCACGTCAGCCTCGCGGCCGGCTGGACGCGCTTCTCGATGTGCGCCCGCCCGCTCGGGCCGGGTCCAGATGAATTTGTCGTTCGCCCGCCACCGCGGCCCCGGTCGAGCACCACTGGAGCCGCGGTCGCGCGGGCATGAAGAGGCCGCCGCGGGCGCGATGCCCGCGGCGGCCCTGCTGATTGCCAGCGTGGCTGTCGGTCAGCGGGAGCGCGACATCTCGTCGGCGCGGCCCTGCTCGTACGCGGCGTCGCGCGAGAGCTTGTCGGCCTCCTCGTGAACCTCGTCGCCGGCGTTCGCGATCGCGTCCTTGGCGCGGTCGGTGGTGTTCGCGACCTTGTCGCCGAGGGACTCCCCGTCGGCGTTGCGCCAGGCTTCCTTGGCATCGGTCTTGGCGTTGCGGGCGTCCTGCTTGAGATCGCTCATGTCACTCATCGATAGTCTCCTGTCCTCGCTCAACCGCGGCGGGCGCCGCGGACAACTCGAACCTAGTCATCGCCGGCTGCTCGACGCGCACTGGCAGCTGGCCGTTGAGTTGCAACCCAATACCAGTGGCGGTGTCGAGCCGCCGCGCCAGGAGGTGAACCGCCATGACCACCGACGCAACAGCCACCCGGTCCAGCACGACACGGTCGCGCGGCGCCAGCGGCAACGACCGTGGGAGCGCCCAGGCGGTCCAGGCCGCGGTCCACGAGGTGCGCAGCGCACTGCAGGGCGTTGGACGGTCCATGCCTGAGGTGGTCCGCGTGTCCCGGGGCGCGGTCGACGACCTGATGCGGGCGATGGAGACCGGCTCCGACCAGCAGGTGACGGCCGGGGTCTCGCTGTCGCTGGGCCTTGCCATCGGGATGCTGCTCGGCGGCGCGCCGCGCCTCCTGATCGCCCTGGCACTGGCACCCGTCGCGATCATGGGCATCGCCCTGGCCGAGCGGCGCACGGGTCGAACGAGGACAGCGACGACCAGCAGCTGAGTGGGGCACCTGGCGTCGAACCGGAAGATCAGCGAGCCCCCCAGGGCCCGTCGCCATGCGGCGGGCGCGACCGTCCGGGGGGCCGGACGGTCGGAGGAGGGCGGGAGTCCGGCCGGGCAGACCGGGTTCCCAAGGGAGGGAACGTGGCGACGAGGGATCGCCGCGTCAGCGCGATGGTGCCGCTACCGCCGTCACGGTCACGCAAGAATCGGCACCTGCCGACCTTGCATCGGCATAACAGTCGGAACGTTTCGGTGTCAGTGCGGTGCGGTTCGGGGTGCGCGAGCCATCGCCCGGGATCGATCCCCGGGTCAGCTGTGACCGGCGCTGGCGCGTGGCGGCATCGCCACCTGGGCAAGGATCTCCATCGCCGCGGCCTGGACGTCGCGCGCCACCGCGTCGCAGCGTCGGACCGAGCCGCTCGGCTGCTGTGCGCCGATGAGCACCGTCCGCAGCCGGGCAGAGCTGCCGCGACAACGATCGATGTCGCTCGTCAGGTACCAGGCCGGCCCGCGCGGACGCGACGGCACGGCGCGGACGACCTCGGCGGCAAGGTCCTGGAGCACCTGGTCGGGCCGGGCATCGTCAGTCGCGATCACGACCACGCGGATGCCCGACTCGGCGAGGTAGCGCAGGGCACGGATGGCCTCGGGCTCGGACGGACGGATTGCCCGGCTCGCGTCGCCACCCTGCTCCATCGACGCCGCGGCGACGTCGACGTAAACCTCGGTCACCCGGGCCGCCCGATCTCGGTCGGCTCGCGGCGTGCCGTGCTGCCTGACGGGCCCGCCGCTTCGTCCTCGTCTTCGTCGTCATCGACCTCGCCGCCTTCGATGCGACCGCGCCACGCGCCGGTTGGCTGCGCGCGCGACTCGATGAAGTCGCGGAACCGCTCGAGGTCGCCGCGGACCCGGCGCTCGACGACGCCAAGCGCGTCCGCCGCCCTCTCGACGAGGCCCTCCGGCGCGACGTCGAGCTGGAGCTCGACCATCGTGCGGTTCGGCCCGAGGGAATGGAAGCGCACCTGCCCATCGTTCTGGGCACCCTCGGTGCTCCGCCACGCGACGACGTCGTCGGGGCGCTGCTCGGTGATCTCGGCGCGCCAGTGCTTGACGACGCCGGCGATCGTCGCCGTCCACTCGAGCGTCCGGTCGTCGACCTGGATCACGCGATCGATCCCGGCCATGAACCGCGGGAACGATTCGAACTGCGTCCACTGGTCGTAGGCGACCCGAACAGGGACCGCGACCTCGATCTCTTCGCTGATTCGCGACACGTCGACCTCCGTTGCGTGTCCCGTTGTGGGACTGTCACCGGGAACGGCCCGGCCCCGGGAAGCGACGGCGCCCACCGGCAAGCCGGTGGGCGCCACCACGTGATTGCCGACCGATCGAAGCTCAGGCGACCGGCCGCCGGGGCCTCAGACCATGCCGCGACCGGTCCGAGTGCGCCCGGTGAGGGCGTTCCATGCCACCACCGCGATGACCGCGCCGATGACCGAGGTGACGATCGAGCTGAGGTCGAGCGGGCCGTCGATCGGGTTGGTGCCGAACAGCGCGCCGGCAAGGAAGCCGCCAACGAGGGCGCCCACGATGCCGAGCACGATGTGCCCGATGATGCCCATGCCCTCATCGCCACGGACGAGGAAGCCGGCGAGATAGCCGGCGATGGCGCCGAGCACGATCCAGGCAATGATGCTCATTCAGTAACCTCCGTCCCTTCGTCGGTTGGATGTCCCACTGGGGACTGCGGCCACTCTGGGCGGGACGAGGGCGGTCGACGACTACGCGCGCTGCGCGTCGCGTTGCAATCGCCTGCAACTCGCGCGCAGGCCTAGATGCGGATGACGAGCTCCAGGGGGCCGTCGCGCCGGAGCACTTCCGCGCTCGTGGTCGTGCCGCGCCAGCGATGGAACAAGAGGTCCACGGTGCGCTCGCCGACGCGCAGCTCGTGCACGGTCACCTTCCCGAGCCACGAGGGCAGGTGCGGCCGGTCCAGCTCCAGCACATCGCGGGCCGCGTCCGCATGCATGCCGAGCATCGTCTGCAGCAGCGACAGCGCCGTCGCCGCCGACCACGCCTGGGGCGAGCACGCCACGGGGTAGGGGACGGGCACGTCCGCGAGACCGCGGTCGAAGCCGCAGAACAGCTCGGGCAGCCGGAAGTCCGGCGAGTGCTGGGCCGCCTCGAAGATGCGCGTGGCGACGCGATCCGCGGCATCGTGCCGTCCGGCGCGCTTCATGCCGGCAGCGATCAATGCGTTGTCGTGCGGCCAGACCGTCCCGGTGTGATAGCCGACCGGGTTGTAGCCCGGCTGGCCCGAGGCGTACGTCCGGATGCCCCAGCCGCAGTCCATCGTCGGGTCGAGCAGGCGATCGACGACCGCGTTGACGCGCTCGGGGGCCACGATCCCGCTCCACAGGCAGTGCCCCGGGTTCGAGGTGATGGTCCCGACCTGGCGCTTGTCGCGATCGAGCGCGATCGCGTAGAACCCGACGTCGTCCATCCAGAACGCCTGCTCGAATCGTCGCTGGAGCTCGGCGGCTTCCGCCGCCAGCTTCTTCGACAGCTCGGGCTCGCCCAGTCGCTCGGCGAGGTTGGCGAGGCGGCGCTTCGCGTCGTAGACGTAGCCCTGGATCTCGACCAGCGCCATCGGCGCCGAGGCGAGCTCTCCGTCGCGGTGACGGATCGCGTCGCCGGAGTCCTTCCAGCCCTGGTTCAGCAGGCCCGCGGGCGTACGGCGCTCGTATTCGACGAAGCCGTCGCCGTCGCGGTCGCCCCAGCGGTCGATCCACTCGAGCGCGGCCAATGCGTTCGGCCAGAGGGAGCGCACGAGCTCGAGGTCGCCGGTCCAGCGATAGGTCTCGTCGAGGAGGATCAGCCACAGGGGCGTCGAGTCGATGCTGCCGTAGTACGGCCGATGTGGCAGCTCGCCCGTGCGCGCGAGCTCGCCCACGCGCAGCTCATGCAGGATCTTGCCGGGCTCCATGTCCCGCTCCGGGTCGTCCTCGGTCGCCTGCCAGTCGGCGAGCACCCGCAGCGTCTCGCGCGCGACGTCGGGCATGAACGGGAGGATCTGGAGCGAGGTGATGATGCTGTCGCGCCCGAACAGCGTCGCGAACCAGGGCACGCCGGCCGCCACGTAGTGCTCGCCGCGCAGCGGCCCGTCGTTCCGGAGCAGGCGCAGGTCGGCGATACTTCGCCGGACCGCGAGGTCCAGCAGCTCGCCGTCGGAGCGGATCCGGGCACAGCGCTCGTTCCAGCTGCCGTACTCCTCCTCGGCGACGCTGGGCTCGGCGATCGCGGGCCTGCCCTCTGGGCCGCCGCTCGCATCCGGCCCACCGGCGGCATCCATCGCCCCGCCCGCGACGGATCGGGCGAGCCGGGCCGGCGTCTCCTCGAGTGGTCGCGGGGCGCCGGGGATCGGTCGCAGGTCCGTCGCGACCTCCCAGCGGATACCGTCTCGCGCCCCCGGCTCCACGTCGAGCACCCAGTGGATCCCGACCGAGCCCTCGATGCCGCCAACTCCGTCGGCATTGCTCGGCTGCACCTCGCCCCGGGTAAAGGAGACCAGGGTCCGTCGGAGCAGCCCATCGAGGCCCTCGTACGCGAAGACCAGTGACTCGGGCGTCGCCTCGGTCGGCAGGTATGTCCCGCGGCGTTTCCGGACCCGGCCGCGGACCTCGAAGATGTCCGCGTCGTCGACGTCGAGCTGGAGGTCGAGCTCGACGCGCTGCGCCTTCGAGCTGTAGTTCGTGACCTCGATCCGCTCGGCAAGACCGCCAGCGATCCAGCGCCGGCGCATGACCGAGATCGCACGCATCGCGAGGGCACCCTGCTGATCGGACTTGGTCGCCGGATCGCGCCGGAGCTCGGGGTTGGTCAGCTGGATCGTGCTGATGTGGTTGGACGCCGATTGCGCCCGGAGCAGCGTGGGCCGCACCCCGTTGATGCGCAGGACGGCGCACGACAGGACGCGCGTGTCGAGGTCATACAGGCCGAGGCCGCGCGAATCGGGATGGATGTCGCCGAACGGGTCGGTCAGGAGGAACAGGTTGCCGTGCTTGAGCACGCCGACGCCGCCCAGGTCCGTGGCGGCGACGATCGCCGGGTGCGGCGGGGGGAGCTGGATGGCCAGTGTCGCACGGTCGGCGCGATCGACGAGGGGCTGCGCCACGCGGGAATCATGCCCCGCCTGCCCGGACCTGTCATCGCCGCCGCAATGCCAACCCGGCCCCGGGGCATCGCAGCGCCGAAACAGCGGCCCGCGTGACATCCGACTGCAAGCCGCCGTTCCAGCACCGTAGCGTCTCGCCGAAGCGCGGCTCCATAGGCTCGGACTCCCTTCCGGGACCGGAAGCAGAACGGAGAACAGGAGCCATGCGCACCCCCATGACGACGGCACCGGGGGCACGAACCCTGGTCTGGCACCTCGAGGCAGGCGGCTGGACCCAGCCGGAAGCAAGCAACCTCGTCGCCCTGGTCCACGGCCTCCGACCGGTTCGCGCCGGCTGGTCGATCCGTGAGATCGAGCACCTCCGATTCCTGCAGGCGATGGTGAACAGCGGCCGGATCCCTCGCTAGTCGATGACCGGTTCCGCGCGCCGGCTGCCCGAACATCGCACCCGCGTCCGGCTCTCCCCGCGCACGCGCGCTGCGATCGCGGTGCGCGAGCTTGAGCGCGAACGCCCACGCCGGCTGCCGATCTTCCGGATCGCGCTGGTGCTGTTCCTGTGCGCCGTCATCGGCATCGTCTCGATGGGTGGCGTGGTCGCGATGGTCGGCGCGAACGTCATCGGTTCGCTCGCCGGTGACCTGCCCGATCCCGCCGCGCTGACAGGCCTCGATTTTGCCCAGCCCACGGTCATCTACGACCGCACCGGAAAGATCGAGCTCGCGCGGTTCGAACGCGAGAAGCGCCGCGTCGTCGCGTTCGACGAGGTGCCCAAGCTCGTCCTCGACACGACAACCGCGGCGGAGGACCGGACGTTCTGGGAGAACGACGGCTTCGACCTCGGCGCGATCGTCGCCGCGGCTGTCCAGAACGCGACCGGCGACGGCGCGATCGAGCGCGGCGCCTCGACGATCACCCAGCAGCTCGTGCGCGCGCGACTGCTTCCGGCCGAGGTCTCGCAGGGCAACGACCGCTACCTGCGCAAGGTGCTCGAGCTCCTGCAGGCGTCGCGACTGACGGCCGCCTTTCCCGGCGAGCGGGGCAAGGAGCAGATCATCACCGCCTACCTCAACCAGATCTACTACGGGCACCAGGCCTTCGGCATCGCCGCGGCGGCACAGATCTATTTCGGCGTTACGGACCTCGAGAAGCTGACGCTCGCCCAGGCGGCGCTCCTCGCCGGGCTGCCGAAGGCGCCGTCGACCTACGACCCGTACAAGTACGCGATCAAGGATGACCAGGGTCGGCTCGTCGTCCCGATGGACGCCCCGCCCGTCGCCCGGCGCGACTACGTGCTGCACGGGATGTCGACGGCTCGCTGGACGCAGGTCAGCCCGGATCAGCTCGCTGCGGCGCTTTCGGAGCCGGTGGTGCTCGCCGGCGAGACGCCGTCGAAGATGCGCGCCGGCCATTTCTCGTGGGCCGTCCACGACCAGCTCCAGCAGATCCTGGGCAGCGCCGAGGCGATCGAGACCGGCGGGTACAAGGTCATCACCACGCTCGACTGGACCGCGCAGCGGCTCGCCGAGCGCGTCATGTACGCGGCCGCGATCATCCCGAACCTGCCGGCGAAGCAGGCCTCCAGAGAGATGGACCGGCTGAAGCTGAGCCGCGAGGACCGCCATTGGGTCAACGGCCTGCATGGCAAGGACCTGCACGACGCCGCGCTGGTTGCGCTCGACTACCGAACGGGTGACGTCCTCGCCTATGTCGGCAGCGCGAGCTACGACCGGACCGACCTGGCGAGCAAGCGCTTCCAGCCGCAGTTCGATGCGGCGGCCGCACCGCGCCAGCCCGGATCCGCGTTCAAGCCGGTCGTCTACGCAACGGCGTTCGACGAGGGTGTCCTGACGCCGGGCAGCCTGCTGCTCGACATCTCCACCGACTTCGGGGGCTGGACGCCCAAGGACGCGGATCGGTTCGAGCGCGGCCCGGTACGCGTCCGGCAGGCCCTCCAGCAGTCGCTGAACCTGCCCGCGATCCGTGCGCTGGAACGTGCCGGCAACGAAGGCGTCGCTGCCGTCGCGGAGAAGCTCGGAATCCAGTTCCTGAACGGCCGGAAGGCGTTCCTCCAGGCCGGCCTGGCCGGGGCAATCGGGACGGTGGAGACGAAGCCGATCGAGCTGACCTCGGCCTTCGGCGCCTTTCCCAACGGCGGGGTGCACGTCCCGACCCGGATGATCCTCCAGATCATCGGCCCGGACGGCTCGCCCACCTACACCGCGCCGAAGCCGAAGGGGGTCCAGGCGGTGTCGCCGCAGGCCGCGTTCCTGATCTCCGACATCCTGAACGGCAACACCGACATGCACCAGAACCCGATCTGGGCGAGCACGCTCGAGCTGCGCAACGGGCCGGGCGGGAAGCGACGGCCGGCGGCCGTGAAGACCGGTACCGCCGATAACAACATGGACTTCGGCGCGTACGGCTTCCTGGCGCCGCCCAGGGACCCATCGTCGCCCGGCCTGGCCGTCGGGATCTGGATGGGCAACAGCGACCACTCGGCGCCGCGGACCAACGATCCGCCGACGTCGCTCGAGGCGTCGGGCGAGGTCTGGCACGCCTTCGTCCGTGACTACTCGCGCAAGTGGCCGGTCGCCGACTTCAGGCGGCCGGGCGGGCTGGTCCGCGAGCGGATCGACCGTTGGTCCGGCGGCAAGCCGGGCCCCTGGACGCGCGGCACGGTCGAGGAGTGGTTCATCAAGGGCACGCAGCCCGATGCCAGGCATCCGGTCGATCCGGCCGGCCTGCTCTACTCACAGGGCTGCGGCGGCTGGATGGTCGATCCGGTCAAGGCCGAGCTCGGCCCCGACCGCTGGCTCGACGACGTCCGCGCCTGGGTCAGCCGCGCTCGACGCGGCACCGGCGTGCGGGGACCCTACGGCTCCATCACGGCCTACTTCTTCGGCGAGCGCTCGTGGGGTGGCCCGCTGGCCGGTCCCTGCGCGAAGCCGAAGAACGACGGCGGCGGGGGTGACCACGGGCATGGGCACGGTCCGCCGCCGCCTCCGGGCAACACGCCGCCACCCGCGTCGCCCGCCCCGATCGCCTCGCCGCGCCGGCGACGTTCCTGAGCCAACCAGGGCCTACCCGCCCTGCGCCGCCTGCCTGCCGCAGACCGAGGCGGGCGCCCGGATTCAAACGACGGAGTGGAGAGGATCGTCGGGCTGGATGCCCGACGGGGGGCAGCGGACGGGCTAGCGGCCGACGCCGATGAGGATCGCGGTCGCGATCGCGGTGAGGGCCAGGCCTGCCTCGAGGACGCGCATCGACGCGCTCTGGAAGCGCACCCGCGGGTCCACGGCGCCGACCTGTGGCGCCGGCGCCGGGTCACCGATGATCGGGCGCTGCCCGAAGCGTCCCGCCACGCCCCGGCTGACCACTGAGTAGAGGCTCACGACTCCAGCTCCTTGATTGCCGTCAGTGATAACGCTTGTGTCTTGACCAGCATCGAGGTGTCGGCGCATCGCCCGTACGAGCGCCGCCGCCAGGTTCCTCGCAGCGCGCTAACACGCCCCGAAACGGTGCCTGGACGCACCGCGGCGAGCACCTGGGCGTGGGTCGAGAGGGCTGGCTGACAGCGGGGGCTTGACCCCATCGTGCGCCGGGAATCAGCCGGGCGGCCCAGCAATCCGGGCCGCCCGTTGCATCTCACCGAGGTCCCGCGGGGCGGACTCGTCGCCCTCCTGGGTGACGACGCCGGGCGAGCCGACGTCAGTGTGCCCAGCGCCCGTTACACGCGAGATGGCGGCTGCAGCCAGCCACGTTGCGGGCCCATCGCAGCCCGTGCTTGCGGAGAGCGCCACCGCCGATGCCCGCTCAGGTGCGGTGGCCGTCCTCGGGCGAGTGGTGGCGGCCGCAGTTCGGGCACAGCGGGATGCCGTAGTAGCGGCTGATGCGCACCTCGTCGGAGCGCTGCCGGGCGAGCTTCTCGGCCCGGCAGTGCGGGCACTCGGAGCAGCTGCCCACGGGCATGAGCCACAGCGCCCAGCCGGTGGCCAGGAGCGTGGCGGCGAGCATCGAGATCATGGTCTCAGCGGGCATCACGCCTCCTCGATCGGGTACGGCGCGGAACTGCTGCTGTCGGTCGTTGACGTGCCCATGGTCGAGCCGGTGGCCGAGGCAGACCCTGCGCGCTCGCGGGTGCTGGAGCTGCGGGTGCTGCCGAGGGCCGGCTCGGTGGGTGTTGCGATGCTGGTCTGCTCGACGTCGTACGTCTCGGCGGTCCACGGCTCGGCAGGCGCCTCCCAGGTGGGCCGTCGGAACCAGGCGAACCAGGCTGCAACGATGCCGGCAAGGGCCACGAGGCCGATGCCCGCGGCGATCCACGGCCAGACCGGCGCACGCGACCGGCCGAGCAGGCGATCGATGGTCTCGTCAGCGCTCTTGCTGACGTCCTTGGCGGCGCGACTGACCTCCTTGCGCGAAGGCAGGTTCGGGAGCTCGATCTCGGACAGGTCCGGGATCCGCTTCTTCAGCTCCTCGAGCGTCGAGCGATCGATGTCGGGCAGGACGATGGCGGTCATGTGGGCGGCCTCCTGTGGCGTTTCGCCGATCCTCGTCCGTTGATGCCAACGCGGGACAACGCGATGGGGGGCCTCCGTTGCAGCCTCGTTTCGCCGCCCCGCGGCGAGCACGGCTGCCGCGCGGACCGGGCCGGCCGCAAGCCGGTTGCAACCGAACGCGCCAGTTCCTCCGGCGTGGCTGCCAGCGCCGGCCAGTCACCGTCGAACCGCGGCGGAGGACGCCGTCCCACATCCAAGGAGATCGACGATGCAGGAACGCAACCCAGACATGCCGACGAGTCCCGGCCGCGAGCCCGCCGAGGGGCGTCCGGACATGGAGCTGCCAGGCGCGGATCGCGACGACCCGACCGTCGACCGGGAGCCGCCGGATGATCCGAGCGCGAATCTGCCCGAGCGGCTCGGCGAGCGCATCCAGAACGGGCCCGGGACCGGGATCGCAGCCGGTGAGCCCGATCTCGTCCCGGACGTCGAGGTGCCCGAGGAGACGATGTAGCGGCCGGGTTGGGCCACGTTCACGAGCCGCGCCTCTGCACCGCCACTGCAACGGAGCCGCGCTTCGGCTGCAACCCGGCGTGCACCGTCCCCGGGCCACGCTGAGGCCCTTCCGCACGGAGGGATTTTCACGATGACGTATGAACGACGGGTCGTAACCCGTACTGATCCGGGCTACGTAGCGCCCGCGGGAACGGGTGAGGTCGTCGAGCAGACGACCGTCGCGCCAAGCGGCGGCGAGACGCTCCGACGAGTCGTCACCCTGATCTTCGGGATCATCCAGACATTGATCGTGCTGCGGATCGTCCTGCTGCTGCTCAATGCCCGCGAGGGCAACGACATCGTGCAGTTCATCCTCAACGCGAGCCAGCCATTCGTGGCCCCGTTCGTGGGCATCTTCAACGTCGATGCCCTGCATGCCTCCGGCTCCATCCTCGACATCGCCGCGATCGCGGCGCTGGTCGGCTGGACGATCCTCGAAGCGATCGTCCTGTGGGCCGTGAACATCATGCGGCGGGAGCCGGTCTGAGGGACATGACCAATCTCGTCCTCTCGGCTCGGCGCGGGGCGGTCCGGCTCGCGCTCGCCGAGCCCATGGCGCCGGCCGTGCGCCGTCTCGGTGAGCGACCCACCGCGGCGCGCATGGTTCGGCGCCGCCTCTTTCCAGAGCGGCGCATCGAGATAGACCAGCCAGCCTGGACGGTCAGGAGGCTCCGCCGAGCCAGCTGAGCTGGACCCCGGCAGGGATGACAGCGTCCTCTGCCGGTCCCACCTCCACCGCCGCGCCTCCGGGATCTCCCGGCGGCGCGGCTTCTCTTTGCCGCCGGTTCGCGCCGGCCATCTCGACCAGCCGGCACAGCGCGTTGGCGAGCTGCATCTGGCGCGGGCTGTGGCAGGCGACTCGCACCAACGCCGGTGAGGCGACCACGATCGCGGCACAGCGGGCGCGAGACGTTGCCACGTTGAGCCGGTTCAGCGAGTACAGGAACTCCATCCCGCGCGGCGCAAGCTCCGGCGACGACGTGGCCATCGCGTAGATCGAGATCGGCGCCTGCTGGCCCTGGAACTTGTCCACCGTTCCGACGCGCGCTGCCGGGTGACCCGCGTCCGAGAGGGCCCGCGCGATGCGCTCGACGTGGGCGTTGTACGGCGCGACGACGACGATGTCGTCGAGCCCGATGGCATGGGAAACGCCCTTCCGGTCCGTCCAGCGCGCCTCGGCCGAGAGGAGCTCATGGACGAGTCCCGCGATCACGGCGGCCTCTTCGATCGACTCCGTTGCGTCGCCATCGTGCTCGACGGGCAGCCACCTGATGCCGGTCCCGTCGGCCGGCGGGACGCCCACCAGCGCCTGGCGGGCCAGCGATGGCTCGGCCTCGAGGCGCCCCTCGTAGAAGACCTCGGAGGTGAAGGCGCATACGTCCGGGTGCATCCGCCACGTGTCCGTGAGGAACAAGCCGAGGGTCTCGGGCATGACCGCCACTTCGCCCAGGACATGGCCGAGCGCGCTGCGCTCCGCTCCCGGCGGGTGGCTGCCCTGCAGCGGCTGTTCGAGTTGACGAGGGTCACCGAGGAGCACGAGCGAACGCCCCGCCGGGGCGACCGCGACCGCGTTCGCGAGGGCGAATTGCCCCGCCTCGTCGACGAACAGGACGTCGACGGCCCCGTCCAGCTCCTCGCGCGACCAGAGCCAGGCCGTGCCACCGACGACGTCCAGCTCGCCGTTGCGCAGCGCCTCGTTGGCCTCCGCGTTCGAGCCCAGCGCGCGGGCGGCCGGGCAGGTGCACGGCTCCTCCTGGGCGGGGCGCTGGCCGATCCGAACGGCCACGCCCGCCTCCGCGGCCGCCTCGTGGATCGTGTCGAGCGCATGGCCGATGACCTTGTGGCTGTTGGCCGTCACGCCGACGCGCCTGCCTTCGCGCACGAGCGCCACGACCATCTGCGCCGCGGTATGCGTCTTGCCGCTGCCCGGCGGCCCCTGGATCGCCAGGGTCCCGCCGTCGAGGGCGAGGCCCAGCCGGACGGCAGCCGCGAGCGGCGATTCGCCTGGTCGCCGGAGCGGTGCGCGAGCCTCGGCCGAGGTGCCTGTCCGTGGCGGCAGTCGGAGCAGGAGGTCCCGCGCGGATCGGGCGTGGCCCGGAGCGTCGATGCCGTTGGCGAGCACCCAGGCTGCCGTCCGCTGGAGGGAGCCCCGAATCTCGTCGGTGTTGAAGAGCTCGAAGGGGATGAGCGCCCGCGGCGTTCCGCGCTCCAGCTGGCCCGAGGTCCGTCGAACCGTGACGGTCAGCCCGATCTCGTCGAGCTCCTCGACCGTGCCGCACGGCTTGGCGCCCAGCTCGTCGACCGTCTCCGGGTTCACGACGGAGCGGCCAACCTTGAGGCCATGGTCCTGGAGCGGGAACCTGTACCTCTGCAGACGACCGCCCCCACGCCCGTCCGCGGCCACGTCCTCGATGAGCTCGATTCCGGCCAGCGGCTCACGCTCCTCGACGAGCTCTTCGTCGGTCATGTCGGCGAGCGCGTAGAACCGCCACCAGAACGACTTGTCCTCGCGGCGGTGCCAGTCGAGCAGCTGGGCCAGGAGCCAGGTTGCCTGCTGTGCCGCTGAGCGCTCGCGCTCGTCGGCCGGAACGCCATCCGTCAGCGCCGCGACGAGCTCGGCGACGCGCTCCTCCCGCGGGGTCATGGGCCGGGCCTCCGCGGCCTCCGGCTGCAGCGGCGGTCGCGGCAGGAATGGTCCCACCTTGCGGGCCAGGTCCAGCCGCCTTGCCTCGAGCCACTCACGCAGGCGCAGGTTGCTCAGGACGTCGTCCCGGTTGTAGCCCGCGATCGCGCGCAGGATGTCCTCGCCGACCTCGCCGTTCTCGGTCGTCCCGCCCTCGAGCCAGGCTTCGAACGCGACGATGCTGGAGCCCGCGCTCCGGAGCTCGACCTCACGTTCGAGCCCGTACAGCGGCTCGAGCCGTTTGATCGAGTAGCTCTCGACACTGGCCCGGATCCCCTGGCGGACGACCCGGTACAGGTCGACGAGGACCCTCGCGCGGAGGAGCCGATCGACCTCCGCCTCGCGCGTGGCGTGGCGCTGCGCCAGACGCCCGAGCGCGGCCTTCTCGTAGGCCGCGTAGTGGTAGACGTGCATCGCCGGGTGCGCGTCGAGCCGCTCGATCAGCAGGTCGACGAGGCGCTCGAAGGCGGCCTTCTCCGCGGTGCGGGACACGGTCCCGTCGGCGTCCCGGCTCCAGATCTCGTGGAACATCGGCGCGCCGGGCCGCGCCGGATCGTCGAGGGCGGGCTCCAGGACGCCGAACAGGTACTCGACGCCGTCGTCGAGCGCGAACGGATCACCCTCGATGTCGAAGAACAGATCGTGCGGCGTGGGCTCGGGCAGGACCAGCAGGCCGCGATCCGGCACGAGGGCGCCGTCATCGTTGCGTTCCGGCTCCAGCAGCTCCCACTTGACGCTGCCCTCGTCCTCGCCCTCGACCTGGAGGCGCGCCTGCTCGCGAACCCGCTCGAGGGCCGCGTTGCCCACGCCCTCCAGCCGGGGGGCGATCGGGAGCTCGAGGACGGCGAGGTCGCGTCGCCGGCGGACCGACCGCTCCTTCAGCGCTCGTCGCTGCCGTGCGCTGATTCCGGCGACGAGGGACAGGTCGTCCTCGCGCCGGCGCTGCTCGCGGCAGTGGACGTTCCAGCGGCACACGTCGCAGTGCTCGACCGGGTCGGGATACGTGGCGGTCACCGGATAGACGGGCTCGCCGGCGCCGACGGCGGCCTCGAACTCCGCCTTGACGCGCCGGTAGTAGGCCATGAAGTCCGCCACGCGATACGACACCGTCTCGCGGGCGCTGCCGCCGAGGACCAGGTGGAGCAGCTCCGGCGTCACCCCCTGCACGCGAGCCACCTGCTCCACGTACGAGCAGACCTGGAGGACGGCACCCGCCTTGGCCCGCCGGGCGAGCTTCGTGTCCGCCACCTCGTACGACCACGGGCCGAGCCCACCTGGGCGCTCGACGCGCAGCAGGAAGTCCGCATGGCCGCGCCAGCGGCCATCGAAGAACGTGGCCTGGTACACGACGTCGACGCCGGCCCGCATCGCCGCCTCGGTCTCGGCGGCCGCCGCGCGCAGCTCCTCGCCAACCGTCGCGGCGGATCCATCGCGCGCGATCTCGACGACGTCGCGGCCGCTCGCCCGGAGCTCCTCCAGGTAGCGCTGTTCGTGGGCGACGCCGCGCCTGGCGATCAGCTCGATCTCGGGATCGTTTCGAATCGGCTTCTGCACGAGGCCGGCCAGCGCCGCGCGCTCGAGCGCGAGCAGATGCTCGCACGCGAGGAAGCCGACGAGGTCCGTGGCGGCATAGACCGGGCGACCATCGATCAGCTGCATGGGGGATCCAGCTGCACGAGGGGATCGTAGGCGGCACCCGTGCCGGGTTGTCTGTCACTGGCCGGTTCGCCGGCCCCGGGTGTCCTGCGGTCAGCGAGGCGGCTGGCCACCGGCGATGCGCCGGCGCGTCGTGACCTCCACCCGCGAGTCCTCTCGTTCCTGCGCCGGATGCTCGACGAGCGCGATCAGGCGGTTCGACATGAATCGCCCGGTGCGAACCGGTGTGCCGCCGCGGGTGACCTCGCTCACCTCGACGACGCCGCGCGAGGTGGTCACCTCGATGCGCCGGCCGGCGCGCGTCGCCACGATCTCGAATGTCTGGGTGCCCTGGCCGGTGTCGACCACCGCCTCGACGCGGTCGCCCTTCATGGACGAGATGGTGGCACTTCGCGGCGTCGATCGCCGCGCGCCTGAGTCAGCCCGGCGGATTCGTCGCGTCCGGCGCAACGCTCGTGCCCGGTGCGCCGCTCGCGGGAGGGGCCGGCGAAGCGAGCTCCAGGGCCGGATCCCAGTCGGTCGGGAGGAGGCTGGCCGGTCGCGGCGCCTGGTTGAAGTCGAAGCTGGCGAGGAGATCGCCGAGCTGGGCCGCGTTCTCGCGGACGTCGGGTCGCGGGTCGGGCCGGCCGTCGGTCTTCGGATCGATGCGCGCGCCGCCGAGGAACAGGTCCTCGATCAGCTTCGTGTAGGCGTCGAAGCTCAGCACCTGGTGATCGATCCAGCCCTGCTTCGCCCAGGGGCTGATCACGAGGCCGGGGACGCGCAGCCCGTAGCCGTTGATGTCGACCCGCGGCGGTACGACGTGATCGTAGAAGCCGCCCCAGTCGTCCCAGGCGACGAACACCGCGGTCGAGCTCCAGTCGGGGCCCGACATCAGCGCGTTGACGACCGCGGTGACGTAGGCCTGCCCCTTGTCGATCGAGGCCGGCGGGTGCTCGGAGACCTCGTGATTCGGGACCAGCCAGGACACCGCCGGGAGCTTGCCGCTGGCGGCGTCGTCGAAGAAGGTCGCGGTCGACTTCACGTTGCCCAGCTGGCCGTCCTGGCGCACGGTGGTGAACCACGGAAGCGGGTTCCAGATGCCCGGGGTCCCGACCGACTGCGAGACCGGGGCGCACGTCTCGGCGCCGTCCTGGCAGTCCGGCTCACGGCCCGGGAACACGTACCACGACCAGCTGACGCCGTGCCGGTACAGGAGCGAGGTGATGTCCGTCCAGGCGTAGTTGGGCTTCGCCGTGCCGGCGCCGAAGCCCGGGTTCGGCGGGGCGTCCGGGTGGTTGAGCTCGTTCACGCAGCTCATCGGGTCGTCGCGCACGGAGCACTTCGCCGACCACTCCGACACCATGAACAGGTGCTCGGGCAGGCTCCACGTGGCGTTCGGCTCGAACATATGGTCCTCGAGCACGAACTGGTCGGCGTAGGCCCAGTAGTTCGGGATGTCGCTGCGGTCGTGGTAGCCCATCACGTCCCTGCCGCCCTTGCTGCAGGCAGGGTCGAGGAGCGTCGCGCACGACTTCTTGCCCGCTTCGGCCTGGGCGATGAAGCCGTCCATCCGGCCACCGTCGACGTCAGCCGCGGCAGGGCCGGCGTGATGCGGCCCGCCGACGTTGACCGGGTTCGGGTCGTGGTACGGCGCGACACAGGCCCTGGCCTTCGGGTCAGGCACGCAGACGGTGGGCTTGCCGTCCCGCATCGGGATGCCGTCGGCACCGGGATACGTCCCGAAGTAGGAGTCGAACGAGCGGTTCTCCTGCATGACGACGACGACGTGCTTGATCCGCTCGCGCGCGACCGCCAGCACGGACGTGCCGCCGAAGGGGGTCGGGATGGCGGTCGTTGCCGGGGACGGCAGGCGCTCGCCGGACGGCAGGGGCGCCGGGGTCGTCTCCTCCGTCGAGCACGCCGCGACGAGCAACGCGGCGACGACAGTCGCGAGGACGCGGTCGATCCGGCGGCGAGGCGGCACCGGACGGAACCTAGCGGTGCTGCATTAAGGGGAGGTGTCCGAGCAGGTGCGGTTCGCTTGACCTGGGCCGGCCGCGGGCCCATATCGCGCTCCCTCGGTGGCCTTCGGCGCGCGTCCTATAGTCGCCGGGTGGAGGCGGGGCGCGGACGATCGAGGTCGGAACCGTGGCGCCAGGTCGTGCCGCCCGGCTTCGAGTGGCCCGGCGGGTATCGGGCGGCTGCCTGCTTCACCTTCGATCTCGACGCGGAGAGCCCGATCCTCTTCGACCATCCCGAGGCCGCGGGCTGGCTCGACGTGATGAGCCACCAGGCCTACGGGCCGCGGACCGCCGTGCCTCGACTGCTCCGCCTCCTCGACCGCACGGGCATCCGGGCCACGTTCTTCATCCCGGGCTATAGCGCCGAGCGCTGGCCGGAGGCCGTGCGCTCGGTCCGCGACGCGGGCCACGAGATCGCCCACCACGGCTACCTGCACGAGGGCGCCCGTTCCGCGCCGGACGCCGACACGGAGGAGCGCCGGCTCCTGCGCGGCCTCGAGGCGCTCGATGCGGTCGCCGGCGTCCGTCCGATCGGCTATCGGGGCCCGAACTGGGAGCTCTCGTACGCCACGCCCGGGCTCCTGGTGAAGCACGGCTTCCGCTACGACACGGGGATGATGGATGCCGATCATCCCTACCGGCTCGCGGTCTCGCCCGAGCCCGGCGCGGCCTCGATCGTCGAGCTGCCGGCGCACTGGGGCCTCGACGACTGGGAGCCGTACAACTACCTGCCGGGCATCACCGGCTCGGGGGTCATCGCCAGCCCGGCGGACGTGATCGCCCGCTGGACGCTCGAGCTCGAGGCGCTCGTCGACGAGGGCGGGCTGTTCATGCTCACGAATCATCCGTTCGTGTCCGGCCGCGCCTCACGCGCAGCCGGGCTCGGTCTGCTGATCGAGCGCGCGCAGGCGATCGACGGCCTGTGGATCGCGACCGCGGCGGAGATCGCCGCGCATGTCGAGACGCTGCCGCTCGAGCCCGTCGTGCACCGGCCGCCGGACCTGCCGTCTGAAACCTGAAGCCCCGGCCGGATGGCCGGGGCTTCGTTCGCTCGCGGTGGACTGGGATCTCAGCGGGCCTGGAGCGAGGACCTCGCGCCGAACCAGTAGATGAGGAACGCCACCGCCCCGCCCACGTAGTAGGCGAGATCGGCGCCGTGCAGGTAGTTGGCGGTGATGTAGTTGAAGGGCCCACCCCACTCGTAGCCGAGCGACGAGTTCTGGAACGGGATGCCCACGGCGAAGCCGACGACGAGCGCCACGAGCGCGACCGTCCCGCTCGGCAGCCGGCCGAAGTCGACGATTGAGTTGGGGTCCGCCTTCCGGCCGCGAAGCCACCAGTCGGCGAGGACCACGCCGACGAACGGGGTGATCCAGTAGCTGATGAACAACAGGAAGTTGATGAAGTTGCCGGCGAAATCGCCGCCGTACTGCAGGTACAGCGTGAACAGGAACCCGAGGACGGCCACCGCCGCGGCGGAGTAGACCCGCGGGATTCGGAGGCCGGCCGCCTGCAGCGACAGCGACCCGGTGTAGTCATTCATCGCGTTGACCGCGATCGTGCCGATCGCGATGGCGACCATCGCCAGCATGGCAACGAGGTTGCCGCTGCCGCCGAGGACCGTGTTGATGGTGTCGCTGGACTCGCCACCGGTTGCCTTGCCCGCGACGAGCAGCCCGAGGATCTCGAGCCAGCCAGAGGCGATGGCCATCCCGCCGAGCGTGTACCAGAACACCTTGCGGGTATCGGTGTTCGGCGGCAGGTAGCGCGAGTAGTCCGACGCGTACAGCGACCAGGCGAGGACGAAGCTCGCGACGATCGCCACGTAGGCGATGAACGCCCCGATCTGGTCGAGGCCCGCGAAGCCGTCGGTAAGGCTCGTGTCGGCCTGGCCGAGGATCGAGATCGTGAGCACGACGAACATCACGCCGAGCACGACCGCCATCCACTTCTCGAAGGTGTGGATCGCCTCGTAGCCCACGATGCCGAGCAGGGCCTGGACCGCGATGATGATGAGCAGGGCGGCCCAGAACGGCAGTGCCGGGATGAGGATCGTGATCGCGATCGCCCCGAAGACGCTGTTGACCCCGTCCCAGCCGATGGTGCTGAGCCAGTTCAGCAGTCCGGGCAGGACGATCGACTTGCCGAACGGCAATCGAGCAGCCGGCATCTGGGCGAGCCCGAGCTTCGGGCCCATCGTGCTGAGCAGCGCGACGAAGTACGAGCCGACGACGTTGCCGATGACGATCGCCAGAAGCGAGGTGATGAACCCGAGCTTCAGGAAGTCGAGCGTCACGAGCGTGCCGATGAAGAACGCCGCAGGTACCAGGTTGGGCGTGAACCAGACCGTGAACACGCGCCTGACCGAGCCGTAGCGGGCCGTCTCGGGGATCGGCTCCATGCCATGGGCTTCGATCGTGAAGTCGCCCTCGCGGGTGGGCATCGCTCCCGCGCCGGGCATGGTTCCGGGAATGGACTCCGCAGACATGCCTTCCCTCCCTCGGGCCATCGGTGACGGCCCCTCCTCCCGATCACGATAGCTCCGCGTTGCCGCGCGTCAACGGATGAAAACGGCGCGGACCGCCACTCCTGTAACTCGTCCCAGCCCTGGCCGTCGCCGCTTCCACCGAATTGGCCCGGGGACCGGTCCGCGCTGGTGTGACCAATGGCCGGTTCGGCGCGGCACCGCGCGATCACCTCGGACGGTGTCTGGATATCGACCTGGGCCGTACGATCACCGGCGACCATGACCTCGGAGCGCGACGGCAGCACCCAGATCGGCGCGGCCGGGTTCGAGCCGCGCGACAACGATTCAGCGTCGGGTGAGGCCGAGCTCGCGCCGCGGGTCCGGCGGCTCCAGACCCTCGTCAAGGGTCTCGGCATCGTGCTCGAGCGACTCGAGTCCGGCGGCGAGCCACTGGACGGCATGGCCTTCGAGGACTTCGACGATCCCGGCGCGAGCAACGAGGCGCTCGATCTCGTCTTCGAATCGTTCTCGGATGCCCGACGAGACCTGGCTGTCCTGCGCCATGCCGCACCACTGCTCGCCGGCGCGACGTTCGCCAGTCCGGCGCGGACCGTGCTGGTCGGCCTGGGGGAGCTGTCGAGGTCGGCGGGCAGCCTGGCCGAGGCATACGAGCGGTACAGGCGCTCGATCGACCAGCGGGTGCCGCCGCGCACGCCCGGGGGCAGCGCGCGCCTGGACGAGTTCCTGGGGATGATCGTTCGCGCGCTGCGCGACGTGGCCGCCGTCGTCCAGGCCGCGCCAGCGCTCCCGCCCCTTGCCGTCGTCCTTGCGACGCCGCCCGCGGTGACGCCGACGGCGGTTGCCGCCGCATCGGCGCCCGCGGTGGCCCCGTCGGCCGCCGTCCGCGCCGATCCCGTCGTCCTGCCGGCCGCTTCGCTGCCCGCCGCCCAGCGGGCTCCGGCCCAGGCGAAGCCGGCGACGCCGCCGGTGGGTGCCTGGCTCTGTCAGCACGTGCAGCGGCGGCGCACGCGGCTTTTGGTCGAGTCCGGAGCGCTGCTCCTCGTGGTCCTCGTGATCGTCGCCTCGGCGATGCTTCGAGGTGGCCCGCCGACGGGCGCCACGGGAGTCCTTGATCCTTCGAACGGGACGCCGGGATCGAGCATCGGTGGGCCGGTCGCCGTGGGCGGCGGCTCGTCCCCGCAGGCCTCGCCGTCCCCTGGTGCGTCGCCCCTCGCCGGCCAGACTGCCGCGCCCGGTACGCCTGGCGCTACGACCGCCCCTCCCGCCTCGACGCCGCCACGGGCGACGCCGCGGCCCACCTCGCCGCCGGGGCCAACCCCACAGCCCACGCCGGATCCGGCGATCGCCGCTGGGAAGTTCGCCGACCGGATATCGGCGGCGACGGGCGAGATCGATGGGCTGCTCGCGGCGATCAGCTCGGCCGTCCAGGACGCCGACTTCCAGCATGCGAGTGCGGCTGCTTCGAACATCGCGACCATCTCGTCGACCGAGCGGTCGTGGCTGCTGTCGAACCCCCCGGCCAGCTGCTTCGCCTCGTCCTATGACACCGCCGTCACCCGCTACGGCGACGTGATCGCCACCGCGACTTCGATCGAGCAGGCCGCGGAGGCCGCCGACGCAAACACCATCCACCAGGAAGTGGGCAGCACCCACGGCGACCTCTCGGCCCTGAAGCAGGCCGCGACCAAGGCGGTTACTGCCTGCGCCTGAGCGACTCGCACGCGCGGCCGTTCATTCGTGGCCGTCGAGTCCTCCGAGGCGCGAGGCCCGTGCAGGTGCTTGAACGGCACGCCACCCGGGAGCGGCCGCGATCGCGCGCGTCGAGGACCGACGCCATCGGCCGCAACCGAGGCAGATGATGTGATTGGAGCGGGAGACGGGATTCGAACCCGCGACATTCTGCTTGGGAAGCAGACACTCTGCCAGCTGAGTTA
>DATJGH010000008.1:0-3649 GCA_035495215.1 Patescibacteria group bacterium
CCCTCGAGCAGATCCAGCAGGACTTCAACGGCGACGGCGCGACCAAGGTGTCGCTCGCGGACCTGATCGTCCTGGGCGGGTGTGCAGCCGTCGAGCACGCGGCGAAGAACGCGGGCCACGACGTCACGGTTCCGTTCGCGCCGGGGCGCACCGACGCCTCCCAGGAGCAGACCGACGTCGAGTCGTTCGCCGTGCTCGAACCGACCGCGGATGGGTTCCGGAACTACCTCCGGGCCGGAGAGAAGCTTTCGGCGGAGACCCTCCTGGTCGACCGGGCCAACATGTTGACGCTGACCGCTCCGGAGATGACGGTTCTCGTGGGCGGCATGCGGGCGCTGAACGCCAACTACGGGCGGTCCGCGCCCGGCGTGCTCACCGACCGGCCCGAAGCGTTGACCACCGACTTCTTCGTGAACCTGCTCGACATGGGCACCGTATGGAAGCCGTCCGTCTCGGTGGAGAACGTGTACGAGGGTCGCGATCGCGCCAGCGGCGAGGTCAAGTGGACCGCCACCGCGGCCGACCTCGTCCTCGGGTCGAACTCTCAGCTCCGCGCCGTCTCGGAGATCTACGCGTGTAGCGATGCCAAGGAGAAGTTCGTCAGCGACTTCGTCGCCGCGTGGGACAAGGTGATGACCCTCGATCGCTTCGACCTCGCCTGATCGACTCGCCCCGACCCGCGTCGGCGGGCCAGAACTTTGGAACTGCAGTAGAGGCTGTCGCAGGAATCCCGACTGTCCTGCTCGCGATTCGCGTCATCGCGGAGAATGGGGCATGGCTCAGAACTTCCTCAGCGCGGATCGTGACCAGTTGTACCTGATGCCACCATCGGTGGCCGATTGGCTCGACGACGACCATCTCGCCTGGTTCATCGTCGATGTCGTCAACGAGTTGGACCTCACTGCGTTCGAGGCCGCCTACCGCCTCGACGGCCGGGGAGGCGCCGCTTATCACCCCCGGGTGATGGTGGCGTTGTTGGTCTATGCCTACTGCACCGGGGAGCGATCCAGCCGGCGCATCGAGCGACGCTGCGTCGAAGACGTCGCCTACCGGGTGGCCTGCGCGAACCAGCGCCCTGATCACGCCACCATCGCCCGGTTCCGGGCCCAGCACCAACAAGCCCTGGGGAAGCTGTTCGCCCAGGTGCTGACGTTGTGCGTCAAAGAGGGACTGGTGCAGCCGGTGGTCGTGGCCGTCGACGGCACTCGCATGGAGGCCGACGCCTCCATGGCCGCCAACCGCAGCGCGGCGGATCTGGCCGCGGAGATCCTCGCCGAGGCAGCGGCCACCGACGAGGCCGAGGACGAGCAATACGGCGATGCCCGGGGCGACGAGATGCCCGAGCAGTGGCGGCGTCGTGAGGGTCGACGAGAGCGCATCCGAGACGCCCTCGACCAGCTCGAAGCCGACCAACAGCGCCACTCCTATGAGACGGCCGTCGCCGAGCGCGAGCAACGCGAAGCCGAGCTCGGCCGCAAGCTGCGGGGTCGCAAGCCCCAACCCCATAGCGGGCCCCGCCAAGGTCGCCGGAGCGCCAACATCACCGATCCCGACAGCAGGCTCATGTCGAGCACGAAGGGTTGGGTGCAGGGCTACAACGCCCAGGCGGCAGTCACCACCGATCAGTTCGTGGTCGCGGCGGAGGTGACCAACCACGCTACCGACGCCAAGCTGTTGGAGCCGATGGTGAACGCGATCACCACCAATCTGTCCACCGCCGGAGCACTCGAGCCCGTCGGCACCGTCCTCGCCGATGCCGGCTACTGGAGCGCGCCCAACGCCGATCTGCAAGGGCCCGACCTGCTCATAGCGACAGCCAAGTCGTCCAAGCTGGCCCACCTCGATCCCGTCACCGAGAACGACCGCCTCCAGCAGTGGGGAGCGTTGCTCCAACGTGTCGACGCCGGCGAGACGAAAGGCATCGATGCGGCCGTCCTCATGGGTGTGTCGCCATCGACGGTGACGCGTCGTGTCCGCAGTTGGAGGGCCAGACAACTGCTTTCCCCGAGAGAGCGCATGGCCGAACGACTTGCCACCGAAGAAGGGCGCGCTCTCTATGCGAACCGAGCGCGATCCATCGAACCCGTCTTTGGCCAGACCAAGCACAGTCGAGGGATCCGAAGGTTCATGCGTCGAGGCCTCTCCGCATGCGACAGCGAGTGGAAGCTCATCATGGCCACGCACAACCTCAACAAGATGTGGAGGCGCCGACAGGGAATGCCGCTCGGTGCTCCGGGCCACGGGTGAACACACCGCCATCGGCTCGTCGAAGCCGCCGCGAGAGATGACATCGGTTCGGGTCAACGGAACCCGACTGAGCATCGACGAGCGCCGGAACCGTGCGACAGCCTCAGTAACCGTGGCAAATCGGCGATTCTGCGGTGATTCACCACGGTTAGTGCAGTTCCAAAGTTGCGGCTACTCCAGCGCCAACGCCGTGTCGACCACCCGCTTGTAGAGGTCGTCGGCCTCCTCGCGGCCGTCGGCGATGCAGGTGACGCCCATCTTGCCGTGCTCCCGGAGCGCGCCGAGCAGGTGCAGGGTCGCGCCAGTGCCGGTCACCGGGTCGAAGGCGAGGCCCGACCGGTCGATGACGTCGATCATGCGCGCCGGCGTCACCCCTACGAGCGCATCGGACTTCACGTTGTCGGACGCCATGTAGCTCTTCGCGGTACCGGCTGCGAGCAGCTTGCCAGCGTCGTCGTCGTAGGTCGCGCCGGTCGCCAGCCGCGCCATCCAGAACGGGTGGGTCGTGCCACCGGCGCGCAGGTTGATCTCGCTCAGGTAGATCTGGGTGCCCACGTCCCCGTCGGGGACGGCGAGGAAGTCGATCCCGAAGTACCCGATGACGCCTTCGTCGGCCAGCACCCGGCCCACCTTCAGGGCCTCGTCTCGAATCTGGTGGCGGTAGGCGGGGTGGGCCGGGAAGCGGCAGCCCAGGTACACCTGCTGGCTGGGACCGCCGAGCACCTGGTCATGGGTCGACAGCACCTCCAGCCGGCCGGCTTCCCTGGTGATCCGGAGTTGGGCGCTGGGCGAGGTCATCCCCGGCCGCCGGATCAGCTCCTCCACGATCGCGCCCTCGGCCTCGATCTTGGCCGCGAACGACGGCCACGACTCGCCGGCCGCGCAGAACGTGGTCGGGGAGTCCGACAGTGCGTTGGCGTCCAGGTCGTCCACGTTGACGATGGCGTTGCCCTGTCCGGAGAACCCGTGGTTGAGCTTGATCACGACCGCTTCGGCGTCGGGCCGGTCGCGCCGGATACGGACGATGGCCTCGTGTACCGCGGCCACGCTGAATAGGTCCTCCGCACCGTCCAAGACTGCGACGCCCGCGCGCCGGGCCGCCTGCCGCGCGCCGCTCTTCGACCCGAGCCAGGCCAGGTCGGCCGTCGGGCCGAAGAGAGGAAGCCCGAGGACATCGGCCAGGGCCTGGTCGGTCGGGCCGACGTTGAAGGGAAGGATGGAGGCCCGGCCGGGGTCGCCGGCAAGCTCGCGAACCCGTCCGACCACGTCGGGACGGGAGAGGAGCTTCTGGCTCAGGGGCCGGATGTCGGCATCGTCGAGGGCCACCAGCGACAGCCGGGCGCGGGCACCGTCGGGGTCGGGGACGAAGCGCAGGTAGTAGTCGACGATCGCCGGATCGATC
>DATJGH010000009.1:0-5411 GCA_035495215.1 Patescibacteria group bacterium
GACGACCTGTACCTGGTCCCGACCGCCGAGGTCCCGGTCACGAATCTGCACCGCGACGAGATCATCGAGCCCGCAGTCCTGCCGATTCACTACGTCGCCTACACGCCGTGCTTCCGGCGCGAGGCCGGCGCGGCCGGCAAGGACACCCGCGGGATCCTGCGCGTCCACCAGTTCGACAAGGTCGAGATGGTGCTGTTCGAAACGCCCGAGGCCTCCGGCGCTGCCCTCGACTGGATGACCGGGCGGGCCGAGGATCTCCTGCAGCGCCTCGGGCTGGCGTACCGCGTGCTGCTCATGTCCACCCGCGAGATGGGTTTCGTCCAGCGGCGCAAGTACGACCTGGAGGTCTGGTCGCCGGGCGTCGAGCGCTGGCTCGAGGTCAGCTCGTGCTCGAACTTCGGCGACTACCAGGCGCGCCGCATGGCCATCCGGTACCGCGCCGAGAAGGGCGCGAAGCCGGAGCTCGTCCACACCCTCAACGGCTCGGGACTGGCGCTCGCCCGGACCGTGGCGGCGCTGCTCGAGACCTACCAGCAGTCCGACGGCTCGATCCTCGTGCCGGAGGTGCTTCGGCAGTACCTCGGCACCGACCGCATCGGGCCGCCGCCGGCCTGACCCACTCGGGTGTCGACCTTCCTCGGCGGGCGTGTCCAGATCCTGCGGGCGGACATCACGACGCTGGCGGTCGACGCGGTCGTCAACGCGGCGAACAGCTCGCTGCTCGGCGGTGGCGGCGTCGATGGCGCCATCCACCGCGCGGCCGGTCCGCGACTGCTCAAGGCGACGCGGATGCTCGGCGGCACGCCGCCGGGGACGGCCAGGATGACCGCCGGCTACGACCTCCCGGCTCGCCACGTGATCCACGCGGTCGGTCCGGTGTGGCACGGCGGCTCGGCGGGCGAGGACGAGACCCTCGCGGGCGCCTATCGGCGGAGCCTCGAGCTGGCGGCCGAAGCCGCTCTCGAGTCGATCGCCTTCCCGTCGATCTCGACCGGGATCTACGGCTTTCCGCTCGAGCGCGCAACGCGCATCGCGCACGCCACCGCGCGTGACTGGCTGGCGACCAACGCGCATCCGCGCCTCGTGATCTTCTGCGCGTTCAGCCAGCGCGACCTCGGCGTCCACGAAGCGATCGCCGCGGAGGTCTTCGGGCCGACCCGCTGAGCGCCGTTGGTATCCTCCCCCGCGGAGAGGTGCCGGAGCGGTTGAACGGTCCTGTCTTGAAAACAGGCGGACGCAAGTCCCGTGGGTTCGAATCCCACCCTCTCCGCCAGGTCAGACGCCGCCGAACGCGACGCGCCGATTTCGTGATGGCTGTTGCACCCGCGCGCCGAAAGTCACGTGACCTGAGGACCATTCGTGGCCTTTCCCGGTGCGTGCGCACACAGGACCCTTCCCGTGGCCCGGGCAGACCACGAGGGATTCCTTGCAGTACGCGCACGAGACAACGAACGGGAAGCGAGTGCACCTCCCCGGATGGCTGAAGTCGCCGTTCGGGGCTCGGTCGTCGCTGGTCATCACGGTCGTCGCGGTGCTCGCGCTCGTGGCCGGCTCGATCGTGGTGCTCCAGATCACCGACCAGATGCGGCACGAAGCGGACGGCCGCCTGTCCGCCGCGTCCGCGACGACGTCGGCGTCCGTCCAGAAGATCATGGCCGACGCCTCGAGCGACATTCGGCTCGCGCGCCAGAACGCCGTCTTCGAAGAGGCGCTCGGGGATTCGCCCGGTACCCTGCTGCCGGCCGACCAGGCGGCGGTCGAAGCGGCGATCACCTACCTCGGCGAGCGCTACGCCGTCGACGAGATCTGCGTCATCCGATCGAGCGGGCTCGAGGCGGCGCGCTGGGTGGGTGGCTCCGGCGTGGCGCCGCTTGACCAGCTCTCGCCCGACGAACGCCAGAACAACCCCGCCGTCCTGCCGACCCTCGAGCTCGCCGACGACGCGTTCTTCCAGTCGCAGCCGTACGTCTCGCCCGACTCCGGGCGCTGGGTCATCGGCGTGGCCACCCCGATCGTGCTGTCCAGTGGGAGCACCGCGGGAATCCTCCACTTCGAGATCCCGATCGCGCGCTTCGCGTCGGTGCTCGATGAGGGGAAGTTCGGCGACGCGGGCTACAACGTCCTGCTCGATCGAGATGGGCACCTGCTGGCCCACCCGGAGCTCACTGCATTTCGTGCCGCATCGAACACCCCGGTCGACCCCGACACCGCGCCGTTCCCGCTCGCGACGGCGGCCGGCTCCGATTCCTGGCGCGACGCGGTCGGGAGGATGCTCTCGGGCGAGGCTGGAGCAACGACATTCCAGGATGGCGGCCAGACCTTCCGGGTCGCCTGGCAGCCCGTGCCCGACTCGAACCGGATCGTGGCCGTGGTCTCGCCCACGTCCGAGCTGTACGCCGACGTCGACCGCGCCCTGCTCAACCTCGCCGCATCGGCGGGCCCGCTGCTGCTCCTCATGATCGTGCTCGTCGGCTGGTTCGCGCGGCGCATGGCCAGGGCCAACATGGGCCTCTCGGGGCTCAACTCCCAGCTCGCGCTGACGAACGTCGCGCTCGAGGAGACGAGCAAGACCAGCGCCGAGCTCGCCCATGAGTCGGCGATCGTCAACCAGTTCACCGAGCTGACTGCGCTGACCGAGGACGACATCGCGCTCTCGGAGGCGACGCTCGCCACCCTCGACGAGCTCGTCCGGCCGAGTGACGCGACGCTCCACGTCTCGAACCAGTCGCAGGACCGCGCCGTCCCCCAGGCCACGCTCGGCGAGCGGAAGGGCGAGGTGCTCTCGCTCCGCGACCTCGGCCGTTGCCCGGCTGTCCGGCGCTCCAGCCTGTACGTAACCGACGACGTCGCCTCGCGGTTGGCATATCGCTGCCCGGTCTACCCGGTCGAGACGGGGACGCTCGCCTGCGTGCCGCTCGTCGCGCTCGGCGAGACGGTCGGCGCCGCCCACCTCCACTGGTCGAGGCCGCGCGACCTGTCCCTCAGCACGCGGCTCGCGATCACGCGCGTGGGCGAGCACTCGGCCCTGTCCATCGCCAACCGCCGCCTGCTACTGGCCCTTCGCGGCCAGGCGAACACGGACGCGCGGACCGGCCTGACCAACAGCCGCGCCTTCGACGAGGCCGTCCAGCGCCGGCTCGCGGCCCGGGGCGGGAGCGACAAGGCCGCGATCCTCATGCTCGACCTGGACCACTTCAAGGAGTTCAACGACCGCTTCGGCCATCCGGCCGGCGACGAGGCGCTGCGGGTGTTCGCGCACCTGATCGCGTCGAGCATCCGCGAGCCCGACATCGCCGCACGCTACGGCGGCGAGGAGTTCGCGATCTACCTTGCCGGCGCGGGTGCCGCCGAGGCGGCCGAGGTCGCCGAGCGCATCCGTGAGCGGACCGAGACGACGATCATCCCGCTCGCCCCGGGCAAGACCGGGCGGCTGACCGTATCGATCGGCTACGCCGTCGCGCCGGACGACGGCGACGAGCGCGTGCTGCTGCTCAAGGCCGCCGACGACGCGCTCTACCGGGCGAAGCTCGCGGGACGGAACCGGTTCGTGGGTCGACCGCCGATGCCGGCTGAGAAGACGGCGATGACGGCACGCAGCCGTCGGCCGAGGAAGCTGGCCAGCTAGCTCGAGCCGCCCGGGCGCTTAGCTCATCGCCGCGAGGATCGCGCCCATCACCGCGAACGACACGAGGCTGTTGCCCGCATTGATGGCGAACAGCGTCCACGACCGCCCTTCGAACGCGCCGCCCACCGCCAGGCTCGTGACCTGGAAGCCGATGGAAGCGATCAGGCCGATGACGATCCCGTCGATGAACGACACTGGGCCGCGGGCAGACATCACGACCTCGAAGACGAGCGCGAGCACGTACGCCGTGATCAACGAGCCGAGGATCGCGATGACGTACAGCATCGGGTTCGGCGACGTGTTGACCTCGCGGCCGGTCAGGGCGGCCCACTGCTTCCCGAACACCTGGGGCAGGTACCAGACGGTGCCGATGACGACGTTGGCGACCGCCGCGATGATCACGGCAAGCCAGTTCACCGCCGAGTAGTCGAACATTCCCTCGCTCCCTCCCCTCGGTCGAGCGAGTGCCTCGGCGCTCGACGGGAAGGATTGTGGGCCCGTTGTCCAGAGGCAACGGGCCGGTGCGACGGCGCGACGGCGGCGGACGGGGTCCGAACCGCTACGCTCTTGCCGTGAGCCTGCCGTGTCCCCACTTCGCCAGCGCGATGGCGGACCTGCCCGCGCCGGCGACGGTTTGCCAGACGTGCGTCGACATGGGCAGCTCGTGGGTGCACCTGCGCCAGTGCCTCGTCTGCGGGCAGACCGCCTGCTGCGACAACAGCCCGAACCGCCATGCGACGGCCCACTCGCGCCAGACCGGCCACGCCCTGATCCGCTCCGCCCAGCCCGGCGAGCAGTGGGCGTGGTGCTACCCGGACGAGGCGTTCTTCGTGCCTGGCGAGGACGGCGGCTGGGAGCTCTTCGAGGAGTAGGGCTCAGCGCTCTGCGCGGATCTCGCCGAAGATCGCGGCCGCGCCCTCGCGCGATGCGAACGAGCTCTGGGTGCCGTGCCGCGTCACGCTGTCCGTGGCACAGCTGATCGCGAGTCGGACGGCCGTCCGCTCGTCCAGGCCCGTCGCGAGCCCGACGGCGAAGGCCCCGACGAACGCATCGCCCGCACCAGTCGTGTCGACAGCGATGACCCGCGCGGCCGGGATGCGCTCGACGTCGCCGTCTCCGGTCACGAGCGCCGCGCCGCGCGCGCCGAGCGTGAGCACCAGTCGGGGTGCGATCCGCTGCGCATAGGTGACGATCGGTCCATCGGCGTCGGGGTCGAACCGGTCGAGGCCGGCGAGGATCGCGAACTCGGTCTCGTTCGGAATCAGCCAGTTCGACACATCGATGAGGGCCAGGTCGAGCGGTGCCGCGGGCGCGGGATTCAGGATGGTCGTGGCGCCGCGGTCCCGTGCCGCCCGGAAGGCTGCGACGGTGACCTGCTGCGGGATCTCGAGCTGGCCGATCACGACGTCGACCCTGGCCATCGATCGGATTGCGTCGGCCGCCACGTCCGGGTCGACCATGTCGTTCGCGCCGGGCACGACGATGATCCGGTTGGTGCCATCGGCCTCGACCCAGATCGGCGCGACGCCGCTTGACCCGGGGACTCGCGCGACATGCGCGGCATCGACACCCTGGCGGGCAAGGTTGTCGAGCGTCATCGCGGCGTAGACATCGTCGCCGAGCGCGCCGACCATCGCCACCGTCGCTCCCAGCCGCGCCGCCATCACGGCCTGGTTGGCGCCCTTGCCGCCGAAGCCCATCTGGAAGCGCTCGCCGATGACGGTCTCGCCGGCGCTCGGGACACGCCGCGTGTACGCGATGAGGTCGAGGTTCAGGCTGCCGACGA
>DATJGH010000010.1:0-27240 GCA_035495215.1 Patescibacteria group bacterium
GCGTCAGCTCGAGGCGGGTGCCGCGGCCTCCTGCTCCGCGAGGAAGTCGTCGAGGCGGCGGATGAAGTTGACGGCGCCCTTGGTGACGTGGAGCGCACGCGCCTTCGCCGCCGCTTCGAGCATCTCTGATCGCCGGCCGAGCATCGCCAGGACGCGGGCGCGTCCCTCCCACGCGTCGGCCGTGCTCAGCGAGTCGGTGTCGGCGGCCGCGGCCAGCGCACCCGCGCTCAGACGGTCGGCCTCCTCGAGGTTTCCGAGCTGCCCCTGCGCGAGGCCCGCGCTCGCCTGCCACATGATCTGCGTCACCGCATCGTCGACGGCGCCGAGCTGCCGCGACTCCGCGGCGGCCCGCAGCGCGGCTTCGCTGTCGCCAGTCAGCGCCAGCATCCAGGCCTGAATGCCGACCATGGTCGAGCGCGTACCGGTCTCGCCCAGGGCGGCGAGCGCGGCTTCCTCGGCTCGCGCGGCAGCCAACGCGGCTGGGATGTCATCGAGGGCGTACAACGTAAAGGTCCAGCGGAACCACTGGTGGCGAGTGCCCAGCTCCGCGGCGATCGCCTGCGCCTCGGCATCGGCAGCTTCGGCACCCGCTCGATCGCCGAGGAATCCGTAGTTCAGCGCTATCCCGCTCAGCAGCGCGCCCCGCGCGGAGCGTCGTGTCTCGCGCGCAAGAAGCTCGGTGAGGCCGCGCAGGCTCTCTCCTGCGTCGCCGTCGCCCCACACGAGCGAGTTCGCAAGCCAGCGGGCGAAGGCGCCGCGCCGAGGCTCCAGGCCGTGCTCGGCGGCAACCCCGAGTCCGAGCCGCGCCCACCTCGTGGCGTCCTTCCAGTGCGCGACGTTGAGATCGACGATGCACAGGACCTCGACCGCATCGAGCATGGCGTCGATGTCCTGGGCTGCGCGAAAGGTCTCCACGGCGGACTCGATCTGCGGCCGAAGCTCCTCGAGGTCGAACGATGGGTCAGAGAACGCCCTGGACGCCCAGACCCAGAGCTGCGCCCGGAGCGCGGCCGCCTCGCCGATGTCGGCGGCGACCTCGAGGGCTCGGCGGGCGGCGGCCTGGGTGCCCACGTAGTCGCGGTTCGAAAGGACGTCGGCGAGAGCGAGCAGCGCCTCGAAGCGGGCGCCCGGGTCCTCGACGAGCAGCGCCTCCGCCTCGCCGAGGAGCCGTTGCGCGGGGTCATAGTCGTCACGGTCGGCCGCGCGGTGCCCGGCGGCCAGGAGCCGGTGTCCGGCCCGAAGCGCGAGCGCCTTCGTGTGCGCATCGTCCGGTCCCAGCGCGAGGCGGTAGGAGCGTGCCTGCGCAAGGTGGTACCCGACGATCTCGTCGCGCTCGGCCAGGCGCTCTCCGGCCGACTCGTCCAGCCAGTCCGCGAAGCGCTCGTGGAGCTCCGCGCGCTCGGCCTTCGGGAGGCTGTCATAGGCCGCGTCGCGGATCAGGAGGTGCCGGAACCGGAATGTCTCGCCGCCGTCGTCGTGGCGCCGTTCGGGCCGGATGAGCTCCTTGCGCACGAGTGTCATCAGCTGCCCGCCCACGGCCGATCGGCCGTCCACCGGCGTGAGCTCGGACACGTCGCGCTGGCCGAACTCCTTGCCGACCACCGACGCGCGCTCGATTGTCCGCCGCTCCGGGTCGCTGAGCCGGTCGAGTCGCGCGGCCAGCAGGGCCTGGATGGTCGGCGGTACGGAGATCGAGTCCAGCTCGTTGACCTCCAGGGTTCCGTCCGGTCGCCGCCGGACGAGGCCGTCGTCGAGGAGCATCCCGATGACCTGCTCGACGAATAGCGGATTCCCGTCCGCCGCCGTGGCGATGCGTTGACGAGCCGCCTCGGGGACCGTCGCCCCCTCGAACAGCGCTTCCACCAGCTGGGCGGTCTCGTCCGCGGGCAGCGGTTCGAGCAGGAAGGTCGTCGCGTCGGGCTTGCCGCCGCCCCAGGCGGACCGGATGTCCAGGAGCTCCGGCCGCGCGAGGGCGAGGAGCAGCAGCGGCACGCCGTGGATCCAGTCGGTCAAGTGCTCCACGAGGTCGAGGAGGGTCGAGTCCGCCCATTGCAGATCGTCGATCACGACGACCGTTGGACCCTCCCCGGCCAGCCGCTCGAGGAATCGTCGGACGGCCCAGAAGAGCTCCTCGATCGGCGCCGGCTCGGCCGCGATCCCGAGCGGCTCGGCCAGTCGCGCAACGATGGGGTCCGCCTCGGCCATCCCCTCGAGCCGTTTTCGCAGGCGCTCGACGACCAGGTTCGGATCGGCCTCGTCGTCGAGCCCGACGGCCGACCGCAGCAGCTCGGCGATCGGGAACCAGGTGATGCCCTGGCCGTACGGCAGGCAGCGGCCGCGCACGACCGTGGCGATCGGCCGCACGCCCGCGAGGAACTCGTGGGTGAGGCGGCTCTTGCCCACGCCGGCGGTTCCGAGGACGGTGACGAGCACGCAGCGCCGTTCGACCGTGGCGCGCTCGTAGGCCGCGCGCAGGGTCCCGAGCTCGCGTTCTCTTCCCACCATCGGACCGCCGACGCGGCGGTGGATCGCCTGCGCTGTCGGGTCGACGGCGATGAGCCGCCGGACCGTGACCGGCTCGCGCCGGCCCTTGACCTCGACATCGCGCGCTTCGCCGGTCGTGATGGCCTCGCGCACGAGCCGCCAGGTTGAGTCACCGAGGAGCGTCTCGCCCGGCTCCGCGGCCCCCTGCAGTCTTGCGGCGACGTTGACCGCATCCCCGGTCGCGCGGCTGCCGCCCGCCCGCGCGTCGCCGACGACCACCTCGCCGGTGTTCACGCCGACCCGCATCTGGAGCTCCAGGCCGCGTTCCTCCTGGAGCGCTACGTTGAGCCTCGCCAGCTGGTTGTGCATGTCAACCGCTGCCCGAACCGCCCGCAGAGCGTCGTCCTCGTGAAGGGTCGGGACACCGAAGACGGCGACCACCGCGTCGCCGATGAACTTCTCGACCGTGCCGCCGTGGCGCTCGAGGACCTCCCGCATGGCCTCGAAGAAACGGCCCATGATCGCCCGCAGTGATTCTGGATCGAGGCGCTCGCCGAGATCCGTCGAGCCGGTGACATCAGCGAAGACGACCGTGACCACCTTGCGCGCCTCGCGGCTCGGCTCCGCCTGCGCGAGCGGTTGCGCACAGTTCATGCAGAACCGTGCGCCTTCGGGGTTCGCGGTGCCGCAGCTCGGGCACGTGATCACGCGCTGAGTCTACGGAGGACGATCCAGCCATGGCCGACATCGACGAAGGCGGCGGCGTCAGCGCACGTCGAAGATCTGCTCCGCGACCGTGGCGACCGTCCAGTCGACCCAGGCCTCGTGGGTCCACCCGAAGTCGAAGACCAGGACGCGGTACACGTCCATGCCGACGTACATGAGCAGCAGCTGCGTCGCCTGCTCCGAGCTGACGCCGGCTCGAAGATCCGCCTTCGACGACAGGAGGTCGAGCATCGTGCGATAGCCCTCCGCCCGCCAGCCTTCGTGGCGCGCACGGACCGCGGCGGTCTCGGGATCGCTGCCCGCGCTGGCGCGAACCACCGTGTCCAGCGGTGTGGCGCGCGTAAGGATCGCCCCGATGCCTTCGACCGCGTGGCGGAGCGCCGGGACAAGGTTCGGCTCGGCCGTCATCTCGGCGTTCCAGGGCTGCTGCTCCGGGGGCACGGGATCGCCCTCGCCGAGCACGGCGAAGTCGTACGCCTTGCTGAGGAGCTCGCCCTTCGTGTGGAACGTGAAGTACACGGTCTGTACGGCCACGCCGGCCGCGTCCGCGATGTCGGCCATCGTGGTTCCGTCGTAGCCGCGTTCGCAGAACAGCGTGTAGGCGGCCTTCGCGATCCGGAGCCTGGTCGCACGGGCGCGATCCCGGCGGGAGGTTCGAGATTTGGGTTGCTGCTTGACGGTTGCCATCTGCGCGCGCATCCTACCTTAGTCCGACACTAGTGAGCAACTCTAGTGAGCGACTACAGGGAAAGAGGCTCCACCATGAAGCCGGCCGAGCAGACCATCGTCATCGATCGACCAGTGGGGGAGGTCTTCGCCTTCGTCACCGACCAGCGCAATACGCCCGCGTGGCAGGCAGGCCTGGTCGAGGTGCAGCGCCTGACCGACGGCCCGCCGGGCATTGGCACGCGGCACGCCGTGGTCCGCAACTTCCTGGGCCGGCGCATGGAGGTGACCAACGAGTACGTCGCATTCGAGCCGGACAGGCTCGTGACGTTCAAATCGATCTCCGGACCACCGCTCGAAGCGTCCTACTTCTTTGAGCGCGCAGGCGCCGGCACGCGGATCACCTCGCGCGTCCAGCTCCACGGCTCCGGCGTCTTCGGGCTGCTCGAGCCCGTGGTCGCAGCGGGTCTCCGCCGCGAGATGAAGGCTGCGTTTCCGGCCCTGAAGGCGCTCCTGGAGAGCGGGCCCAACTGATCGCGCTCCATTGGCCTTCCGCCGCGCTGGCGTCCCTGGGACCTCAGCGCGGCGCGAGCGCGACCGGGGCTTGCTCGGGGACCGGTTGGCGCCGCGTCGGCGGTGCTGCGCGCACGGTCGCGAGGACCTCGCTCAGGTTCGCCGTGGCGAGGCCGATCACGGTGTCCGCCCCGCCGTAGTAGAGCGAGAGGCGATCGGTCGCCGGATCGTGGGTCCAGCCGCACGGAAACACCACTCGGCCGACATCCCCGCTGATCTCGTAGGGCCCTTCCGGCCCGAACACCCACTCGTCCGTCCGATTCAGCACGGTCCCGGGATCGTCGAGGTCGAGCAGCGCCAGGCCGGCCCGGTAGATCGGCCCGTCCGAGGTGACACGGACGCCGTGGTACATGACCAGCCAGCCCTCGGGCGTCTCGAGCGGCGGCGGTCCGAGGCCGATCTTGCCGGCATCCCACCAGGCGCCGTCGCGCGCTTCGAGCAGCAGCCTGTGGTCGCCCCAATGGCGCATGTCCGGTGAGTACGACAGCCACATGTGGGCACCGCCCCGGAGCGGCGACGGCCGGTGGATCAGCGCCCAGCGGTTGCCGAACCGGCGCGGGAACATCGCCGCGTCCTTGTCCTCGGGTGGCATGACCGGGCCGAGCCGCCGAACGGTGCGGAAATCGCGCGTCGTGGCCATCGAGACGAGCGGCCCGCGCCGGCTGTACGCGGTGTAGGCGATGGCCCACTCCTCGCGCTCCGGCAGGTAGGTCAGCCGGGGATCCTCGCAGCCCCAGGTCTCCTCCGGATCGCGATCGACGTCCGCGCGGAGGAGCGGCTCCGGATCGAATGTCCAGCCGGACTCGCCATCCGCGCTGCGGGCAACGTGCAGCTGGGAGATGCCCCGCATGTCCTCGACCCGAACGAGCAGGATCGTCTCGTCGCCGATCCGCGCCGCGCCGGGATTGAACACGCTGTTGGCCGGGTAGGGGACATCCGCGGCGGTCAGGATCGGGTTCAGGGCCGAGCGGCGGAAGAGTGGCGAAGCGGCAGTCATCCGGGCACGAGCGGGGCGGCCAGTGCGGCCTGACCCGAGGTGGCCGCCGGGGGCTGCGGTACTGCCACCAGCGTCGGCTTCGGCGACAGCTTCGGCATGGTTGCCGACCCTGCGCGCGCCTGCTGCCGCGGACCGACGGCCGGCTTTGCCTGCGGCTTCCGGCTGCGCATGAGCCGGATGTGCTCCGCGGCGGTGAGCCACATGAGGGTCGACTCGGCACCCTCGTTCGTGTTGACGCCGGTGCTCGTCAGGCCGTCGCCACAGGCGCCGCGAGCAGGGTCCGCGATGCGCACGCCGAGGTCGTTCGCGCCCAGGAACCAGGCGTAGGCGCGCTCCATCGCCTCGAGGTAGCGGGGATCGCCGGTCGCGCCGTGGGCCGCCTCGGCCGCGAGCAGGAGCGCCGTCGCCTCGATCGGCTGCTGGTCGAACTGCGACTTCTGCCCGTTGCGCGGCCACCAGCCATTGCCCACCGGCGAGAAGCCACCCTGGGGCGAGGTCTGGACCTCGATGAGCCAGTCGAGAACCTGGAGGCCGATCTTCAGCATCACGTCCGCACCGAGGCGGCGGCCGGCCACGATCAGCGCCCGCGGGAGCACGGCATTCTCATAGGTGAGTGATCCCTCGGGCCACGGCCAGCCGGGCCGGGCGAAATCGAGGAACCGGGCGTGGAGGCCCGTGGCGATGCGCCGCAACGCCAGCGCCGATGCCGCGCCGAGCGTCGCCTCCGGCCCGTCGTCGGAGCCCGCCACGCCGGCCGATCGAAGCACGGCATCGCAGCCCAGGATGATCGCGGCCTGCGCCCGCGGCGAGGTCACCTTGCCGGCCGCGGGGAGCGCCCGGGCGAAGAGGGCGAGGGCGCTCTCGAACAGCCGCGCGTCCGGCGCCCCGTCCATGGTCTCGCCGAGGGCCAGCATCGCGCGCCCGAAGCTGTCGTTCGACGCCGGCCCGCCGAGCCACGAGCCGTCGATGGAGCGGAAGTTGCGGAACCGGCCGGTTTCCGGGTCGAAGGCGTCCTCGAGGTAGCGCAGGCTCCGCCACGCGCTTCCGGAGACCTCGACCCAGCCGATCCCTCGGGCGTGCAGGAGGTCCACCTGGAGGGACCGCGCGACGTCGTCGACGCAGTAGCCGTGGGCAGGATCCGGCCTGGACCCGACCGCGTGCTGGTAGATGCCGAGCTTGCCGCCGAGCTCATCGAGATGTTGTCGGCTGATCGGGTGCAGCGGCGCCGTGCGCCCCCCTCTGCCGGTGCTCTCAGGCATGGATCGGCATCCCCCTCCGGAGCGACAGGATCGCGGGCGCGGGTTCCGAGACGATGTCCGCGAAGAGGGCCGCGTATTCAGCGCCGACGGCCGGCCACAGCATCCGCCGGGTGTGGGCGTACGCCCGCCGTCCGATCTCCGATCGCATGGCCGCGTCGCCGAGCACCGAGTTGAGCCCATCGGCGAGCGCGCCCGGTGTCACCGAGTCCACGAGCACGCCGCGGCCGCCCGCGAGCAGCTCCGTGGCGTAGGCATATGGCGTCGAGACGACGGCTCGGCCCGCGCCCATCGCGTAGGACAGCGTCCCGGACACGATCTGGCCGAGGTTGGGATAGGGCGTCACGAACACGTCCGCGGCCTCGAGCCAGTGAATGAGCTCGTTGCGGCCAACGTAGCGATCGACGAATTGGACATGTGCGCCGAGGCCCAGGCGATCGACCAGGGCGACGAGGGAGCGACGGTACGTCTCGCCCTCGCGCGCCACGAGGTCCGGATGGGTGGCGCCGAGGATCACGTACAGCACCGAGGGGTGCGCAGCGACCACCTCGGGCAGCGCCGCGATCGCCAGCTCGTAGCCCTTGCCGGGCCCCAGGAGGCCGAAGCTCAGGATCACGTCGCGGCCCGCGATGCCAAGGGCAGGCTTGGCCTCGATCGGGTCGACGAGGGGCACGTTGGGCACGCCGTGCGGGATGATCGTGACGCTGTTGCGGTTGACCCCGTACGCGCTGGTGAGCAGGTTTGCCGCGGATCGCGACATCACGACCGTCGATTGGGCGAGCGACACGATCTCGGTCAGCACGGAACGCTGGCGTGGCGTCGGCTCGCGCAGCACCGTGTGCAACGTGGCGACGGCAGGCACGCGCAACGCGTCCATGAAGTCGAGCACGTGGTCGCCGTCCTCGCCGCCCCAGATGCCGTACTCGTGCTGGACCGAGACGACGTCAACGGACCGGTTGAGCGTCTCCGCGACCTGCACGTAGCTCGCCCGGTCGTCCTTGCGGATCCGGTGCCGAACCTTCATGTCGTAGGCCAGCGCCGGGCCGGTGGGATGCACGACCGCGATCTGGCTGCCCGGCGTCACGGCCGCGAGATCGCTCGTGAACGTGGCAATGCCACATCGGCGCGGGGGGTAGGTGGAGGCGAATGCGGTTCGAATGATGTCGATACTCCGGCGCTCACGGGATGCGCATGGCGGGACGCGATCGGGGACCGCGATCCCGCCGAGAAAGAAGAAAGGCGACCCGCACGAGGCGGGCCGCCAGAGCGCTAAGCGGCGTGCACGCGGTTGGCGCGCGGGCCCTTGGGGCTCTGCTCGATCTCGAACTCGACCTTCTCACCGCCGACGAGGCGGTCGAAGTCAAGCGAGGAGTCGAGGCCGCCGCGATGGAAGAAGTATTCCTTCGCATCCTCAGCGGCGATGAAGCCGAAGCCGCGGTCGGCGACGATCTTCTTGATGGTTCCGGTGGTCACGTGGACCTCCAAACACTTCCCGAACAGGGATTGGCAGAACGCACGGCCCGTTCGAAAAGGGTTGACCACGCGGAGCATCGTCGCGAGTCGCGGCGGTCATCGGAGTCTAGCACAAATGTTCGAACACGCGGCGCCCCGGTGACTCGCGGCGCCTTCCTGATGGCGCGGAACGATTCGCGCGCAGCGCCCGACATACCATCCAGGCGCGCCAGATCGGCTGCGCTGGGATGAGAGGCAGCCGTGGACCAGCGGGCACTCGTCGAGCGGGCAAGGGGCGGCGATCATGACGCCTTCGCCGTGCTCGTCCGCGCGAGTGTCGCGAGGTTGGACGCAGCCGCCCGACTGATCCTCCGGGATCGAGAGCTGGCCGCCGACGCGGTCCAGGAAGCGTTCATCCGGGCATGGCGAAACCTGCCCGGGCTTCGCGACCCGGATCGGTTCGATGGCTGGCTGCATCGCCTCCTCGTCCGTTCCTGCATCGACGCCCTGCGTCGACGGATGGCCCGACCCGCCGAGGTCGAGCTGTTGTCCGTCGACGCGCCGCAGGCCGTCGATCACGCGTCGGACATCGTCGATCGAGAGCTCATCGACGATGCCCTCCGGCGGCTCGACCCGACGTGGCGCGCCGTCGTCGTCCTGCACTACTTCCTCGGGATGCCGCTGCCAGAGGCGGCGAGCGTCCTGGGCATTCCGCTCGGCACGGCGAAGTCGCGACTGCATCGATCGCTGGGACTCATGCGCCTGGCCATCGCCGATGAAGTCGCGTCGCCGTTGCTCGCGAAAGGACCCCTGGCATGAGCATCGATCGACTCGAACGACGCCTGCCGGAGGTCCTCACCGAGCTCTCGCTGCCGCGAGTGCCCGACTACGTCGACGACCTCCTCAGCCGGACCGCGCGTACCCCGCAGCGACCCGGCTGGACCTTCCTCGAAAGGTGGTTCCCCGTGAGCGCCATCACCGACGCCATGCCCGCCCCGCAGCGGCTCACCCTGCGGCCGCTGGTCGCGATCGCGATCCTCGTCGTCCTCGCGATCGTCTCGGTCCTCCTCATCGCCGGTTCGCAGCCGCGCCCGGCACCGCCGTTCGGGCTCGCCCGCAACGGGGCGGTCCTGGTCACCGACGACGGCGGCAACATCGTGGCGGTGGACCCCACGAACGGCTCGCGGCGCACCCTGGCTGCCGGACCGAACCAGTGCTGCGCCACCGTTTCGCCCGACGGCCAGCGCTTCGCCTACAGCCGCATTCCGCAGGGCGGCGGCGATCCGGTGGGGCTGACGGTCGCGCGCTTCGACGGCTCGATCATCCGGACCATTCCGGACGACGTTGCCAACGCCAGCTGGTACGAGTGGTCGCCCGGCGGTGACAAGCTCCTGCTGACCAAGGCGACCGGCGGCGACGTCATCGACCTTGCCAGCGGTGCCGTGACGGCCGTCAGCCCGGACGTCGGGCGGTACGAGGTCACGCGCGCGTCGTGGATCGGCACGACGGGCGACATCCTGTTCAGCTCGAAGATCGCCGAGACGCAGCAGACCGGCGCGACGGTGAAGTTCACGCGGCTCTCCGTGGGACAGACGAAGGGCGCGCAGGAGCTCGGGACCGCCCAGTACATGGTCGGCGATCCCGTGATGGCCCCGGACGGATCGAAGCTCCTGTACTTCGTCTGGGGCCCCGAACCCCGGCTCCAGGGCAAGCTTCACGTGTTCGACCTGGGGACCGGCGTCGATCGTGCCGTCACGCCGGAGCAGGACGTGGCCCCAGCGGACATCACCGAGTGGGAGAACCCCGTGTGGTCGCCGGATGCGTCGCACATCGCCGCCGAGCTCTACACCGCCGGGCCGAATCACATCGCCGTGATCCCTGCGACGGGCGGCGACCCCGTGATCGTGGGGCCCGAATTCCCGACGGGGTCGGGCGGGGCCGTCATCCGGTTTTCGCCCGACGCTACCTCGCTGCTCGTGACGTACCGATTCAACAACCAGACGTGGCTGCTTCCGACGTCCGGCGGAATGGGCCAGCGGGTCACGTGGGCAACCAACGACCAGATCGACTGGCAACGGCTCGCGCCGTAGCCGAACCGGCAGGGCGCCGCGCCCGTTGCTGGGCGCGGCGCCGGGGTTCGCCCGCCTCTCGACCGAGCGCACCACGGACGGCTCCGCTCGCGCAGGGCCATCGGCGGACCGGCCCGGCGGCGTCGGGTCAAGTGAGTCGCAGGCGGCTCACTCGTCGAAGCAACGGCGAGCGCGCTGACCCCTCCAGGCGCTCAGCCGACGATCAGGCCACTGGCGGCCCGATCAACGGCGGAACGGGCCGGCCGAGGCGGTTGGACGACGGCCAGCCGACGAGTGCGCCGAATTCGGCGCACCTGGGGTCGCCGCACTGGGGTCGCCGCAACTGGGCTCGGCGCACCTGGCCTCGGCGCACCTGGAGGCGGCGCAGTTGATCACACGCGCCAGTCGACCGAGTGGACCTGCACCGGCTCCCCGACGCCCTTGAGCTGCACGGACCTGGGCTCGGAGAGGCTGAACTTGATCGCTTTCGCCGCGTCGACCGTTGCCTGCGAGATGAGGATCTCCTCCCTGGTCGCCGCTGCTCCCACGCGAGCCGCCACGTGCACGCCCCGGCCGCGGTAGTTGCCCCCTTCGTGGATCGCCTCGGCGGTGTGCAGCCCGATCCGAACCGACGGCGCGAAACCGTGCTCGCGCCGGTGCCGAACCAGCCGCCGCTGGACCTCGACCGCGCTGTCGATCGCGTCATCCGCCCGTTCGAAGGCGACGAAGAAGCCGTCGCCGGTGTGGTCGATCACGACGCCGCCGTGCTTTCCGATGGCGTCGCGGAGCTCCCGGTCGTGCCAGCTGAGGAGCTCGCTCCAGGCGTCGTCGCCGATGAGGCCGAGCAGGTCGGTCGAGGTCACGATGTCCGTGAACATGAACGTCCGGGTGACCTTGTGGGACGTGTGCGCAACCGTTGTCGCGGCTTCGTCGGTGCCGAGGACCTCGTCGACCCGGCGGACCTCGGTCGTCGCCCCGAGCCGCTCGAACGTCGCTCTCGCGGCGCGCAGGTCGCGCCTTGCCGTCGCCTCGTCGCCCTCGGCGGCCAGCGCTTCCGCGTAGCGCAGCCGCGCCTTCGCCGCCTCGTACGGCAGGTCCGACGTCTGCCACATCCGCCACGACTGCCCGAGCACGGGTGACGCCTCGGCTGCGCGCTTCTCGCCGAGCAGCAGCTCGCCACGGGCGGTGAGCGCCCCGGCCGAGAACAGCGGCCGGTCGAAGTCGGCAGCGAGGGTCTCGAGCTCCGCGACCGCCTTGCCTGCGGCGTCGAGGTTGCCGGCCGCGAGCATGATCTCGACCTGCGCCGGCAGCAGCCGTGCCCGCATCGCGCGGTCCGAGAGGGCGCCGGTGCCGGTGGTCGCGGCGAGCGCGCGGCCCAGCGACCGGGTCGCCTCCTCCACCTCGCCACGCTCGAGCTGCAGCAGGGCGAGTCCCGGTTGCGCGTCGTTGCCGTTCTCGTAGGCCTCGTCGAACGCCACTGCCGCGCCGTCGAGGTCGCCCATCCGGCGGCGGACCTCGCCGACGGCGGCCTTGGCGAAGCCGAGCGAATCGAGCAGTCGAAACCGCTCGAGCTCGCGGCAGGCCGCACGAGCCTCCTGCTCGGCCTCCGGCCACTGGCCGCGCAGCATCTTGAGCTCGGCGCGATGGACCCGGCAGATCCCCGGGTAGCCGCCGGACCCGTTGCGGCGCATCCAGCGCTCGGCCTCCTCGGCCCACTGACCGGCTCGCGCCAGGTCGCCCATGTTCCAGTAGGACGCGATCGTGCCGCAGAAGATGTCGCTGGCGACGCGCAGGTCGAGCTGGCCTGACGACACAGCCGCGGCGGACTCGTCGAGGTTCTTGAGCCCGTCCGGAAAGTTGCCGGTGAAGACCTGGGCCATGCCCTTGAAGCTCATCGCCATGTACAGCGCGTTCACCTCGCCATGGCGTTTGGCGAGCTCCATGGCCTTGTCGGCCTGCGCGATCCCGGCCTCGTAGTTGCCGGGCATGAGCTCGCCGAGGATGCCGAAGACGGCCATCCGGGCGTGCATCGGTCCCTCCGGCACGTCCGCGAGCAGCCGCTCCGCACGCGCGAACCAGCCACCGGCCACGCCCATGTTCGTGGCCCGCGACGCCTGGTAGCCGAGGGTCATGGCAACCCACGCGGCCTCTGCCGGCCGACCGCCCTCGACGAACGCGTTGAACGCTCGCTCGAGGGTCTCGTTGCTCTCGTCAGGACGCGCCGACCACCACAGCGCGTTGCCCAGGAGCTCGAGGTCCGGGGCGTCGAGCGGGTTGTCGCGATCGGCCGCGGTCAGCGCCTCGACGGCCTCCGGCCAGTCGTGCCGGACGACGGCCTCCCGTCCGGTTTCGAGCGAGTTCGTCACGCGTGGCCTCCTCGACGCGCAGCGCGAGTGGCGTTCGACGATATTGTGCGGCGCGCGGTCAGCATCGTGATTTGTTGAGAGCCCGCTGATGCGCTCATGCACCGCTCTGCTGCCACCGCGTATGGCGCGCCGAGCGAACCTCTAGGCCGCCCAGAGTGCACGGCCTCATGTCGTGCCAATCCGAATTGGAGGGATACGAACCATGGGGATCATCTCCTGGCTGGTCGTCGGCGCGATCGCCGGCTGGCTCGCGGGGTACCTCGTCAAGGGTGACGAGAGCCTCGGCGTCATCGGCCACATCGTGCTCGGCATCATCGGCGGCCTCGTCGGCGGCTTCATCGCCGGCGCGCTGACCGGTGGCGACTACACCACCGGCATCAACATCACGACGATCGTCGTCGCGGTGATCGGCGCCGTGATCGTGGTCGTCGGCTGGAATGCGCTCCGGGGCGGTGCCCGCACCGGTCGCGGACCCATCTGATCGACCTTCGGCGGCTCCGCCGTCGATCGCTGCAAGCTCGAAGGCCTCCCGACGTGGGAGGCCTTCTTCATGTGCCCGGGGTGCGGGTGGCCGGCGTGCGTGAGGCCGGCGCCCGGCTCAGGGCGCCCAGGGCTGCATCGTGATGGAGCCGTTGCCGTTGGCGACGCAGGTCGGGATGCCGCTGGTCGTGTCGCCGCTGAACGGGTCGGCGACGACGAACAGGGTGCCGTCCCGGAAGCCGACCGTGACCGGCTGGGCCGGCGCGGGTCCGCAGTAGTTGTGCACCTGGACGTGCGTCTTCATCACGTCGCCCGGGCCGATGCGGATCACGGCGGACGCGGCGTCCACGCCGATGATCAGCGGCGTCCGGGTGCGGTCGACCAGCCACGGCTCGGACGAGCTGTCGATCAAGCAGGCGAAGCTCGAGACGTTCTTGAGCTCCACCGCGGCGATCCAATCGCTGCCATTGGCTGCCCAGCCGGCGATGTGCGCGGAGAGCTCGTTCGCCTGGCACAGGCGGGTTGCGTCGGTCGGGATCGCGGTGGGGGCCGCGGGGCCGGCGCCGAAGCCGAGCAGCCGGGGCACGATCACGATGAACAGCGCGACGCCGGCCACGGCCAGCCACACGCGACGGTCGACCGCCCGTGCCCGGCCGATGAGCTCGTTGAGCAGCTCCCCGAGTCGCGCATCGACGCCCGCCTCGGGAGCCGTGTCGATCGCGGCCTTCGCGACCTCCGCCGGGTCGAGCCCGACCAGCGCGCGGCCGGTGAGCGAGCGGATGCGCTCGGCGAGCGCGATCTCGTAGTCGCCGACGGTCTCGGACGGCATGCCCGCGAGCCGGTCCTCGCCGAACAGCGCCTTGAGAACGCGGGCGAGGCGGGCCAGCACGGCACGCTCGGGCATGCTCAGCTCGCGCCCGATCGCCTCGGCGTCGAGGCCGCCCACGTAGCGCATGCCCACGATCATCCGGTCGTGCGTGTCGAGCGCGGCGAGCGTGTTCGCGAGCTCGAGCTCGTCCGACTTGTAGGCAGGCGCCGCTGACGCCTGGGTCGCGGCGACGCCGGAGCCGCCGCCCGCATCGTCGCCGGGCTTGTACCCGGACTCGACAAGCTGCCGCGCCTCGGCGGCGGCGAGTCCGAGCAGCCAGTCGCGCTGCCGCTCCGCCGGGGGCGGCGTCGTGCTCGTCAGGCCGCGCCAGGCGCGGGTCCAGGCCAGCCGCACCGCTTCCTGCGCGGGCGCCGGCGCCTCGCTGACGACGAAGGCGACCCGAGCCATCTGGTCGTGGTTGGCCGCGATCAGTGCCTCGAACGCCGCCAGCTGGGCTGGATCGACGCCGGGGAGCGCAGCCTCGTCGGATTCCGGCTGTCCGCCCTCAGCGGGCATCGGCCCAGCCGGGGCCTGGTTCACGTCTGCCCGTCTCGCGTCGTCGACCAACCGCCGCGTACCCCCGCTGAGCGCACGACGAACGCACCGGTCGCACGCAGCCGAGATCGTATGGTGCCAATCGGCCCCGCGTCAGTGGCCAATTCGGGCCATAGCCGGGTTGACGCGAACGGCGCGGCGAGGAATATTTCGGTGAACGGTGTGGTTCGCGGAGGGCATACCGGGTGCAGGGCAGGCTCGTCGCAGACAGGGACGGCCGCTACCTCGACGCCGATGCCTCGGCGCTCGAGCTGCTCGGCATGACGCTCGACCAGCTGCGGTCCATGCGCGTCGGCGATCTCAGCGGTCCCCACCGCGAGATGGCCGCGACGGTCTGGCGGCGGCTCGCCGCGACGGGCCAGAACATGTCCAGCGGCGAGGGGACGCTGTACCTGCCGAGCGGTGCGCAGGTTCGCGTCCGGTACCTGCGCATCGCGGTCCTGCCGAGCGGCGCCTACGAGCTCGACATCGAGCCGATCGAGGGCGCTGCTGCCGGCGACGAGCAGGATGCCGCGGCTCGACCACCGATCTCCGACCGGCCGAGCACCATCCTCCGCGAGTGGCGCGTGGCCGAGCGCGAGATGGCCGCGGCCGGTCCAGACGGCCCCGGTGCGCTGGCCGCTCCCGACGACGCCACCGACGCCGCAGACAAGCTCCGCCGTCTGTACCAGGACAGCGTCGCCGGCCGAACGAAGGCCGGCTCCGAGACCTGAGCCGCGAGCGGCCTCAGCGGATGGGGAGCGTGTAGGTCGTCGGGTTCTCGCGGCCCGCGCCACCGATGGTGCGCGGGTTCGTCACCGTGATCTCGAGGACGAGCTGCGACGGCAGCGCCCCGGTGTACGGGGTCGCGAGCTTGACGCTGGTGATGACAAAGGTGCTGCCGACGATGGCGACCGGCTGCCCGGACGTGAGGACCGGCGGACCGTCGTCGAACGACACGCCCGTGACGTCGATCGCCGCACGCTTGAAGTACGTGGCGTCGTCGGGCCGTGCCGGGTCGAAGGTCCAGGTCAAGGTCGCGTAGACGCTCTGCCTGGACAGCGTCGCCACCGTGATCCGCAGGTACAGGTGGTGCTTCCCGTCCGACTCGGTCCACCACAGGTCGTGGATGTCCTTGCCCGCCGGGCGGTAGGCCGCGAGCGGCCGATCGGCCCAGTCGAAGGTCCACGCCTGGCCGTCCGTGGAGGTCAGGTGATACGGGTCGGCGACGGCGTCATACAGCTCGCCTGCGCGCTGTGTCACGAACGCGCCGACCGCGACCGGCGGGAACTCGACCTGGCGCACGCCCGACAGCCGAAGGCCCGATGCGGTGTCACCGACGAGCGACTGGATCGTGGCGAGGTCGTCGGCCGTGGCCGCCGCCTGGACCCTCTGGACCGTGTCCCAGGCGCCCTGCTGGAGCGTGGCGATGGGGATGTCGGTGGGGCCGGGCAGGGTGGGCTCGGGCGTGGGCGCGGTCGTCGGCAGGATGGTGGCTGCGAGGGTTGGTGGGGCCGGGGTCAGGGTCGCGGGCGGCGGAGATGCCGTCGGGCTGTTGAGCGCCGCGCTCAGCAGCCCAAGGTTCGACGTGATGGCATAGGCAGCCACGGCCAGGGCGACGAGCAGCGCCAGTCGTCCGAGCGCCACGGCCGGTCCTCGGGACCGACGCCTGCCGGGGCTGCCGGCGCGCCCGGATTCCGCGGGCACGTCCCCTGCGAGGGCTGCAGCTGCCGGGGTCGCCGACCATTCGATCCTGGTCGGCGCGTCCTGGTGAGGAACGGCTCCCTGGGCTCCCTGGGCTTCGTGCGCCTCGGCCTCGGCCTCGGCCTCGGCTCGGGCCAGGTCTGCGGCCGGCCAGGGAATATCGCCGCCGGCTCGGGCGGGTTTGCCCGCCGCGCGGGCTGCCGCACGGGCGCGGGAGGCGTCGTAGCGGCCGCGGAGCTCGGCGTCGACCAGCCAGTCGCGCGCCAGTCGAAGCCGGGCCGAGCGTCGCACGCCGGCAGCGCCGCTGGCCATTGGTTCGCGATCGATCAGCCCGCGGTAGGCGGCCTCGATCGCGACGGTATCGGCGGATGGGTCGACCCCGAGCTCGCCGTACAGATCGAAGCGGGGGATCGATTGGCGGGCCACCGCTCGCTACTGTGCCACCGCGCACCACCCCGGAGCAACTCCGGAATCCGGCGTTTGCTCATGCCCTGTCTCGGATCACACGCAAGGGAGGCTTGCGTTGTCCCGCGATTGTCAGCTTGGTGCCGATCCAATGCCCCTCGGCTGCCGTCGCCCACGCTCGGAATTGCCGTGCTCCACGGCGCGTGCGGTGAACCGGGGTGGATAGCGCCAGGCCCGCTTGCGCCTGCCAACGAATCCCAGCGGGCATGTTGTTCGAGCAAGCCACGCTTGCAACTGGGGTTGGGAGCGGAGCGCCATGTATCCGTTCCTCCACTGGCCCCGCAGATCGGAAGGCACGAACCGGCAGCTCCGTTGATTACGCCTGAGCGTCGATCCAGATCGCGAGGCTGAGGTCGCGCTCGGTGATCCCGCCCTTCGAGTGGGTCGTCAGGCGGAACGTCACGTCGCGGTAGCCGGTGATGCACACGTCCGGGTGATGGTTGCGGCGCTCGGCTTCCGGCGCGACGGCGTTGAGGAGCGCGATCGCGTCGAGCCAGTCACGCCGCCGAATCGTGCGCACGAGCGTGTCGCCGTCGCGCTTCCACTCGGGCAGTCCACCGAGGGCCGTTTCGATCGCGGTGTCATCGAGCATCTCGGAGCCAGCCTTTCCTACGGTGCGGGCGCAGCCGCTGGGCGCTGATCGGGGCGCAGCGCCCGTGCAGCGCATAATCCGACGAATGGTGGAGGAGGCGACACAGCCAGCTCCGGCCGAGGGGGCGGCCGGGCCGCAGGACGAGGCTGCCCCGATCCGGCTGCTCGAGGGCGACGCCCTCGATCCGCTCGTCCAGTCGCAGTGCTCCCTGTCCGTGCAGCTGCGCCGCGCGACCGGCTCGATCGTCGGGCGCAGTACCGAGCTGAATGCCATCGCCCAGGCCATTCGCGAGGCCAAGACGCGGCTCACGGCGGTGACGCTCGAGGGCGAGCCGGGCATCGGCAAGACGCGGCTGCTCGTGGCGACCGCCGAGATGACCGAGGCCGCCGGGTTCACGAGCGTCGCGATCACGGCAGACGAGGAGATCCGCGGGCCGTTCCTGGTCGGGCGCAGCCTGTTCGCCAACGGCGCGATCCGGGAAGCGGCCGTGGGCACTCGCGCGGAAGTGGCGCTTCGGCGGGTCGTGGAGGCCCTCGGCGGCCGCGACGAGCCGGGCTTCGCGAACCTGTCGCCCGAAGCCAAGCTGCTCCGTGCCTTCGATCTCGCGGGACTCGCGATCGGGGAGCTGGCGCGGATCAAGCCGCTCGCGCTCCTGATCGACGACGTCCAGTGGGCCGACGACGACACCCTGCGCATGCTCCGCTACGCGGTCCGCAGCGTCGCCGACCAGCCGGTGTTCCTGTTCCTCTCGCTGCGACCCGACGAGTTCGCCACGGTGCCCGAGGCCTCCAACTTCGTGGCCGACATGGAGCGGATGGGCCTCGTCCGGCGCCTGCGCGTGACCCGGTTCAGCGCGTCCGAGACGGCACAGCTGCTGCGCCAGGTGCTCGGCGGCCCGGTCGAGGGCCAGTCGGCGGCCGCGATCCAGGCGCAGTCCGAGGGCGTGCCGTTCATCGTCGAGGAGCTGGCCCGCGCGCACCGCGAGGCGGGCACGATCCAGCAGGTCGACGGCGAGTGGCGGCTCGGCCGGAACGCGGCGCGGCTCGTGCCCTCGGCGGTCCGCACCCTGATCTCGCGCAGGGCAACGCACCTGCCCGCGGCGACGCTCGCGATCCTCGGCGATGCCGGCGTGCTGGGCCGCAGCTTCAGCGTCCGCGACGTGCTGGCAATCCAGGAGAAGGTCGGGTCGGGGAAGGGGAGTGACGGCGCCGGTTCGGCCGCGGCCATCGCCGCGAGCATGCGACCGGCGGTCGATACGGGACTGCTGCTCGCGCACCCGGAGGGCGACGCCGCCGACTTCACGTTCACCCACGAGCAGGTGCGCGAGTTCGCGGTGAACCAGCTCTCGAACGCGCGCCGGCGGGAGGTCCACGGCGCCGTGGTCGACCTCCTGCTCGAGGGCGGCGAGGCACCCGCCCAGGGGCTCCAGATGCTCGCCCAGCACGCGCTCGCCGCCGGGGACACGGAGCGGGCGGCGCGATTCTCGATCGACGCCGCGGCGGCGGCCCTCAAGTCGAACGCGCCCGACGAGGCGCTCCGGCTGGTGGACGCGGCACTGCCCGTGGTCTCCGCGCCGGCCGATCGGCGAGTCCTGCTCACCTGCCGCGACGATGCCTACGCGGTCCTCCGGCGCTCATCCGATCGCCTCGATGGCCTCGCCGAGCTCGGTGCGCTCGCCGAGGCGATGCGCGACAGCGGCCTCGAGCTCGACGTCCAGCTCCGGCGCGCGGCGGCGCTGCGGGCGGCGCACGACGAGGATGCCGCCGCGGACCTCGCGCGCCGCGTCCGGGATCGGGCGGTCGCGGCCGGGGACAAGGCCGCGGAGCTCCGGGCGAACCTCGAGCTCGGGCAGGCACTGTCGAAGACCGAGCTGGGCGACTCGATGGGCGGGGTCACCTTCGAGGACGACCTCGCCGGCGCCGAGGAGGCGTTCCGGCGGGCCGTGACCCTGGCCGAGGAGCTCGACGACGAGCGGATGCTCGCGGCGGCCCTGCGCGAGGTCGCTGCGCTCGTCATCGCCCGGCTGCGCACGATGTTCGTGCACGACGTGATCGAGACGGGCCAGTGGCTCGAGCTCGCGCGCCGCCTGCAGCAGGGCGAGCCGCTCCCGGAGATCGTGGCCGGCCTCCCGCTCGGGACGCTCGTCGGCGAGGCGGGGCAGCTCCTGGAGCGGGCACTCGGCATCTACGAGCGCCTCGACGATCGTTCGGGCGTGATGGCCACGGTCATCGCCATGGCCTACCTCAGCTACGCGCCCCTGATCCACCTCTCGTCGTCGGCGCGGCACCTCGAGGAGATCAAGCGCGTGATCTCCCGCCAGACCGAGCTCGTGACGGAGAGCGAGCGGGCGAAGCAGGAGCTGCACCTGCTGTACGGAATCCACGTGTTCGGACGGGCCAAGTCGCTGCCCGACGTCGCGCTCTCGCGGGGCGAGGAGGCGTACCGCGCCGCCCGGCTGCTCGGCGACCAGTCGATCCAGTTCGGTGCCGCGGGCGGCGTCGCGCTGACCCACCTCTCCCTGGGCGACATCGTCGAGGCCGAACGCTGGCTGAACCTCGCGGCCGAGATCGCGGCAGCCACCCCCACGCCGACCCGGAGCCGGCAGCTCGAGTCGTGGCGCGGCACGGTCCGCGCCGCGGCGGGTGACGCCGCGGGCATGCGCGAGCACCTCGAGCGGGCCGTGTCCATGGCCACCGCGCAGGGCAAGGCGGCAGCCCGCTGCGAAGCCCTGGCCCGACTCGCGGTCGAGGCGGCGCGACTCGGCAAGGCCTCGGGCGACGAGGAGCTGTTCCGGGTCGCGGAGGACGCGGCGAACCAGGTCGAGGCGATCGCCGGCAGCCTGTCTGGCCACCCGCAGTGGCCGATCGAGGCCATGGCAGCGCTCGCGACCGTCCACCTGGCTCGTGGCGACACGGCCGAAGCCCTCGCCGCGGCGCAGTCGGCCATCGAGCGGCTGGTGGAGGCCAACCACGAGGACCGCTACTTCGACATCACGCTCCCCGCCGGGGAGGTGCTCGCCGCGGCCGCCCCGCCCGAGGCGCTGGCCTTCGCCCGCAGCTACATGCAGCTCGAGCTGTCGCGCATCGTCCAGGGGACGCTCGACGACGAGATCCGGGCGCGCTGGCTGCGCGGCCCGGTCGGCTCGCGCCTGGTCGCGCTCGTGGGCGAGCCGATCACCCGGGAGGCTTCTTCAGCCTCGGCGGACGCGCCCGATATCGACGATGCCGATCGAGTGATGCTGCAGCTCCTCACCGAGGGCATGACCAACCGCGAGATGGCCTCCAGGCTGGGGATCTCCGAGCAGGACGTCGCGAAGCGACTCGCCCGGATCATCGCGACGCTCGGTGCGACGGATCGGGCGCAGGCGACGTCGATCGCGTTCCGCGGTCTCGCGCCCGTGGCGGCCTGATGCGGCTCCTCGGCGGCCTGACGCGTCGCGCGGCGACAGCCTGATGGCCCTCGTCGTCCGCGTCGACCGGCACAAGTGCATCGGCGCCGGCAACTGCATCACGATCGCGCCGACGGCCTTCGACTGGCTCAAGGGCGACTTCGGCAAGGCCGACATCATCGATCCCGAGAGCGTCGAGGATGCGCTGCTGCGCGAGGCGGCGTTCGCCTGCCCGACCGCGGCCGTGGTGATCGAGGAGGTCACCGAGCTGCTGCCGTGGCAGCTCCGCGGCAAGTCCGAGCCGCTCCGGCGCGTGCTCAAGACGTTCATGTTCACCGATGTCGTCGGCTCGACGAACCTGGTGGAGGTCCTCGGCGACGAGGCCTGGGACACGCTCCTGCGCTGGCACGACACGACACTGCGCGAGGTCTTCACGGCCCACCAGGGCAAGGAGATCTCGACGACCGGCGACGGCTTCTTCGTCAGCTTCGACTCGCCCGAGCAGGCGGTCGCGGCCGCGATCGCGATCCAGCGCCGGCTCCAGGAGCACCGCCAGCAGCACGGCTTCGCGCCGCAGGTGCGCATCGGGCTGCACGCCGCGGACGCGAACGTCGTCGGCGCCAACTACCGGGGCAAGGGCGTCCATGAGGCGTCGCGCATCGCCGGGCTCGCGAAAGGTGGCGAGATCATCGCCAGCGTCGCAACGGTGGGCGACGCCTTCCCGACCTCCGCCGCGCGCAGCGAGGCGCTCAAGGGCTTCTCCGAGCCCATCGAGGTCGTCACCGTCGACTGGCGCTAGCCGCCGAAGTGGATGTCCCAGTCGCCGTCGACGCGCCCGAACCAGCACGTTCACGGTGCCACCGACGCGCGGCCATGGCGCCCCCTTCCGGATGCAGGAAGGCCTCCCCGGATCGGGGAGGCCTTCGGTAGCGGATGTCCCGAAGAATCAGCTGGGGTTATGTTCCTCGGCCTTGAGCCGGCCGGACTCGGATGCGTCGGCCCCATTGCTCGCACCAGCCGAGGCGTGTGCCTGGCCCTTGGCCTTGCCTGCCGCGGCGTTCGCGGCACCCTGCGCCCGGGCCGCGGCCGAGACGAGCGCGCCGTGCTGCTTCGCGAGCGCGGAGACGGCCTCGCCGCGGGCCTTGCCGCTGACGTAGCCCGCCGCCTGCGCGACTTCCTTGACCGCCTGGCCATGACCCTTGGCGGTTCCCGAGACGCCGCCGGCGGCCAACGCCACGGTCGCGGAAAGTGCGACTGCGGTGACGGTCGAGCCTGCGGCGATGAGTGTTCTTCGCATCGTGTTCGAGTTCTCCCGAGCGTGGGCTTACGGTAACCCCGCTCTTGAGAACGAACCATGGGCCGATTTGTTCTGCCTGGCAACGAAACTGCAACCATGCCGGCATCGAGCGTTGATCGGGGGCACCACGCCTCCCGGCGGTTTCCCGCAAGATGCGCCCGATGCGCAGGCATGTCGTGCGCGGGCTCGGCCTCGCCATGCTGCTCCTCGGTTGCGCGCCGGCGACGCCGACAGCCGGGCCGTCGGTCCCTGTGGACGTCACGCCGCGGCTGACAGCCCCGCCCACCTCATCCGCATCGACACCGTCGCCCGCCCCGACGGCCGCGATCGGCTTCGCCTTCGACGCCGAATCGATCGTCGGGTATTACCAGAGCGTCGGCTACACCTGTACCGACCCGGGCCCGAGCTCTCAGGCCCAGGGCTACCTCTATCGATCCTGCCGGCTTGTGGATCCTGACGGCCGGACTCGCATCGTCGGCCTCGTGACGGACCCGGCGGACGACCTCGGCGATGCGTTTGCCAGCATCCAGGCGAAGGAGGGCGAGACGGTTCTCGACCCAGGCAGCGCGCTCGAGCCGTTCGCCGCGTTCCTGGGCGCGACGCTGGGACCGACCCAGGGTGAGGCGCAGCTGCCATGGCTCGCCGGCCACCTCGGCGACGCGTACAGCAAGACCAGCATTGCCGGCCTGACCATCGCGACCTTCACGGCGGCGTCCGACGACCACTCGAAGCTCACCGTGGAGATCGCGAACCAGGCGTACCTCGACGCGCCGGCCCCGAGCGCGTCCCCGTAGCGCAGGTCCGAGCTCGGAAATGACGAGCTCCCCGGCGCTCGACCGGGGAGCTCGCGAGTCTTGGGGCGCGGGCCGCAGCTACGTCCTGACGCGAACTCCCAGGCCCGTCGCGCAGCCAGCGTCGCCGCCGTGCACGGTGAACCCGACCGCCGCGTCCAGGGCGCCGACCGAGATCGGGCCGCTGCCGGCATCGGGCAGCTTCGAGGCGGCGAGGTTGACCGACATCGTGTCGCCCTGGATCGCGATTCCCGCGGTCGGCGTCGAGTTGACCGACACCAGGCAGAAGTCGTTCGGCGCGGTCGCGCCGCCGGCCAGCTGCACCGTGTGCAGGTGCCAGCTGTCCGGCCGCTGGTTCGAGTCGCGGCCGAGGGTCGGGTGGATGGTCGCGACGAGCGCGGTCCCGGTCCCGAGATCCGCCCAGGCGATCCCGACGATGACGTTGTCGTCGATGAACTGGTCGGCCTGCTTCGGGATGGCGCCATTGGTCGTCGCCGACAGGCGCACGGTGTTCGGGCTGGTCGCTCCGGCGGACCAGCCGCTGACGGCGAGGTAGCTCGGGCCGGCCTGGGCCCCGGCAACGACCGCGGCGAGCGCCAGGTTCGCGGCCACCGCCCCGGCCACCGCTGTCACGCTCCTGCGTCGATGGAACATCTGTGTGGTCCTCCCTCATCCTTCGAGGCAACTCGGCCTTTCGATCGGCGCCCGGGTCCAGACCGAGCGCACTCCCACGATCGGCCCGACTGCCCCGCATCGAAAGTGCGGAGGTCCACATGGAATGCCGCGCCGGCCCACGGTGCGGAGCGGCGCACGAACGGGTTCAGAACCGGCGTGCGAGCTCCGTCCTCGACTCGATGCCGAGCTTCGCGTAGATCCGCGACAGGTTCGCCTCGACCGCCCGCACGCTGACGAACAGCGCCGCCGCGACCTCCTTGTTCGAGCGGCCCTCGGCGACCAGCTGCGCGACCCGGAGCTCGGTCTCGCTCAGCCCCTCGATAGTCGTTCGACCGCCGATGCGCGCCTGCTCGGCCCGGGCGCGGTCGACCCACAGGCGCGCGCCGAGGGCCTCGAAGCCGGCGATCGCCTGGTCCAGCGTCTCCCGTGCGGCCTTGCGCTGCTTCGCCCGGCGCTGGACCTCGCCGAGGACCAGCCGGGACCGCGCCGCCTCGAACGGCAGGCGCAGCCGGTCGTGGACCGCGATCGCGGCCTCCGCCGCGGCGATCGCCCCGGCCGTGTCGCCGCGCGCGGCGAGCACCAGTGCACGACAGCGATCGGCCGCGGCGGTCATCGGCGGGCGGTGGATATGGGCGCCGCGCGCGGCCAGCTCGTCGGTGAGCGTGGCCGCCCGCTCGATGTCGCCGAGCTGCACCAGCGCCTCGATCGCGTCGCCGATGAACGCGATCCGTTTCGGCCCCTCGATGGCGTGCCCGATCGCATAGCTGTCGAGGGATCGGGCGGCCGCGGCAGCGTCGCCGAGCGAGAGGTCGAGGAAGGCCAGGATCTGGCGGGTATACCGCCCGTAGCCGACGTCACCCACCTCGTCCGAGATCGCGATCCCGCGCTCGGCCGTGGCGCGGGCCAGGTCCGCGTCCCCGCGGGACGCCTGGACGAGTGCCACGAGACCCGTCGTCGAACCTTCCCGCAGGCGCAGGCCGGCTTGCTCCGCGATCTCGAGGCCCTCTGCGGCGTACGTGGCGGCGGCGTCCCAGTTGCCGGCGAGCCACTCCAGCTCCGCGAGGAACAGGCAGATCTGCTGGTGGCCGCGCTCGTCGCCCTCGGCGCTGGCGCGGCGCTTGCCGTCCAGCAGCCGTGTCCGCGCCTCGTCGAGCCGGCCCATCCGGATCAGGCACACCGAGAGCATCACCGGCGCGGAGTTCTCGGCGTCGACGTGCACCTGTCGGTCGAGCTCCTCGGCCCGGGCAAAACGCGGGATGGGGTCGTCGCCGGCGAGGCCGAGCAGCGTCTCGAGGTCCGCAACCCGGACCTGTCCATGTGCCTGCAGGAACAGGTCGCCGGACTCCTCGGCCGCGGCGAGCGCGCGCCGCGCGATCGGAAGGGCGAGGTCGAGGCGGCCCTGCGGTCGCTCCATCATCTCCCGGTCCAGCAGGGCGGCCGCGCGGCGGCGAGCATCGGACCCGGCCTCCTCGATGGCCTGCTCGACGGCGTCGAGCGAGCGCTGGAAGCCGTCCGGCTCCGACTCCAGCAGCTCGCCGAGGAGGCGGAGCCCTTCCGATCGATCGGGCCCATGCGGCAGGTCCTCGATAGCGGATTCGACGAGGCTGCGCGCCTGGTCCAGCGCACCGTTCGACTGGATGACCGGCCCAGCCTCGAGGATCCAAAGCGCACGCTCGACGCGGTCGGCCGCGGCCGGTCGACGCTCCAGCGCGGCGAGGAACAGCTCCGCGGCGACGCCCGGCGCGCCACGCGCGAGCGCATCGGCGGCAGCGGCATGGAGGAGCGCGGCCGCGTTCGCGTCCGGACCCGACGTCGCGAGTGCCGCGTGGCGGGCGCGCGTCTCCGAATCCAGGGCCGTGTCCGCGATGTGCGCGTGCCAGCGCCGCCGGTCCTCGGGCGAGAGGGCGGCGTAGGCGGCCGCGGCGAACAGCGGGTGCGCGAACTCCACGGCGCCCTCCGCCACGCGGAGGATCCCCGCCTTCGCGGCAGGGGCAAGTCGGGACGCGGTGGCCTCCTCGGTGCCGCCGAGCGCGGCCGCGATCCGGTCGAGGCGCGACTGCGACAACGCGGCGGCGACGAAGAGCGCGTCTCGGGTTGCGTCAGTCAGCCCGTGCAGGCGCTCGGCCAGGAGGTCGGTCAGGCTCGAGCCCAGCGCCAGCGGCTCGGTCGAGGCGCCGTCCGGCGCAGACTCCATCGCTCGAGCCAGCTCGAGCGCGTAGAAGGGGTTGCCGCCGGAGGTCTCGTGGATGCGCTGGAGCGTCCGACGATTGAACTCGAGGCTCGTGCGGGTTCGAAGCAGCCGGTTGAGCGCGCCGAGGCTCAACGGCCCGACGTCGATCCTGATCGGCGCGCGTTCGAATGCCCGCTCGAGCCCGGCGCGACCCGGCGGAGGGCTTGCGGCCGGCACCGATGGCGAGGTGACGCGCCACGCCGTCAGCGCCGCGACCGGCGCATCCCGAAGTCGGCGCAGCGCGAAGGTGATGGCATCTGCGGAGGGTGGGTCCAGCCACTGCGCGTCGTCGATCGCAATGGCGACCGGCCGTTCGCGCGCCAACGCTCGGATCGCGCTGAGCGTGCCGGCCGAGATCGCCCGCTGGTCGGGCTTCGCGGCGTCGTCGTTCTCGAGCAGGAGGGCGACCTCGAGGGCGCGCCGCTGCGGCGCGGGCAGGCTCGGCAGGACCGCCTCGAGGTGATCCTCGAGCAGGTCCGCCAGCGCGGCGTAGGAGAGCTGCGCCTCGGCACCCGCGGGTCGGCAGGCAAGGACGATGAAGCCGGCCTCGGTTGCCCGATCGACGGCCGCCTGCCAGAGGGTTGACTTGCCCGCGCCCGCCGGGCCATCGATGGCGAGCGCGGCGGGCAGGGCCGATCGTTCAGCCAGGAACGCGTCGATGGCGTCGAGCTCGGCCTCACGTCCCACCACCGCGGCCGCGGTCGCGTTCACGCCGCGATGATGGCGGGCCCGAGGGCGCGCGTCAGCCCCGGTGTGCCATCGCGATGCGCGCATTCCGTGTGGCTCGCCACACTTTCGATCGATCCGTGCCGATCGCAGCATGGCCGGCGTGGCGACCTACCTGATCGAGACCTACCTCGCCCGCGACCGAGCCGGCGAGCTCGAGGCGTCGACCATCCGGTTGCGCGCAGCGATCGACGTCGCGCTTGCATCAGCGCCGGGTCGAAGGCTGCCGCTCCGCCACGTTCGCTCGTACTTCGTGGCCGACGACGAGACGTGCTTCCACGTCATCGAGGCGCCCACGGCGGATCTCGCCCGGGAGCTGGCCCGGCAGGCGGGCATCGCGCCCGATCGGGTCGTCGAGGCGGCCGCGCGCTAGGGCGTCTTGGGTGGGCGACGTCTGCCACGTGCCGATGACCTGCGACTTGGGCGGGAAATTGGCTCGGCATCGCCTCCCGGAGATCAGTCCGCCCGCGAATCCACGTTCAAGAGGTCGGGCGGGGCGGCCAAGGCCCGGCTGATCTGTCGTCCACGTCGCACTCAATCGGCAGGTGGCGGGCTGCCGATCCAGCCGGCAGGACGTCCGTGGGAATCACAGCTACGGCGCGACGTCCTTGACGGTGATGTCGCTCGAGCACGGGACCGACGCGCCGACTGCGAGGCTCTGCCACTTGATGTGGTAGTCCGGCGGCGGCGCCGGATTGAAGTTCACGGTCCCGGTGAAGCCCGCGACTTCCCACTGGTGCTGGGCGTTGAACGTCCAGTGATTGAGCAGCGTGATGACGGTGCAGTCGGGGCCGGGTGTCGGGGTCGGGGCTGGCGTGGGCGTGGGACCGGGCGTCGGTGTCGGCCCGGGCGGCGTGGGTGCTGGGGTTGTGGTCGGTTTCGGGGTGGATCCGGGCGGCAG
>DATJGH010000011.1:0-31366 GCA_035495215.1 Patescibacteria group bacterium
AGGTTCGGCGCGACCGAGCGGATGCCGCGCTCCATGAACCGCTCGTGCTGGACCTCGGCGTAGGCGATGCCGCCCAGGGCGCTGCCGAGGTAGATGCCGAACCGCTCGCGATCGATGCCGTCGATGAAGGCGCCGTCGCCGCCGCCCGCGAGCCCGGCATCCTCGAGCGCCTGCCTCCCGGCGGCGAGCGCGAACTGGCTGAACCGGTCGAGCTGGCGGGCGGTGCGTGCGTCCATGTGGTCGAGCGGATCGAAGTCGTCGATCTGGGCGGCCACCTGGGACCGGAACGGGCTCGGGTCGAAGCGGTCGATCCTCCTCACCGGCGAGGCTCCCCGCCGGACCCCGGCCCAGAACGCATCGCGGCCGGTCCCGATCGGGCTGACCGCGCCGATGCCGGTGATCCAGACGCGCCGCCTCATGTGGCTTTCTTCGCCGATCGCGGCGCAGCGGATCGCCGCGACCGGGCCGCCGGCGCGGGCGTGGGCGCAGGCGCGGGTTGTCGGGCCGTCTCCCTCGTGACAGCTTCGGCGATCGCCTTGAACGTCGCCAGGGTCCGGGTCGCGATCGGCCGGACGAAGAGCCCGTTCAGGAACGCGGCCCAGCCCGGCACGGGCGGGTCGAAGCTGTGCTCGATCGAAACGTGGCAGCCGGTCGGCGTCGGCTCGATCCGCCAGGTCACGTCCATGCCCGCGGTCGCCCCGCCGCGATGGACGAAGCGCAGCTGCAGCTCCGGCTCGACCGACCACGTCCGGGCGCGCCACGCGACGGGCAGGCTGTAGCCGATCCGGCCCATGACCGACAGGACCGCGATCATCCGCGCGGTCACCGCCCCGTCCGCGTGGCGCTCGAGCACCCGCACCTCGCGGTAGTGGGGGAGCAGCGCGGGCCACCGCTCGACGTCGCGCGCGAGGTCGAAGACGAGTCGCGGCGGGGCGGCGACGTCGATCTCGACCATCGAGCGCATCAGGGCCGGCTCATGGGGCGAGGAGCGCGACGAGGGATCGCAAGTCGAGGGCGCGTGTTGCGGGTGCGAGATCCCCGATCACCAGGCCCATCGTCTCACGGACGTCCCGGCGCGACGCCAGGCGGCGCGCGGCGTACTCGAACAGCGCCGGCCTGGCCAGGAATCCCTGCACCAGCCTGCTCACGAGGTCCTTCGTGGCGAAGCGCGAGCGCATCGCCCGGTCGTAGTCGGCGAGCCTGACGCCGGAACGGCCGGCCAGCACCCCGCCGACTGTCTCGGCAGCGAGGCGCGCCGAGACGATCGCCCGATGGAGGCCCTCGCCGGTGAACGGATCAAGGAAGCCGGCCGCGTCGCCGACGAGGACCCAGCTCGGGCCGGCGCGCGTCGCCACGGCGTGGCCCAGGGGCGTGATGCCGGCAACGTGATCGACGGGCTCCTCGGCGGCCAGCGCGCGATCGCCCGGGTCCGGGAGCGCCTCGAGGATCGCTCGGGCGACGGCGTGCCCGCCGGCCTGGCGCAGGCGCGCGAACCACGGCCGTCCGAGCACGATCCCGACGTTGACCAGCCCGCCCGGTACCGGGGCGAGGCCCACGTAACCGTGTTCGAGCACGCACATGCGCGCGTCCGGCGGGGCGCCCTCCGGCCAGGCCCGCACGTCCCGGACGTGAAAGGTCAGCGCCGCTCGCGGCCCGAGCGGCGGCCGTCGGGTGATCCGCGCCGCGAGGGCTACCCGGGAGCGCAGCCCGTCGGCGCCGACCACGACACGCGCCACCAGCTCCTGCGGCTCGGGACCGGCGGCGAGGACGCGGGCGTGCGCGGACGCGAGGTCGACGCGCTCGACGGTCGAGCCCAGGCGCACGTCCACGCCCGCTCCGCGCGCGAGCTCGAGGAGGAGCGGGTCGAGCGCCGCGCGATCGAACCCGACCGCCGAGTCCGCGAGGTCGCCGCTGCCGCCGTAGTCGAGGCGGAACCGGATCCCGCGCCCTGAGATCACCTCCATCGCCGCCAGCGGTCTGGCAACGGTTTCGATCACCGCCGCCGGCAGGCCGACCTCGCGCAGGGTGGCGACGCCTGCCGGCGACGCAAAGACGCCGCACGCACGCCAGCGCCAGCGCGGCGCACGCTCGAGGAGGACGACCTCGCGACCCTCCCGCGCGAGCAGCATCGCCGTCAGCGCGCCGGCAGGGCCGCCGCCGACGACCGCGACGTCGACCGACTCGGTCGTCATCGCGAGCCCGCCGCCACTGCCCAGCGATGCCCGGCGAACCCGACGTGCCAGGCGATGGGGCGCAGCTCGGCTCGCTCGAGCAGCCGACCAACGTCCGCCCTCGTGTACGCCCGGCGAACGGACAACGGGCCGTCGTGCAGCGTGAACCGGTTGCGGGTCATGGCATGCAGCACGAGCCAGGCGCCGAGCCACTCGAGGGTGCCTCGTTGGAGGTCGTTGATGACGACGCCGAGCCGGCTGGTGCGCGCGAGCTCGCCCAGGAACCGGACCGCCTCGTCCTCGCCGAGATGGTGCAGCACGAGCGACGCGTGCGCGACGTGGAACGCGCCATCGGCGAAGGGCAGCGACCGGCCGTCCGCGATCGCGAGGGTCACGTCACCACGATTCGCGAGCTCCGGGTTCAGCCGTCGAGCGGAATCGAGGATCTCGGCGCGGCTGTCGACGCCGGTCACGTGGACGGAGCGCCACGGACCGCGCGCCCGGACGATCGCGAGCGGAATGTCCGCCGCTCCGGTGCCGACGTCGAGGAGGCGCAGCTCCTCGACATCCCCGCTGCCCCGCGCAGCCGCCGCGACCAATGAGCGGGTCGCGCGGATCGACAGATCCGTGCCCCCGAACCGCCGATTCACTCTGGCGAGGTCGCGCAGGTTGCCGTCGAGCAGTTCCGAATCGGTGAGGTCACCGTCGAGGAGCTCCCGTGCGGCGACCAGACGGCGCATGCTCGAATGATGCAGCCCGCCGCACCCGGGAACCTGCGAGCGACCGGCGCCGTCCCCCGCCCGATGCGACGGATCGCCTTGCTCCTGGCCGTGGCCCTCGTCATCGTCGCGTGCTCGCCTGCGGGCGGCTCCTCGCCGACGCCGGCGCCGCAGCCATCACGTGGGTGCGGTCAGCCGAACGCGTCGAGCGCACCGTCCGGGGATTGCCCCGCCATGTCCCCCGCCCAGCTGCGGCTCGTCCTCCTCGACCAGCTGGGGCCGCGCTGGTTCTGCGACCCCGATGAATACCCGATCGCGATAAGCGACGAGATGACCCGGATGCGCGAGCGCTGGAACGACCTCCTCGCCGATACGGAGTCGTTCGCCGCGATCGTCGCGCACGAGGCCCTGCCCGCCGACCCTTCGCAGCTGAACGACGCGCAGCGCCTCGCCGTCTATCGCCTGTGGAAGGTCCTGAACTCGATCCAGCTCGACCCGATCGGCAACGATCACTATCGCTTCGACTACCTGGCGCAGCCGGTTGCCGGCGCGACGGAGGGCACGCGCACCGCCGGGACCATCGACGACCGAGGGACCCTGACCGTCGAGCAGAAGGCCGCGGCAGGCGAGCCGCCGTGCCCGATCTGCCTGTCGATCGGCACCCGCATCGACACGCCGGAGGGTCCGATCCCGGTGGAACGTCTCCGGCTCGGCGACCCCGTGTGGACCCTCGATGCCAACGGCCGGCGGATCGCGGGCACGGTCATCGCGCTCGGCTCGACGCCCGCGCCGGTGGGCCATCAGGTCGTCCGGCTCGCCCTCGACGATGGTCGCACGGTCACGGCTTCACCGGGACACCCGCTGGCTGACGGCCGTCGGCTCGGCGAGCTGCGCGTCGGCGACGTCGTCGACGGCAGCCGGGTCGTCGCGGCCGACCGCGTCCCGTACACGGGCGAGGAGACGTTCGACCTCGTGACCTCTGGACCGACGGGCCTCTACCTGGCCGGTGGAATCCCGCTCGACTCGACGATTCGCTAGGCCGGTTGCGGCTCGACCGCGACCTCGCGCACGCCCTCGAGCCGGCGGACGCCCGGCACGGTCTTCGACAGGTAGTCGAGCACGACCTTGAGCTGGCTGATGCGCTGGTCGAGATCGAACGACGAATGGCCGGTCGAGTAGAGGTACAGCTCGTGCGGGTGGCCGCGCGCCTTGAGCCGTTCGACGTAGTTCAGGATCTGGGGCAGGGGACAGCGGCTGTCGTGCTCGCCCGCGAGCAGCAGGAGCGGCGCTCGAACCCGGTCCACATACTCGATCGGCGAGCGCTCGCGCATCAGCTCCGGGACCTCCTCGGGCGTGCCGCCCAGGAGCGCCCGGTCGTACGCCTGGAGGAGGGGCGACTCGTCGGCATATGCCGCCATGTAGTCCGCCACCGGGACGCCGGCCACGCCCGCGACGAACCGCTCCGGGTGCATGCCGTGCATCAGGAGCGTCAGGTAGCCGCCCCACGACCAGCCCGCGACCACGGACCGCGCGGGGTCGGCAATGCCCCGCGCGAGCAGGTCGTCGTGGCCGGCGACGATGTCCTCGACCTCCGGCCAGCCGATGTTGCCGATCAGGGTGTCGCGCCACGCCGCGCCGAACCCGATCGAGCCGCGGTAGTTGAGCATTCCGACGCAGAAGCCCATGTCCACGTAGGCCTGGACCTCCGGGGCCCAGCGATCGAGGTCGACCGAGGTCGGACCGCCGTGGACGAGGAACAGTGTCGGCCACGGCTTCGAGCCCTCGTCCGGCTCGACCAGCCAGCCGTGCACCCGCTGGCCCTGCTTGTTGGTGAACTCCCAGGGCACGAACGGCCGGCCGGGCGGCGCCGGCTGCGACGCCATGAGGATTGGCTCGTCCCTGCCGACCTGGTAGACGACCCCGGGCTGCTCGCCTCGTTGGAGCCGATACCAGACGTCGCCGTTCGGCCGGACGCGGGCGCCGCTCATGCTGCCCTGGAGCACCGGCAGTGCCTCGAGCTTCCCGCTCGCGAAGGTGTAGCGGTGGAGGAGGTTGCGGCCGTCGCGCAGCTCGAACAGGAGCACGGCGCTGCCGTCTGGCCACCAGTCGGCGACCTCGGTGAGCCGGTCCCACGGCAGCGGGATGTCGGCGACCTCGCCGGTCTCGACGTTCCAGATCGCGGGAGCTCGTTCGCCGCGACGTTCGTGGCCGATGGCCAGGCGCGGGTCGCCGGCGATCGGCGACCAGCCGAAGGCGCACAGTGCCTTCCCGTCGTCATGGAGCTCCGCCTTCACCTCGCCGGTGCGCGCATCGACGACCCGCAGGGACGGGTGGATCGTGTCGCCATGCTCGGCATGCTCGAGGCAGAGCAGCGTCTCGTCGGGGGAGAGAGCGCCGTGCTCGGCGGCACCTGAGATCGCGTTCGATCCGCCGAGCTGCAGCGACTCGGGGCTGGCAATCAGGCGCCTCGCCGGACCGTCAGCCTCGGCCACGTAGACCGCGAAGCCCTCGCGGCCGCTCACCGCGGCAGCCGTTCGCCGGTGCCCGATCGCGAGACCTTCGTCCCAGCCGGGCGGCAGCGATTCGACCAGCGGCTCCGCCGTCGCGCCCGTGCCGCCCTCGAACGGTGTCGCGACCCAGACCCCGGACTCGTCGCCCGTGACGTCGCGGTGCCAGACGACCCAATCGCCGTCGGGCGTGATCTCGCCGGAGATGAGCCCGACCGGCTCGCTCGTGACCTGGCGCTTCGCACCCGTCGCCATGTCCCAGGCGTGAAGCTGGTAGACGCCGCTCTCGGATGACGCGTAGATCAGGTGGTCGGGCGCCGTGCTGGACCAGTGCGGAAAGCCCACGATGGGCGCTCGGAAGCGACGCTGCCACAGCGGTTGGGGGTCGGGCACGCGGCGCATGGTACCGGGCTGGCGCGTATCTGCCCTTGCCGGGGGACGCGTGGTGTCACACGACGCGGCGGCGGCGGCTCCTTCGTTCGACAGGTGTTGCGGGTGGAGGCGATCGAACCGGCACTGGCCCAGGTGACGCGCCGCTCCGACGTCGACCTCGACTCGGCGTTCGCCGCCGCGCGGCCGCGGCTGGTCCGGATCGCGTCGTCGCTCGTGGGCGGCGATGCGGCCGAGGACGTGGTCCACGACACGTACCTGATGGCGCGGGCACGGCTGGGCCAGCTCCGCGATCCTGGCGCGATCGAGGCGTGGCTGGCGCGCATCTGCGTTCATCGCTCGTTCCGGGTCCGGCGGCGCGGCCGCCGGCTGCAGGAGCTGCTCGGCGTGCTGCCGTTCCCTCGCGTGACTCCCTCGCCGCACGGGCGCCTCGAGCTGCACGAGCTCGTCGAGAACCTCCCGCCGCGTGAGCGTGCCGTCGTGGTGCTCCAGCACGGCTACGGCTACTCGCTCGACGAGGTGGCCAGGCTCGTCGGGGTAAGCCACGCCAACGCCCGCAAGATCGCATCGCGCACCAGGGCGCGGCTGCTGCGCGAGTGGCTGGAGGCCGAGGCGTGAGCGACTGCCGACGGACGCGCCCACTCATCGCTCGCCTTGCCGCGGGAGTGGCGACCGAGGAGGACGGCGCGCACGCCGCGACCTGCGCGCGGTGCGGGCCCGTCATGGCGCGCGCCGGCGCGTTCGACGACGAGCTCCGCCGCTCGGCCCGCGCGCTGGTCGCGGAGGAGCTGCCACGCGGGATCCTCGACCAGCCGCTCGGCGGCCCGGCTGCGAGCGGCGTCATCTCGCGCCGTGCGGCGCCTGGATTTGTAGCAACGCTCGTCGCGGTCGCGATCCTGGTGTTGGGGACCGCCGTCGCGCTCGCCCCCGGGTCGGCCCCGCTCGCGACCGCGTCGCCGAGGGTCACACCAGGCCCGACGCCGGCGGCCTTCGTCCAGCACCTGCGGAAGACCGAGCTCATCGCCGCCAAGCTGGCCACCCTCGACTACAGCTGCAACGACGGGGCGCCGGTCCAGTCGGTCGGGCTGGAGCCCGATGCCGTCGCCACCGAGTCGAGGGTGTGCCTGGCGCCGGACTCGCTCGGGCCGTTTCTGCTCGCGGTGATCGTCGGCGAGGCTCGAAACGGGAACGTGGCTGAGCTGACGGTCAAGGGCGACCTCATCGGCGATACCAGCGAGAACCGGGGCCTCTTCGCGATGAACATCGCGAAGGTTCTCGCGGTGTCGCTCCTCGACGAGAACGTCGGCCAGGCCGGCGGCCTGTGGGTCAAGACAAACTTGCCCGAGCTCGAGATCGGCGGCGTGATCGAGGTCACGCTGCGGGACGTCTCGTTCCGCGCCGAGCGCTCGGCGAACGGCAGCTACCGCGTGGTCGTCCGAGGCGCGCCGGCGGCCTGATTCTCGCGCCGCTGCCCGCGGCGGTCACACCGTCCGGGTCCGCGGGCTCGATGGTGCATGACGACGCGACGCCGGCGCGCCTGCTCCCTCGTCCTTGGCCTGCTCGTCACTGCCTGCCAGTCGGGCCCTGGGCCCGCTGCCTCGGCGTCGTGGTTGGCCGGCCGCGGCGCCGGCACGTACCCTTGGCGCCGATGGCCGGCATCGGTGGGATCGGCGGGCGGGTCCTGGCGGCGCGCCTCGGACGGGTCGGCGTATGGAGCTTCGCGCTCCAGCGCCTGACGGCGGCCGAGGCCGGCGCTGCGATGCACGAGCTGGAACGGCTCGGCTTCCCGACGGTCTGGATGCCCGAGAGCGTCGGCTCGAAGGAGGTCTTCGCGCACGCCGCGCTGCTCCTCGCCCGGAGCGAGCGCGCGATCGTCGCGCCAGGCATCGCCAGCATCTACGCCCGCGACCCGATGGCCATGGCCGGCGGCGCGAAGGCGCTGGCGGAGGCGTATCCGGGTCGATTCGTGCTCGGCATCGGCGTGAGCCACGCGCCGTCCGTCGAGTCTCGCGGCCATGCGTACGGCAAGCCCGTCGAGACCATGCGCGGCTACATCGAGGCAATGAACGCGGCCGCCTACGCCGGCCCCGAACCGAGCGAGGCGGTGCCGCTGGTGCTCGCCGCGCTCGGCCCGCGCATGCTCGAGCTCGCCGCGGAACGGGCGGACGGGGCGCATCCCTACTTCGTGCCGGTCGAGCACACCCCGATCGCTCGCCAAGCCGTCGGCAAGGACACGTGCCTGGCCGTCGAGCAGACCGCCGTGCTGTCCACGGAACCGGAGACCGCCCGGCGGATCGGCCGCGCGTTCGCCCGGCACTACCTGGCGCTGCCGAACTACGCCAACAACCTGCGCCGCCTCGGCTGGACCGACGACGACATCGCGAACGATGGCAGCGACCGGCTGATCGACGCGGTCGTCGCCTGGGGTGACGCCGGGGCGATCGTCGCGCGGGTCAAGGCGCAGCTCGACGCCGGCGCCGATCACGTGTGCGTCCAGCTTCGCGCAGATTCCTCGGCGGATCCCGCCCTCGGCGGCTACGCGGAGCTCGCTGCAGGGCTGCTCGCGCTCTAACGCGCCCGCAGCTCGGGCTCGAGCACCCGCTCGACCAGGTCGCCCAGCCTCAGCCGACCGAGCTCATCGGCGTCGAACCACCCGAACTCGTCGGTCGAGCCGTCGACCTCGGGGCGCTCGGCGCCGCCGATGATTTCCATCGGGTACACGAAACGGACCGTGTGGTAGGTCACGGGGCCCGCGGAGAACGGCCACGTGCCCGTGTCGGAATGGATCTCTGGCAGCCCCGTGATCCGGGCGACCAGGCCCGTCTCCTCCTCGACCTCGCGCAGCGCTGCGGCCTCGGGGCGTTCGCCGAACGCAAGCCCGCCGCCCGGGAGCGTCCACAGCCCTTCGCCGATGTTGCCCGGCGCGACCCGGCACAGGAGGATCCGCCCGTCCCCGCGAATCACGCCATAGGCCGCGAGGCGGGTGATCCGCGGGATCGGCTCGCCGGCGTTCCAGCCAAGGTCGCCGAGGCGCTCGACGATCTCGGGGTCGTCTGGCGTCGGAGGCACGGCGGGTATGATGCCGGACGTGACCGAAACGAAGGCGCTCCGACCCTGGTCGGGGGATCGGGCCCCTGCGGATTGGGGGCTCGGAGATGGCCAGGCCGTGCCCTGGGAGTACGCGCCGGCGCCCGAGTCGAAGGACGTCGTCACGATCAAGCCGCGGTACGGCCTGTTCATCGATGGCCGTGAGGTCAACGCGAGTGACGGCGGCTGGTTCAAGAGCGTGAACCCCGCCACCGAAGAGGCCCTCGCGGAAGTGGCGAAGGCCACGACCGCCGACGTCGACCGGGCGATCCGGGCCGCGCGACGGGCGCAGAAGACCCGCTGGGGCAATCTGCCTGGTCGCGAGCGGGCGAAGTACCTGTTCCGGATCGCGCGGATCCTCCAGGAGCGGAGCCGCGAGTTCGCGGTCCTCGAGTCGATGGACTCCGGCAAGCCGATCAAGGAGTCGCGCGACGTCGACGTGCCGCTCGTCGCCAACCACTTCTGGTACTACGCCGGCTGGGCGGACAAGCTCGAGTACGCGTTCCCGGGCCGGGTCGCGAAGCCGCTCGGCGTCGCGGCGCAGGTGATCCCGTGGAACTTCCCGCTGCTGATGCTGGCCTGGAAGATCGCGCCGGCGCTGGCCGCCGGAAACACGGTCGTCCTGAAGCCGGCGTCGACGACGCCGCTGAGCGCGTTGCTCTTCGCCGAGGTCTGCCAACAGGCCGACCTCCCCGCGGGCGTGGTCAACATCGTGCCCGGGCCGTCCGAGATCGGGATGCACCTCGTCAGCAGCCCGAACGTGGACAAGGTCGCGTTCACCGGCTCGACCGTCGTGGGCAAGCTGATCCAGAAGGCCACCGCCGGGACGAACAAGGCGCTCACCCTCGAGCTCGGCGGCAAGGCCGCCAACATCGTGTTCGAGGACGCCGCGCTCGACCAGGCGGTCGAGGGCATCGTCAACGGCATCTACTTCAACCAGGGCGAGGTCTGCTGTGCCGGCTCGCGCCTCCTTGTCCAGGAGTCGGTGCAGGGCGCCCTGATCGAGAAGCTGAAGGACCGCCTGTCGACGATCCGCGTCGGCGATCCGCTCGACAAGAACACCGATGTCGGCGCCATCAATTCGAAGGCTCAGCTCGACAAGATCACCGAGCTCGTCGAGGCGGGCGTGGCCGAGGGCGCCGACATGTACCAGCCGGCGTGCGACCTGCCGGACCGCGGCTACTTCTTCCGCCCGACACTGTTCACGAACGTCGCGCAGAGCCACCGGATCGCGAAGGAGGAGATCTTCGGGCCGGTGCTGTCCGTGCTCACCTTCCGCACCCCCGACGAGGCGGTCGAGAAGGCCAACAACACGCCCTACGGCCTGTCGGCGGGCGTCTGGACGGAGAAGGGGAGCCGGATCCTGTGGATGGTCCGGAAGATGAAGGCCGGTGTGGTGTGGGCGAACACGTTCAACCGTTTCGACCCGACCTCGCCGTTCGGCGGCTACAAGGAGTCGGGCTTCGGGCGCGAGGGCGGCATGCACGGCCTGCACGCCTACGTCAAGCTCGAGGACCGGTAGGTTGGCCGCGCCGCGGCGTTCCCGAGTCGTGACCCGCACCGCCTCCAACGGGCGCAAGCCGCCGACGGCCGGCGGCCGGGTCGAGGTCCGCAAGACGTACAAGCTGTACCTCGGCGGCCAGTTCCCGCGGAGCGAGTCCGGACGCTCGTACGTGGTCGCCGCGACCGACGGGACGCCGCTCGCGAACGCGGTGCGCGCGTCGAGGAAGGATCTGCGTGACGCGGTGCGTGCGGCGCGCGGCGCGTTCCCCGGTTGGGCGGAGCGGACCGCCATGAACCGCGGCCAGGTCCTGTACCGCGTCGCCGAGCTCATGGAGGGCCGGCGCGACCAGTTCGTCAACGAGGTGGCCCAGGCGGAGGGGATCCGCGACGACCGCGCACGCGAGGTCGTGAACCGCGCGATCGACCGCTGGGTCTGGTACGCCGGCTGGGCCGACAAGATCGCCCAGGTGCTGGGCTCGTCGAACCCGGTCGCGTCCGACTTCTTCAACTTCACCATTCCCGAGCCGACGGGCGTCGTGGGTGTCGTCGCCCCCGAGGTGTCCTCGCTGCTCGGCCTGGTCTCGCGCCTCGCGCCGCCGCTCGTCGCCGGCAATACGGTCGTCGTGCTCGCCTCCGAGTCGCGCCCGCTGCCCGCGATCACCCTGACCGAGGTGCTCGCGACCTCCGACGTCCCCGGCGGTGTCGTCAACGTCCTCACTGGCCGCAAACGCGAGCTCGTGCCCGTGCTCGCGGCGCATGTCGACGTCGATGCCCTCGACGTCTGGGGCGTGCCGGACGACCTGCGAAAGGACGTCGAGCTCCTGGCGGCCGACAGCGTGATGCGCATCGCCCGCCGCCCTGCCGGTGTCACCGACGCCCGCTTCGACTGGCTCGACGACCGCGCGAGCGAGCGACCAGAGTGGATCGCCGCATACCTCGAGATGAAGACCGTCTGGCACCCGATCGGGGTCTAGCCCCGAGAACCCGCAGCCGCCGCCCAAAGCGAAGGGCCCGCCGGATCGGCGGGCCCTTCGCGTTCCAGCTGCGAACGATCAGAGGCCGGCGAGGCTGATCCTCCAGATCCCACGACCGTGGGTCGCCGCGTAGAGGGAGTTGCCCAGCGGGCCCACCTCGACGTCGATGGCCACGGTGACCGGGAGGTTGGCGCCCAGGCGGGACCAGTGCGCGCCGCCGTCCGCCGAGTAGAGGACCGCCAGGTCCGAGCCCACGACGAGCGCACCGCTCGACAGCTTCTTGATGCTGTTGAGCGGCACGTCGGGGATGTTGCCGGAGATGTTGGTCCAGGTTGCGCCGTGGTCGGTCGACTTGAAGACGTGTCCGACGCCAGCGCCGGGGCCCTCGGTGAACCGGCGGTTGAAGCCGTTCATCGCCAGGTACAGGGTGCCGTCGTCGGCGACCTCGACGCCGCCGATGTAGCGATTCGGGACGTTGCTGGTGCCGAGGTCGGCCGTATGGTCGACCCAGGTCCAGGCGCCATCGACGTAATGGCCGACAGCCACACCGCGGGCGAAGCCGAGGTTGTTGCAGCCGCCGCACCAGCCCGCGACCGCCCACTCGCCGTTGTAGGCCATCGCCGTCGCGACCCGCGCCGCCGGACCGAAGGTGAACACCTTCTGCCACTCGTCGCCGGACCGGATATCGAAGCCCTTGTCGTTGAACCAGATCGAGTTGCCGCCGGCGAGCATGTTGTTGACGTCCTGCTTGTCGCCGACGAACGGCGCGATGAAGCGCGCGTTGATGTCCGGCGGCGCCACGTCGTAGGTCGTGGACAGGCTCTTGTTGACCAGCGCCTGGGGATTGCCGGGGTTGGCGCAGGTCTGCGTCAGCTCGAGCGACAGGAACACGTACTCCTGGATGATGTTGCAGCCGTCGTTCGGATCGACGAGGACGTCGCCTCCATCGCCACCGAAGTTGGAAACCATCTTGGCGGCGCCCGGTCGCAGCAGCGAGCCGCCGTTGTCCTGGAGGCCGCCGCTGACGAGGACGTCGCCGCCGGCATTGATGTCAGGACGGTTGCCGTCCGCGCCCGCGACGAGCCCGACGCCGACCGCGTAGTACTGCAGCGCGTCGATGGTGCCGTCGCTCAGACTCACCCAGTCGGTCGCGTTGCCCTTCTTGTTGGTGGTCCCATTGAGCGGCCGGCGGTACAGGCCGCCATCGTTGCCGAAGTACGTGTACGCCGTTCCGTTGTACGCCCCGAGGGCGACCGAATGCTGGTCGGGATGGGTGCCCTGCGGACACCGGTTCGGTGCGCCGTCCGGCGGGTACAGGGCGTCGACGTTCCAGCACGGGAAGTAGAAGTTCCAGTACGGGCCGATGGCGTTCCAGTTCTGGCCGCCGTCCTTCGTCTCGAAGATCTCTTCGAGGCCGATGTAGACATGCTCTGCATTGGCCGGATCGACCAGGATGAACTGGTTGTACCAGGCCTGGATGCCGGGCCGGTAGCCGACACCGAACTGCTTCGAGAGCGCCGATCCGGAAGCCGCGAGCTTGTCGGAGGAGGCGATCTTCGTCCACGGGCCCGCCAGCGTGCCGCTGTTCGAGACGTACACGCCGTCGAGATACGTGTTCTGCTGGCCGCCCTTGTTGAGGCTCTTTGGCGACTGGTTGATGACATACAGCTTGGAGCCATCGCTCGCCCAGCCGAAGCTGATGTTGCCGATATCGCTCTTGTCGAGGCCGCCGGCGATGTTGACCTTGGTCCACGTGCCACCGCGATCGGACGACTCGTAGAAGCCGTTGTAGGTGTCACCGCTGCGCCAGGCCGCGCCGAGGATCAGGTGGTTCGAGTCCTTCGGATCGACGAGGACGTCGTTGACGATGTTCTTGTATGCCGCGTTGGCATTGCTCGCGTTGGCACCGCCCGGCAGGAAGCTCGGGTTCGGCGCGAACGAGAGGGCCCAGGCGCCCGACGTGCTCGAGTCGCTGTGCCAGTACAGGCCGCGGAGCGTCGCAGCCCAGACACGGCCGTGGCCGTCGAAGCGGAGCGCATTGATGGTCGTGCTCTCGAGCTCCGCGCCCCCGACGCGGTCGCTCGGGCTGAAGGCGCCCGTTCGCGGGTTCGCGAGCCGGTACACGCCGGAGCCGACATAGCTCGTCCCGCCGGTGTTGGCTTCGCCCGTGGCGTACCACAGCGAGCCATCCGCGGCGATCTTCAGGTCGCCCGAGGACAATGACGGCAGGCCGTCGGCAATCGGCGTCCAGTTGCCGCCGCCCGTCGAGGACCGCCAGACGCCGCCATCGGCGCCGCCCGCATACACGTAGCCGTCGGCATCGGCGGCCAGCGCGGTCATGCGGCCTGTCACGAGGCCGGAGCCGCCGCCCGAGTTGGAGTAGTAGTCGCGGTAGTCGGGATCGTCCGCGTCATACGGGACGTTGGTGAGCTCGTTCCACGCGCCACCGACGGTCGGCAGCCCCTGCAGGGCCGCGAACGCGGCAGAGTAGGCGCCGGGCGCGACGATGCCGGGGGCGGTGCGGGCCTCGGCCCACTGCTGGGAAGCCGTGAGGGCTTCTGCGGACTCGCCTCCAGCACCGCCGTGGGCGTCGCCCTCGGTCCCTGCCTGGAAGTCGCGGTCGCCCTCGGACTCCTCCGCCTGCCGTGCTGCGAGCAGCTCCTCGGCCGCTCGAGGCAGGCCGTTGGGCCGCTGCTGCTGGTTCACGAGGCCCGCGACGATGACCGTCGCGGCCACGAGGATCGCCACCGCGCCGAACACCAGGGCGCGGCGGACTGTCAATGAAGCCATGCGATCAGGGTCCTCCACGTGCTCGCGATCGCTCGCGCAAAGGCCGGATCTCGTCTCCGGCTCCCCCCGGGGATGGGAGTCTAGTCCTGGATCGAGATTTACAACCCCCGGCCGGTGCTCGGAGGCACCGAATACGATCGCGTGGCGGGCGCCTCCGCCGGCGACCCGGGCCCCGACCAGGGGCGTCGGCCAGGCGGACTCCGGAGGAGCGCTGCAACGCGTTGACGAGTGGGGTATTGTTAGACCGACGGTCGGTCTGTTAATGGCCGACGACGAGGATCAACCTGCAAGCCATGGCCCGAACGCGCAATCCCGAGCTGCATGCCGTGCGGCGCGAGGCGTTCCTCGATGTCGCCCAGGCGCTCATCCAGACCCGCGGCTACGAGGGCTTCAGCATCCAGGACGTCATCGACGAGGTCGGCGCGTCCAAGGGCGCCTTCTATCACTATTTCGGCTCGAAGGCGGACCTCCTCGAAGCGGTCGTCGAGCGGATGGCGGACGCGATCCAGGGGACGTGGGACGACGTCATGCGCCGGTCCGGCCTGACGGCCATCGAACGCTTCGAGAAGGTGTTCGCAACCACCGCCCAGTACAAGAACGCGCGGCGCGAGCTCGCCTTGGCACTGCTCGAGGCCTGGCTCTCCGATCGGAACACGATCCTGCGCGAGAAACTTCGCCAGATCGTCGCGCGGCGGATGACGCCGATCCTCGAGCGGGTCGTGCAGCAGGGGATCGACGAAGGGGACTTCACGGCGACAAGCGCCGAAGGCACCGCGGACGTGATCGTCGCGCTCATCCTGGGCATCCAGGACGAGGCCGGCCGGCTGTTCGTCGCCCGCCAGGCGAACGAGGTGCAGTTCGAGGACGTCGTCCGGCTGTTCGGGGCGTACAGCGAGGCCATGGACCGGATCCTCGGTCTGCAGCCCGGGCGACTCTCGCTCACGGATCCACCGACGCTCGCGATGTGGTTCGGTTGACGCATACGGAAACGCACGAAAGAAGCGAAGGAAAGCACGCACCATGACCGCTGTCATCCAGACCGAGCAGCTCACCAAGTCCTATGGCGAGCACCGCGGCATCATCGACGTCGACCTCACGGTCAACCAGGGCGAGGTCTTCGGTTTCCTCGGGCCCAACGGCGCGGGCAAGACGACCACGATTCGCACGGCGCTCGACCTGATCCGGCCCACGAGCGGCCGCGTGCTCGTCTTCGGCATCGAGTCGAGCGCGGACCCGGTCGCGATTCACAGGCGCGTCGGCTACATCCCCGGCGAGTTCACGCTCTACGACCGGCTCACCGGTGGCCAGACCATCCAGTACTTCGCCAACCTCCGGGGCGGCGTCGACCCGGCGTATCAGCAAGGGCTGATCGACCGCTTCGACATCGACCCGAAGCGCCGCTACAAGGAGCTGTCGAAGGGCAACAAGCAGAAGATCGGGCTGGTCATCGCACTCCAGCACCAGCCCGAGCTGCTGATCCTCGACGAGCCCACGTCGGGCCTGGACCCGCTCGTCCAGCAGTCGTTCTACGAGATCGTGCGCGAGGCCCGCGACGAGGGCCGGACCGTCTTCCTGTCGAGCCACATCCTGAGCGAGGTGGAGCGGACGGCCGATCGGGTGGCGATCATCCGCGAGGGCCGGATCGTGAAGCTCGGCAGCGTCGAGAGCCTGCGCGACCTCGCCCACCACCAGGTGGAGCTGCGGTTCTCGGGTCCCGTACCGGCTGCCGAGTTCCAGTCACTACCAGGCGTCAGTGACGTCGTCGCGGACGACCACGTCCTGCGAATGCGCGTCTCCGGCGCGATCACGCCGGTCGTGCAGGCCGCAGCCCGCTACGAGCTGCTCGACTTCGTCAGCAGGGAGCCCACCCTCGAGGAGACGTTCCTCGCCGAGTACGGCCAGGGTCCGGCGACCTCGACCAACGGGCCCGCGCCGGCGACGCCGGCGGGGAGGGCGTGATGGCCACGACCGCAAGATCGCTCGAGCTGACGCGAACATCTGCGATCAGCCGGGTCTACGGCTTCGGCAGCATCTTTGGCAAGACGATCCGGGATTCCCGCCTCGCGTTCATCATCGCCGCGGGCCTCCTCGGCGGCCTGTCCCTGGTCATGGGCTCGGCCATCTCGAGCGTCTTCCCGACCCCGGAAGCGCGGACCGAGGTCGACAAGCTGATCGGCGGCATTCCGTCGGCGATGGTCAATTTCTTCGGCAAGCCGGTGGGGCTCGGCACCCTCGGCGGCTACCTGACCTGGAAGTACGGACTTGTCTTCGTCATCTCCGTGTCGCTCTGGTCGATCCTCGGCCTGAGCTCGACGCTGGCCGGGGAGGCGAGCCGGGGCAGCCTCGACCTCGTGGCAGTCACGCCCTATGGCAAGCGGCGCATCGCCGTCGAGAAGGTCGCTGCCCATGTGACCATGCTCGTCCTCGCCCTGGCGTTCATGGCCGTGATGCTCACGGTCAGCTCGAATACCTTCGGCGACGCGGCGCTCGGCGACAAGATCGCCCCGCTCTCGGCGCTGGGCTTCGCGCTGTGGCTCGCCTTCATCGCCCTGTTCTTCGGTGGGCTCGCGTTCGCGCTTGCCCCGCTCCTCGGCAGGGCCGGCGCTGCTGGCGTCTCGGGAATCGCGCTCGCGGTCCTCTGGTCGGCCAACGGTCTCGATCTCGGGCCGCTCGCCTGGCTGAGCCCATTCCATTGGACCGAGAACCACGTCGCGCTCGTGGGCATGTATGACTGGCCCGCCCTGGCCGCGGTCGGGGTTGTCGCGGCCCTCTTCCTCGTGATCGGCTTCGAGCTGTTCACGCGGCGCGATCTCGGAATGACGCTCGGGGTCGGCTTGCCGCAGCTGCCGGCGTGGGTCCTCGGCGTCCGCGGGCCGACCAGTCGCGCCTTCGGCGACCAGCTCCCGCGTGCCCTGGCATGGGGCATCGGGCTTGCGGTGATGGGCTCGATGATGGCCTCGCTCGCCGGGTCGATGGCGGGCCAGGTACAGGGCGACGAGAACCTGATGCGGATCATCAGGACGATCTTCCCGAACTACGACTTCGCATCGGCCGGCGGCTTCCTGCAGCTGTTCGCCGAGCTGTTCCTGATCGCCGCCGGCTTCGCGGCCGCGACGCTCGTCTCGAAATGGGCATCCGACGAGACCGGCGGGCGCCTCGAGGAGGTGCTGGCGACGCCCTTGCCCCGCGTTCGCTGGCTCGTCAGCGGCGCGATTGCCGCGCTCCTGGGGGTGGTCGTCTTCACCGTCGTCTACGCGCTCGGCGTGGCCGGTGGAGCCTCCTCCGGTGGCATTGCCGTGGGCGATGCGCTGCTCGGTTCGGCGTCGCTCGGTCTGTACGCCGCGGCGCTGATCGGGATCGGGGTGGCGATCGGCGGTGTGTGGCGAACGTCACTCTCCGCGGAGATCGTGGCGGTGCTCGTCATCGCGACCTACCTGCTGGACCTGCTTGCGCCGCCGCTGCACCTGCCCGACTGGGTCCACCAGCTCGCGCTGACGGCACACTTCGGCACGCCGATGCTCGGCCAGTGGGACCCGGTGGGCGTCGTGGCGTGCCTCGCGCTGGCGGTCGGCGGAACCACCGTCGGCGCGTGGGGAATCGGTCGACGAGACATCGCCCGCTGACCCTGGCCTGACCGCGTCGCGCCGCGAAGCCGCGAAGCCCCGGCGCTACGCTTTCATCCGTGGGGCGACACGAGGAGGGAGGCGCCGGGCGTCGCGAACGCGCGACCAGAGCACGTTCGGGGCACGCGCGGCTCGTCGGGCCCTCGAGCGTGTTCGCCAAGGGCATCCGCGATTCGCGGTGGTCGATCGCCATCGTGATCGCGTTCCTCGGCTTGGTGATGCTCGTCGGCGCGGCGGCGGTGGCTTCCGCGTTCGGCACGGTCGAGGCGCGTCAGCAGATGATCGGGCTGGCGACGACCCTGCCCGGCATCTTCCAGAGCATGCTGGGGCCCCCGGTCGCCCTCGATACGCTCGGCGGCCTGATTGCCTGGCGCTACGGGATCGTGCTTGGCGTGCTCCTGCCCGTGTGGTCGATCCTGGCGTTGTCCGGCACCCTTGCGGTCGAGGCCGAGCGCGGCAGCATCGAGCTCCTGGCGACGGCCGGGATCACTCGGCGCCGCATCGCGCTCGAGAAGCTCGCGGCACACCTCGTCGGTGTGCTCATCGCCATGGCCGCGCTGGCTGCCTTCGTGTGGCTGAGCGGTGTCGCCTTTGCCACGTTGCCGGGCGACGCCATCCCGCCCGAGGCGGCAGCGGGCTACGCGGCGCTGACCGCCGTTCAGGTGCTCGTCCCAGGCTCGATTGCCTTCGCCGCGGCGCCGTTCCTGGGTCGCGGCGGGGCCGCCGGGCTCGCCGCGTTCGTGATGGTCGGCAGCTACCTCGTCAACGGCTTCCACGACTCGATCGCCGCTTTCGAAACGCTCCGCCCGCTGACCTGGTATTCCTGGACCGCTGACCACATCCCGCTCGCCGGCCGATACGACTGGCTCCCCGTGGCGGGCATGGGTGTGCTGATCCTCGTCGCGCTCACCGCCGGACTCCTGGCCTTCGAGCGGCGCGACATCGGACGAACGATCCGCGTCCCGGTGCCTCGGCTGCCGGGCTTCCTCGTGGGCCTCCGCAGTCCGCTGGATCGGACGTTCGGTGAGCGGCTTCGCGCGTCGACGGTGTGGGGCGTCGCGCTCGGGCTGTACGTGCTGCTCGTCGCCGGCACCGCGTCCTCGCTGGCGGCCGTGTTCCACCAGGTGCCGACGCTCGAGCAGATCATGCGGCTGCTCTACCCGGACATCGACTACACGTCGGTCGGCGGCGTGCTCCAGCTCGTCTTCCTCCAGTTCGGGCTGATCGTCTTCGGCTTCACCGCCGCGACGGCGGTCGCCGGCTGGGCGTCAGAGGAATCCAGCGGACGGCTCGAGGTCCTGCTCGCCGCCCCGATGACCCGGCTCGCCTGGTTTCTGCGCAGCGGCCTCGGGACATTCCTCGCGATCCTCCTCAGCGCGGCGATCGTCTCCGCGGCGACCGCGCTTGGCGCGGCCATCCAGGGCAGCGACCCCGGGCAGCCGGCTCGCGGCGCCTTCGTGCTGGCCCTGTATGGGCTCGCCTGGGCGGGCGTCGGCTTCGCAGTCGGCGGGCTGGTGCGGAGCTCGCTCGCCGCGCCGACGGTGATCGTCCTGACGATCGGCAGCTTCCTCATCGAGCTCTTCGCGACCGCGCTCAAGCTGCCGGACTGGTTCGGCGACCTCGCCCTGGCGACGCACTACGGACGCCCGCTCGTCGGCACCTGGGATCCCGTCGGCGTGGTCGCGTCGCTCGTCCTCGCCTTCGGCGGACTCGCGGTCGGGGCGTGGGGCCTGATCCGGCGCGACGTCCGCGGCTGACGCGAGCGTTCCGGCCTACCCGTGCCGACCCTCGCGATTGCGCTCGTCCTGGTCGCCGCCGTGCTCCATGCCGGCTGGAACGTGCTGCTCAAGACGTCCGGGGACACGCTCTGGACGGCCGTCCGGCTGCAGGCGATCGGCACGGCGATCCTGCTGCCGATCGGAATTGCCGCCTGGCTGTGGAACGGCCGTCCGGCGGTCTCGGCGGAGGCGTTCTGGCTGGCGATCGCCTCGGGCGTGGTCGAGGCGATCTACTTCGTGTGCCTGTCCGCCGCGTACAGCCGCGGCGCGCTGTCGCTCGTGTACCCGCTCGCGCGCGGCAGCGCGCCGCTGCTCGCCGTCGCGGTCGGGATCCTCGTGCTCGACGAGCACCTCGTCCCGCTCGCCCTTGCCGGGGTTGGCTGCCTGCTGATCGGCATCCTCCTCGTCGCGCGACCGTGGCAGGCCCTGCAGAAGGCCGGCGCCCGGAACCGAGGCGCGATCGGGTTCGCCCTTGCCACGGGCGCATCCATCGCGACGTACTCCGCGATCGACCGTCTCGGCGTGCGCGCGACCGAGCCCTGGCTGTACGGCTCGATCCTCGCCGTCGCGGCCACGACCTTCCTGGCCATCACGGTGACGGTCGGACGACGGGTCGGCTTCCTCGCGCCTGCCCCGATCGCGGACCCCACGGCGACTCGCGCGAACGGCCCGCTGCCCGCCGGCCCGGTGCGCGACGCGGTCGCCGGTGTGCTCGCGCTCGGGGCGTACCTGCTGGTGCTGCTCGCGTACTCGATCGCGCCGCTGGCCACGGTCGCGCCGCTGCGCGAATCGGGGATCGTGCTCGCCGCGGCGTGGGGGACGTTGCGCCTGGGCGAGGCGAGCGGACGCCGCGAGGCGGGCTCGCGCATCGCCGCCGCGGGGCTGGTCGTGATCGGCGCGATCATGCTCGCCGTCGCGCACTGATCAGCGGCGCACGTTCTCCAGGGAGGAGGAGGCCTCAGGCCGCGGTCTTGCTGCCCGTCGACGCCTCGGACGCCGGATGCCGGCCGAAGATGCGGCGCTCGCCCATCCTGCTGTTCACCAGGGCGACGCCACCGATGACCATCGCCGTGCCGATGAGGACGTAGACGTCGATCGTCTCGCCGAACATCAGGGCGCCGGACACGATGCCGACGATCGGCAGGAAGTAGGCGAGGATCGAGGTCCGCGTCGCCCCGATCCGTGACAGCAGGCGGAAATTGGCGAGGTAGGCCAGCCCCGAGCCGAAGATGCCCAGCCAGGTCACGGCGATGAGCGCGTCCAGGTTCCACTTGACGTCCAGCGGGCGCTCGTTGACGAACGCGAGCACCGAGATGATCACGAACGCGAAGAACACCTGGAAGACGGCGGGGATCATCGGTCGCAGGCCGCGCATCTTGGCCCGGGCGTAGACCGCGCCGACGCCGTACGAGATGGTCGAACCGAGCAGGGCGAGCTCGCCCGAGATCTGGCTGCCCGTGCTCGTCACGAGACCCGGGCTGACGATCACGATGACGCCGGCGTAGCCGACGAGCAGGCCGGCGAGCCGGTTCACGGTGATCGGCTCGTCGTGGAACGTCAGCGCCGCGAGCAGGATCACGACCAGCGGGACCGCGCCGTTGATGATCGCCGCGATCGCGGAGTCGACCGAGCGCTCCGCGCTCGTGATCAGCGTGAACGGGATGACGATGTTCACGATCGCCATCACGATCAGGTTTCCGTAGATGCGCGGGTTCCTGGGCAGGGGCTCGCGGGCCACGATCACGACCGCTGCGAGCACGACGAACCCGATGAGGAGCCGCGACGCGATCAGCGTGAACGTCGGCAGGGTCTGGACGCCGAGCTTGATGAACGCGTAGCTCGTGCCCCACATCAGGCCGAGCGTCAGGAGCAGGGCCCAGTCATTCCGCGTGGGGCGCGAGATCATCGGCGGAGTGTACTCCGGCCTTGGCCTAGAGGAGTGTGCCAAGTCTGCCCCCGTGCTTCCCGAGATTAGGTCGTCCTCGGGACGGCCGATCGGTCGGTCGACCGATGGCCGACGAGGTCCCCTCGACGACCTTGTCCACACGGTCCGGATGTCGACCGGGAAGCGCCGGCAGGAGGTATCGATGGCCAAGTTCATGGACATGCACTCTGGGTTCTTCGGGGTGACCCAGGAGCAGCTCGCCGAGGCCCACGGTCGCGATCTCGCGATCGAGGCCGAGGAGGACGTCCACTACGAGCGAGCGTGGCTCGATCCGGAGGCGGGCAAGGTGTTCTGCCTTGTCACCGGACCGTCGCGCGAGGCGGTCATGCGCGTGCACGAGCGCGCCGGCCACCCGACCCCGGAAGTCTTCGAAGTTCCCTACGAGGTGTGATGTGAACAGGCTTCGATCAGTCCTCGCGATCTCGCTGGCGCTGGCCTTCGTCGTCGGCGGCGCCGGCGTGGCGACGGCCAGGGGCCAGGCAGACGCCGCCGCCGTGCGCGCCGTCACCGAGAAGTACCACGACCTGAACGCGGCCATCGCCGACGGGTACGTGGAGTTCTACACGTGCACCGAGCAGCCCGGCGTCGGCACGATGGGCCAGCACTACGTCAAGCTCTCGCTCGTCGGCGATCCGGCGGTCGACGCGCTCCAGCCGGAGGTCCTCGTCTACGCGCCCAAGCGCAACGGCGGGCTCAAGCTGGTGGCCGTCGAGTACGTGACGATCGCCCAGGCGTGGACCGACGCGTTCGGCTCCGCGACCCCGACGGTGCTCGGCCAGGACATGCTCTTCCGCGCCGCGGGCAACCGCTACGGCCTGCCCGACTTCTACGAGCGGCACGCCTGGATCTGGCAGGGCAACCCGCTGGGCACGTTCAACGACTGGAACCCCGACATCAGCTGCCTCGGCAATGGGGACAACGGCGGCTGAGCCCCGCCGATCCCCCGCAGGGGACACCAGGCCGGTCCCGGCAACGGGGCCGGCCTTTCGGTTCTCGCCGTGCCCGACCGTCGGGGTCAGTGGCTTCGGGTGGCCCCCGCGGCGGCGCCAGTGCTGGCCTCGACGGGTCGCGCCGGCGAGATCACGGTGCTCGTCCACGCCGCAATCTCGGCCCGCCGGGCAACGCCGAGCTTGGCGAGGATGTGCTCGATATGGGCGCTGACGGTCTTGGGCGAGACGATCAGCTCCTCCGCGATCTCACCGTTGGTCATGCCCCGGGCGACCAGCCGCGCGACCTCGAATTCGCGTGTCGAGAGGGGATGCCACGGCTCCTGTTGGCCGGCTCGGCTGCGCGACGATCGGTCGAGCTCCTCCGCCCGATGGAGTATCGGCAGGCTGTTGAGCTGACGGGCCGTCCGGAGCACCTCGTCGACGACCGGCACGGCCTCGAGGGACCGGTTGCCGCGGAGGAGCGCGGCGGCGAGGTCAAGCCTTGCCCACGTGGCCTCCCAGATGCGTCCACGGCGGTCCCATCCGGCGACAGCGGCCTCGAGGGACGCTCGGGCGACGACGGTCGCGCCAGAGGCTGTCCGAATCAGGCCGTCGGCGTGATCAAGGGCTGGTCTGGCGAGCTCGGACCAATTCGTCAGCATCGGGGCGATCCGGTCCAGCCATTTCTGGGCGACATCGGGTCGTCGATCGAGCAGGGCAGCGCGAACGCCGGTCACGACGAACGGCACGAGCAGCGCGCGCTCCCCGGTCGGCTCGGCAAGCTCGATCGCCTCCCAGCAATGGTCGAGCGCTCGCGCCGGATCGCCGTCGACGAGGGCCGTCTCGGCCTCACCCCACAGGGCGGGGAGCACCTGATCGACCTCGCCGCTGGGGCGGGTGATCGCGAGTGAGGCATCCAGGAGCGTTCGGGAGCGCTCGACGTCGCCGCGGCCGAACGCCACGAAGGCGAGCACGGCGCGGGAGCCGATGGACCCGCGACGGCTCCCGCGCTGGACCAGCTCCAGCTCGGCGATCTGGACCGCCTCGTCCCAGTTGCCCGAAGCCCACGCGATGATGGCCGACGTCGCCGACATGACGTGCCGGCAGTACGACTGCTCGACCTCGTCTGCGTAGCGGATGCCCTCGGTCACGCCGATGCTCGAGATGGCGTACTCCATCACTCGCGCGGCGACGTCCGCGGTGACGCGGTAGTTGGTCACGCCCGTGCCTTCGAAGTGCGCATCGCGGGCGTCGCGGGACAGCCTGAGCATCCGATCCAGCCCGTCCTTCGCGTCGCCCGCGAGCACGTCCGCCCAGGCGAACTCGTGCTCGATGTCGAGGCGCGTGATCTCGCCCGGGGTCGGCTGGAAATCTGCCTCCTCGGCAAACGCCCGTGCTTCTTCGAGCCGCCGCCGCGCTTCGGACAGGTTCGCAGTGTCGAGCTCGAACACCGCCTGCTGCATGCGCAGGTCGACGAAGTTTCCCCCGCGTTCGATCGACGGCGGCAATGCGGCGAGCTCCGCATCGACCTGGTCAAGGAGCGCCTTGCGCTCGCTTCGGGGCCGGACGTCACGACGCGTGAGCGCGGCGAGGCACACGAGCGCCTCAGCTGCCTTGATCGGCTGTCCGGCCTCGAGGGCCAGGCGCCGGGCGGTGGAGGCGGCCTGCTCCGCGGCAGGAACGTCATCGACGGCGAACCCGGCGTAGCAGTACGCCATCCAGACGTCCGCTGCCTCCGCGGCCGGAAGGTCGCTCGGGATGTTGGCGACCGCCCGCCGGTAGAGCTCGAAGGACTCGAACCGACTCGTTACGGCGGCCGCCGCCTCCGCGCCTGCCACGGCAGCCCGGAATGCCTGCGCGCGAAGGCCTGCCTTCTCGTAGTGGACGGACTTGTGGACCTCCGTTGCGCCGATCAGGACAGACCCGAACTCTGCAGCCCGGGCGTGGAGCCGACGCAGCTCGCCGGGGGGCACGCTCTCGTACAGGGCGTCGCGGAGGAGCTGGTGACGGAAGTCGTAGTAGCCCTGGTCAACGAACTGGAAGGGATGCACGAATCCGGCGGAGACCAGCTCGTCGAGCGGGCCATCGAGATCCATGGGCGAGCGGCCCAGGATATTGGCAAGCACGTCCGGGGCGAAACACCGGCCGAGGATCGCGCCCGCCTTCCCGGCCGCCAGTGCGTCCTTCGACAAGCGGGCGGCACGGGCCAGGATCGCGTCTTCGATGGTCGAGGGCACCGTGGCGTCGCGGATCGTGCGACCGTCATGCGCCGCCTCGCCGAGCGCCGCCAGGAGCTCCTCGATGTGCAGCGGAATGCCGTTCGTTCGGTCGTACACGGCCTCCGCGACATCGCGCGGTGCGGGGAGGCCGGTGCCGAGGATCAACGTCGTGACCTGGGCCGTCTCCTCGGGGGACAGGCGATCCAGCACGACTTCCTCGGCGACCCGCTGCGTCAGCAGCCGTGCTCGCCACTCGCGATGGATGGACCCACTCGGCAGCTCCTCAGGCCGGTAGGTCGCGACCACCAGGAGCGGCTTGTTCACCGCCTGCCGCGCGAGCTCGCCGATCACCTCGAGCGTCAGCTCATCGGCCCAATGGACGTCCTCGAAGACCAGGAGCGTGGGCCGGTCGATGGCATCGATGAACAGGTCGGCGAGCTCGTGAACGAGAATGCGGCGCGAGGAGAGGGAGTCCCCGCCTTTGCCGCCGCGCGCGGCGAGCAGGCGTGGCCCGAGGTCGCCGAACTCGGCTTCGGCCATGGACCGTGCAAGGTCCCCGATGGACATGAGCGAGACCAGCTGGTCCTGCGGGTTGATGTCGCCCTTCGCGTACCGAAATCCGGCCTTGAGCGCGCCGCGAATCACTGCCCCGACGATCCGTGACTTGCCGATGCCCGCTTCGCCGGCAAGCAGCAGGCACTGGCCGCGCCCGGCGGCTGCGTCAGCGGTCCTGCGAGCGACGAGCGCGAGCACCTCGTCGCGGCCCACGACGACAGGGCTCAGGAGCGTCCGCGTCGAACCCATGGCCTGAGTCTAAGGTGCTCGTCGTCCGCGTCCATCGGTCGGACGACCGATCGCCTGTCCGCCTAGACCTCGGTCGTCGTCGCGAGCGCCACGTCGCGGACGAGGTGGGTATCCGGCGCCCAGGCACGGGCGAGAATGACCCGGAACGTCGCCTGCGCCCTGCCGTGGGGCAGCTCGATCGTCGGCAGCGGGCGCGCCTCCAGGGTGCCGTGGACGTCGATGTCCACCGCTCCCTCGTAGGTGCCGGCGGGCGCGATCACGCCCGCCCACGCCGTGATCTCCTCCTTCTCGCCGGAGCTGACGGTCGCCTCGACCTCGACGCGGAGCTCGGCGCGGATCTCCTGCAGCCTGGCGGCCTCGCGGAAGGAGAGCTCGACCCGGCCCGTGAACGGCTGCCCACAGGCCAGGGGCATCGGCTCGAGCTTCATCGATGCCGTCACGCCCTCCCCGGTGATCACGACGGACTCGTACAGCGCGAACTCGCCGACGTGCACCGCGCCGGCACGCAGCAGCGCGGTCGGCTGGGCGACGACCATCACCCGCTCCACGCTCGAGTCGATCCCGCCTGGCACGTCCAGCTTGGCCTCGAAGGTCCACTCCAGGCCGGCGTCCTCCGCCTCGAGCGACGCCGGGCCCATCGCAGGCACGGGCTGCTCGAAGGTCGCGGTCCACGTCTCGCCGGGCCCGAGATGCAGCTCGCCGTGGACCATCACCGGCTCGCGCACCACCTCGGCGCGCGAGGTGACGACCTCGGTGGTGGACGTGTTGTTCGGACCCTGACGTGTCTCGCGGTGCCGCCAGTGCTCCTCGGCGATGAGCGCGACGACCACGCCCCGGGCATCGAGTGCTCGCTCGGCGTGGATCGTGATCCGGCCATGCACGAGCCGGCCTGGGAGGAGGATCGACCGGTCGAGCTGCACGTCCCAGCGCGCGCCCCCGGATGAGCCGGTGAAGGCGAGCGGCGCGGCACCCGGATCGCCGACCTCGGTCATGCCCCGGAGCGTATCGGCTGGGCTGTGGCCGCCGCTACCATCCGGGCGAGGAGGCGCGAGGCACGCGGATGCTGACGCTCGACACGATCCGGCAGGCGCCGAAGGCGCTGCTGCACGACCACCTCGACGGTGGGCTGCGGCCTGCGACCGTGATCGACCTCGCCCGCGAGTACGGCTACGACCGCCTGCCGACGACCGACGTCGACGACCTCGCGGCGTGGTTCCGCCGGGGGGCGGATCGCAAGTCGCTCGAGCTGTATCTCGAGCCATTCGAGCACACGGTCGGCGTGCTGCAGGAGCGCGACGCGATCATGCGCGTCGCGGCGGAATGCGCCGAGGATCTCGCGGCCGACGGCGTTGCCTACGCCGAGGTTCGGATGGCGCCCGAGCTCCTGACCGGGCACGGCCTGAGCCTCGACGAGGCGCAGGCGGCGATCCTCGAGGGCTTCAGGATCGGCAGCATGAACGCGGCGACCGCCGGCAGGCCGATCGTCATGCGGTCGATCGTCACCGCGATGCGCCAGGCGGCGCGTTCGGTGGAGGTCGCGGAGTGCGCCGTTCGCTGGCGCGACGCAGGTGTCGTCGGCTTCGACGTCGCCGGCCCCGAGAAGGGCTATCCGCCCACGCGCTACCAGGACGCATTCGACCTGATCCGACGCGAGAACTTCCACATCACCATCCACGCCGGTGAATCGTTCGGGCTGCCGTCGATCTGGGAGGCGTTGCAGTTCGCCGGGGCCGAGCGCCTCGGCCACGGCGTCCGGATCGTCGACGACATCACAATTCGCCCGGACGGGTCGATCGAGCTGGGTCGCCTTGCCGCATTCGTGCGCGACCGACGCGTGCCCCTCGAGATGTGCCCGAGCTCAAACGTCCACACCGGCGCCGCGGCGTCGATCGCAGAGCATCCGATCGAGCTCCTCCGGCGGCTCCGCTTCCGGGTGACGGTCAACACCGACAACCGCCTGATGAGCGGCGTGTCCATGACCTCAGAGCTGGCCGCCCTCGACGAGGCGTTCCGGATCGGCCTGGGCGAGATGGAGTGGATGACGATCAATGCGATGAAGAGCGCATTCGCCCCGTTCGACGAGCGGCTCCGGCTGATCAACGAGGTCGTGAAGCCCGGCTACGCGCACCTGCGCATGGCCGAGAGCCGCGTGGCGACCACGGCCTGACCGGAGGGTGGCTCCGGGGGAGGGCGACCTCGCCGACCGGCTCGCGGACCTTCGCCTGCGCCTCGACTACCCGCCTGGCGTCATGGCCGGCGTCCTCCAGCTGCCGAGTCTCGACCCGGTCCTCGACGAGGTCGAGTCGCAGCTCGATGCCGGCGGAGCGGACGGTCTTGACGCGGCTGTAGCGCGCGAGCTCGAAGCCCTCGCAGCGCTCCTGCTCACCGGGATGCTCGGGACCTCGCCAGATGCAGTGCAGCGTCGCATCCGGGTGATCGACCTGCTGCGCCGCGCCGATCTGGGCAAGCTGCCGATCGCCCTCCCCGATATCGAGGATCCGTTCGGGGCGGAGCTCCGCGCCATGCTCGAAACGGACGACGATCTGCGGCGCGACCTCGGGCTCTTCTTCCCGCTCATCGCGAGGGCGACCTCCGTGTCGCCGCCGGAGCGCTGGGTGCGCGACGCCGCGGCGCTCCTGGGCGCGGCCGGCGACCGGCAGGCGCTCATCGCGGCCGCGCGGCGCGTCCTGGCAGCCCTGGTCCGGGCCGACATCGTCAGCCGGCCGGACATCCTCGTCGGCGGACTCCGCCTCGCCAACCAGAGGTTCGCGCGCGGGCTGCTCTGGTTCATCGCATCCAGCACCGACGAAGCTGCCCCGGTGCTCGAGGCCGTCGGGCTTCGAATGGGCACGTCCGGCCGTCGGGACGCAGTCGTTCGTGACACTGCGCTGGCAAACACCGCGGCGGCGCTGCTCGGCGAATCTGACGACCCTGCGGCGGCCGTCGCGCTGGCGTCCATGCGCCTCGAGATCACGAATCGCAACGTGCTCAGGCAGGTGGATCGGGCGCTTGCCGCGATGGCGGCGCGAGCGGGGCTCACCGTCGACGACCTCGTGGACGCATCATTGCCGACCTTCGGTCTCGATGGCGCCGGCAGGCTCGAGGTCGAGGCTGGCGCGGCAACAGCCAGCATCGAGGTTCGGCCCGATGGTCGGGTCGATGTGCTCTGGCACCTCGCGGGCAGCGTGACCACGACGCCGCCGGCCTCGATCGAAGTCGCCGCGCCGGGAGCCGTGGCAGAGGCCGGTGCGCAGGCAGACCGAATCGCGGCCGCCGTCGCGGAGGAAGGGCGCCGATTGGAGCTGCGCCTGTCTTCGGAACGAGCCTGGTCAATCGATCGCTGGCGCTCGCGCTTCGGCGATCACCCGATCGCTCGAATCCATGCACGCACCCTGGTCTGGCGCGTGGGCCGCGGACGCGCAGCGCGTGCCGCACTCCCGATCGACGGATCGTGGATCGGGGTGGACGAGGAGCCATTGATCGTTGCCGAAGGCGACGAGGTCCAACTGTGGCACCCCGCGGAAGCCGGCCCCGCGGAGATTGCCGCGTGGCGCGCGACGCTCGCCTCGCGCAACGTGTCCCAGGCGGTCCGCCAGGCCGACCGAGAGGTCTTCGTCCCGATGGCTTCCGGTTCGTCGCGAGTCGCCGATCTGCGTTTCGCGGGCCGGATCGTTGATCAGCCTCGTCTTCGGGCGCTGCTCCGCCAGCGCGGCTGGGCCGTGCCGGCGCTCGGCGCGTGGGACCAGGGGGACGAAGCGACAGCCTGGCGCGACTTCGGGAGCGGGTTCCGCGCGGAATTGCGATACCAGGCGCCTGGCCGGACGCCGACCGGCGAACGGGTTGCCCGGGCCCGCATCGTCGCTGTGCGGTTCGTCCAGACGACGCCGAGTACCGTCCCGCGCACCGCCGACGGGATCCCCGTGGCGCTCGCTGAGGTTCCGCGGCGCATGTTCTCCGAGGCGCTGCGCGACGTAAGCCTCGCGGTCTCGGTCTGAAACCGCCCGGGTCGGCCCGCAAGGCCGCCCGACCCGCGCTAGTTGACGGTCAGCGTTCCCTTCATGCCCAGCTGGTCGTGGCCGTTGATCTTGCACATGAAGGTGTAGGTGCCGGGCTCGAGGGTCATGGTCGCGTCCTTCGTGAGCCCGGGCACGATGCCCTCGATCTCGTCGATGACCTGGTCGCCCTTGAAGACCTCGAACTCGTGCTCCTGGGTGCCAGCGTTCTTGACCGCGAACCGCACCGAGCCGGCCGCGACGCTGACCGAGGACGGCGTGAAGGCGTACTCCTTCGCCTCGATGGCGATCACCCCCGAGGGGACCGGCGTCGCTGGACCGGCCGAAGCCGCGCCGCCGCCGCCGCAGGCCACGACGAGCGTGGCGACAGCAGGCAGGACGACCGTCCTCGCCACAGGGCCGGACAGGCGAGCAGGAACGCGCACGGATACCTCCTTCGGGCAGGCCGACCGCCGCGAGCGGTCGGACGGGGCTTCGGTCAGCCGGCGACGGCGGGTGGGGCGGGTCGGCGGATCAGCGGCCGGTCGAGGATGAAGAGGAACAGCACCGGGACCAGGTAGGCAACGTAGCCGATCAGCTCGAGCGGCGTCGGCGCCGAGCGGTAGCCGAACAGCCCGCGCAGGACACTGCCGAGCGCGCCACGGTCGGGCAGGACGTTGTTCAGGTCGAACGTGGCGCCTGTGTTCGCGAACAGGCCCGCATCGCCGAACTCGGCGATCGCGAACGCGACCAGCCCGGCGGACACGAAGATCAGGACCGTGCCGGTCACCGTGAAGAACCGACGCAGGTTCACCCGCATGCCGGCGACAAAGATCGCCCAGCCGAATGCGGCTGCGATCAGGAGGCCAAGCACGCCGCCGAGCAGGGTGTCGAGCCCGGTGCCGTTGAAGGACAGGATCGGGATCATGAACAGCACGGTCTCGACGCCCTCGCGAATGACCGCCACGAACGCCAGGCCGACGAGCGCCATCGTGGTGCCCTCGCCGACGGCGAGATCGACGCCGCGCTCGAGCTCGCCCTTGAGCGCGCGGCCCTGACGGCGCATCCAGAACAGCATCCAGGTCAGGACGCCGACCGCGAGGACGGCGGCCAGGCCCTCAAGCCCGTCCTGCACCAGGACCGGGAGGCGTTCGATGGTGAGCGTCACCACGACCCCGATCCCGATCGACAGGCCGATCGCGGCGGCCACCCCCAGCGCGACCTTGGGCAGGGCGTCGCGACGGCCGATCTTGACCAGATAGGCCGCGACGATGCCGACGATGAGCGCGGCCTCGAGCCCTTCGCGGAGCATGAGGAAGAACGTGGCGAGCATCGGCTGTGGCGGCCTCGACTCAAGCAGTCTTGTGTGGCGGGCTCAAGTGCCCTTGAGTCGGAAGGCTAGCAAAGAATTCTGGCGCCTGCCATCACAGAATTCGCGCGGCGGGCCCTGCGGTTCCCGGAGCCCCAGGGCCCGAGGAAGGCACGGGCCGGAGGAGCGTTTCGGTTTCGGAGCTGCCGCAAGCTCCGAAGCAGCGCAAGTTGCCCGAGGTCCCTCGGGAGATTCCGGAAGACCCCTGAGTCCGATGCGTCTCACTTGCATAAACCGGGGAGGGGTCGCGTCACGGGTCGGGCTTGCTGCCCGGGATCCCGCGGAGGCGAAACGCCTCGGCAGCCTCGAGCAGGCCGATGATCCGCGCGAGCGTCTGCCACCGGATCCCGGTCAGCTGACCGGTCTCCAGCCGAGAGATCACCGGCTGCGAGACGCCCGCGTGGATACCGAACGTCTGCTGCGAGACGCCCAGGGTCCGACGTCCCGACCGCACCGCCTTGCCGATCGCGACCTTGCCGCGCTGCACCAGTGCCTGTCCATCGTGATGGGGAGTCCAGTCGGCCACGCACGAAGGATCAGCAGGGCCGCTTATCGGCGGCTCGCCT
>DATJGH010000012.1:0-7710 GCA_035495215.1 Patescibacteria group bacterium
TCGAGGAGGTTGCGCACGACCTGCGCACCGATCGACAGGCCGCCGATCGCGACCAGTGCGAGCACCGCCGCGAGGAGGGCGAGGCGGAGGTTCGCCGTCGGGGGCCGCCGTGCCAGCGCACCGGCAAGCAGGGCCTGCGATCGATCGCGGGCCATCACGCGTACGGGCGAGGCGGCAATCGCCCGTGCGTCTTCGCGCATCGCGTGGACCGTGCGGCCGCAGTCAGCGCAGGTAGCGACGTGCTGCTCGAGCTCGGTCGACTCGGCCGGCGTGAGCTGGAAATCGATCGACGCGGCGGCGAGCTCGAGGAAGCGCTCGTGGTCGGGCATCACGCGTCCTCCCCCTCGAGATCCGCGCGCAGGCGCATGCGCGCCCGGCACATCAGGGTCCGCGTGGCTGCCTCGGAACGACCGATCGCGTCGGCGATGTCGCGGCCCGAGAAGCCCTGGCCGGCGAGGACGAGCGCGAGGCGAGACTCGGCCGGCAGTGCCGCCAGCGCTCGCTCCATCGCAGCAGTGCGCTCCCGCCGGACGACGGTGGCTTCGGGTGACGCGGTCTCGCCATCGAATTCCATCGGCCCGAACCGGCCCAGGAAGCGACCGACCACGCTCCGCCGGCGGAAGCGGCTCATGGCCAGGTTCGAAGCGACCCGGTAGAGCCATGCCCGGACCTGGTCAGGGATCCGGCCGGCACGGGCTTCGCGCGCCAGCCGCAGGAATGCCTCCTGGACGAGGTCCTCGGCCTCGTCGTCGTCCCGGGTCGTCCGGGCAAGGAACGTGAACAGCTCGTCGCGGTGGGCGCTGAACGCCCCGGTCACGAAGTCGTCCGCATCGCGCGCGGCGATACGGACGAGCGGGGCCACGTCGGCGACGTGTGCCATTGGCGCGTCCACGTCGAGTGCAACGCTCGACGCGTCCAGTTGTTGCTCGCCCGTCGAGGATCCCGGTTCGGCCGGACCGTGGTCGGCCTGCGTGGCGTCCCTCCGCGCGCCTCGTCCTCCACGAGGCCGCGGCAACGATACGCCCGCAACTCTGCGCGTTGACGCGATCAGTCCCTGTTGGTCGCCCGCCCGGTCGCCTCGGGTGGCACGTCGCGCAACGCGGTGCCGGCCTGGTCGGGATCGGGCTCGTCCGGCGCAGCGGGCCTGCGGCCCTCGCGGATGCGGGCCCAGATGGTCGACCCGGCGATAGCCGAACCGACGAGTGCGCCGAGGGCAAGGCCTCGATGGAAGCTCACCGCCCCGATCAGCCCGCGCAGCCTGTGGATCACGGGGAGGTGCCCCCTTCCGGCTCAGGCGCCGCCGCGGCCTCGGCTTGGCCGGCGCTGGCGCGCCGCACGACGGTCGACACGACCTCGCGACGCTCCCCGGGCGCGCGTTCCGGAACGAGCACGGCGACGATGGCGACAAGTCCGATCGCGAGCCAGGCGACCACCGACGATGCCAGGAGGTTGAACTCTCCGATCCGGAGCGGATCGATCCCCAGCCGTGCGCCCACGGTGTCGCCGGCCCACGCGCCGAGGATGGCGGCCACGACCAGGAGCGGGAGGCGCGCGCCGGCGCGACCCCTGATGAACACGTACGCCGAGACGTGGAACAGGCCGACGATGACCGAGAGGACGAGCGCCGGCCCGATCACCTGGTGGCCCGCAGGGTCACGCGGCTGCCCTCGCCGGAACGATGCGGCCGCCGCCGAGGCAGCGATCGCCGTCGTAGAGCACCGCGGCCTGACCCGGCGCCGCCGCCCAGACCGGGACATCGGTCTCGGCGGTCCAGCGCGAGCGACCTTCGCGGCGGACGTTCGCCGGCACGAGCGCGCCGCGATGGCGCACCCGGACCTCGGCCCGGAATGCGCCGTCCGCTGGTGCATCGCCGGCGACGAAGCGCACGTCGTCGAGGACGACGGTCGTGGTCTCGAGGTCCTCGCGCCGCGCGAGCGTGATCACGTTCGCCTTCAGATCAACGCGCGAGACATACCGCGGCTCGCCGAGCGCCACCCCGAGACCCTGCCGCTGTCCCACGGTGTAGCCTGCGGCGCCCGCGTGCTCGCCGACCCGCGCTCCCTCGGCATCGAGGATCGGGCCGGGCTCAGGGGACCAGCCGCCTCGTGAGCGGAGCGCGCTGCGGACGTCGCCATCGGGAATGAAGCAGATGCCCTGGCTCTCGGCCTTCTCGGCGGTGGCGAGCCCGAGATCGCGAGCGACGCCGCGCACCTCGGGCTTCGTCAGGTCGCCGAGCGGGAACCAGGCGTGCGCGAGCTGCTCCTGGCGCAGCCCGTACAGGAAATAGGTCTGGTCCTTGTCCTCGTCGCGCGCCCGCCGCAGCTCGGCACGGCCCTCGGCGTCCGTCCCCCGGCGCGCGTAGTGGCCCGTCGCCACGGCGTCGCAGCCGTAGAGGTGTCGCGCCCGGCCGAGCAGCGCCCCGAACTTGACCTTCGTGTTGCAGTCCGTGCACGGCGTCGGGGTGGTGCCGTCGAGGTAGGCGCCCAGGAACGGCTCGAGGACCCCCGCCTCGAACTCGCGCTCGAGGTTCATGACGTAGAACGGGATCCCGAGCTGGCCGGCCACACGGCGCGCGTCCTCCGCCGCGTCCAGCGAGCAGCAGCTCTTCCTGAACTCCGAGACGGTGTCGGCGACGTCGTGCAGGCGCATCCAGACGCCCACGACGTCGTGGCCCTGCTCGGTGAGGAGCGCCGCGGCGACGGACGAGTCGACACCGCCCGACATTGCGACGAGGACTCGACTCACGCCCTGCTCCGAGGGACCGTCACGCCACCCCGACGCCCTGGCCGAGCGGATCCGCGGCGAGGACGGCTGCGGCTGCGCGAGCATCGGCGACCACCCGCGGGACCACCTCGACGGCCTCGTCCATCTCCTCGTCGGTCGTGGTCCGGCCGAGCGAGAAGCGGAGCGAACCACGAGCCTCCTCGTCGGGGTAGCCCATCGCGGTCAGGACGTGCGACGGCTCGGTCGATCCTGTCGTGCATGCCGACCCGACGGACGCGGCGATCCCTGCCAGGTCGAGCTTGACCACGACCGAGGCGCCCTCGGCGTCGCCGACGACCACGGACAGCAGGTTCGGGAGTCGATCTCGGGGATGGCCGGTGAGCTCGACGCCGTCTTCCGCGAGGAGCGCGCCGCGCAACCGGTCGCGGAGCTTGCGCACCCGGCGCGCGGTGATGTCACGCTCGGCGACGGCGAGCTCGAACGCGACGCCCATCCCGACCGCGGCGGCGACATCCTCGGTGCCGGCGCGGCGATAGCGCTCCTGCGTGCCGCCCTGTTGCTGGGCAAGGATGTGCGTGCCTTTCCGGAGGTACAGCGCCCCGATCCCTTTCGGGCCGTCGAGCTTGTGGCCGGCGAGCGCGAGCATGTCGCAGCTGAAGGCCTCGACATCGATGGGCAACCAGGCGGCGGCGGCGACGGCATCGACGATGAACAGGCAGCCCTTCGGGCTCTTCTCGCGCACGACTTTGCCGATGGCCTCGATCGGCTGGAGCGTCCCGACCTCGTTGTTGGCGAGCTGGATCGCGACGACCGTCGTTCGCTCGTTGAGCGCCGCTGCGACATGGTCCGGGTCGACCCGGCCGTAGCGATCGACCGGCAGCTCGACGATCTCGAAGCCGAACTTCTCGAGCTGCTGCAGGCTGTGCAGGACCGCGTGATGCTCGACGGCGCTGGTCACGATCCGGTGACCGCGGGTCTTGCCGGCCCAGGCCGCGCCCTTCAGCGCGAGGTTGAGCGCCTCGGTGCCGCCACTCGTGAGGATGATCTCGCGGGGACCAGCGTTGATCTGCGCCGCGATCCGCTCATGGGCCTGGTCAAGGGCAGCGCGCGCCCGGCGCCCGAAGCTGTGCGGCGAGCTCGGGTTGCCGAATTCGCCACGAAGGAACGGCAGCATCGCCTCGAGCGCCTCGGGCCGCAGCGGCGTCGTGGCGGCATGGTCGAGGTAGATCGGCACGCCGGGATTGTAGGCGCGGCTCAACCCAGGGCCCGGTCAAGTAGCCACCTCGCCGCGTTGGAGGTCCACGCCCGTCAGGCGCGGCGCGCGCGGCTGGAGGAATGTCGCCGGGGCCGCCAACAGTTGCGTCCTGCATCCAACGAAGCCTTTCGGATCGAGCCTTCATCCAACGAGCGTTTCCGCGACGTCGCGTCGCGACGGACTCCCGAATCCCTCATTGGATGAAGCGTTGGCGCAAGGGCCCTTTTCAACTCTGGCGAAAGCGTCATCGGATGAGCGAATCCAACCTCGTGCCGATGAGGCACAGCGGCAAGGCGTCGAAAACGCTCATCCGACGAAGCCCGTCAGGGCTGACCACACCTCAAAGCAAGACCAGTCCGCTTCCGCCAGGGTTGACGCCCGCGCCGAGGAGCGCGAGGACTCGGCGGCTGGGAACCGGGAAGCTTGCCCGAAGGGCATCCCCAAGCTGCCGCAACGCAAGCGTGTTCTCTCGCGACGATCGGATCACCAGGATGACCCCGTCCGCGGTCCCGTCCCGCAGCTTGAGAGCGATGCGACGTTCGAGCGCCTGCCAGTCGCGGATCCGTGTCTCTGCCTCGACGCCATACCGCCAAGCTGGCGAGCCGACCATGCCGTCCCACGCGCGCAGGTCCCCATGCCCGGCAACGGCGACTTCGGTCCGCCATGAGAGAGATCGGTGGAGCCGTGCTCGGAACCGATCCAGGAGCCGGAGGTGGGCGGTGTCTCGAAGCGGGCCGCCAACGGGGAACGCCCGAATCGAGAGCTCCATGCCCACCGCGCCGAGGAGCTCCGACGCCTGCAGGATGGTCAGGCTCGGGGCAGTGCCGTGTGCGACCCGCGCGACCTGGACAGCCGAGAGCCCGACATCCCTGCCGACCGCCGCGTAGGAGAGCCCGAGGTTTCGAACGGCGAGGTCGAGCTCGCGGCCGAGCTCGAGCACGGCATGGCGACCCCGCGCCGCTGCCAGATCGACGACGCGCCTGCGTGCCGGCATGCGCGCATCGTCGAGGACGGCGCTTATCGCGGAATTGGCGCGCCCTCTGATGCCGCTTCGACCGTGGAACTCGGCATCGGCAAGGTGCGCCCGGACTCCACCAGGGTTGGAAGTTGTCGGGAGGGAGGGCGCGTCGCAAGGCGCTCCAGCCAGCGCGGGGTTTCGAGTCCGACAGCGAAACGCGAGAGGAACGACGTGGCGACGATCGCGACGACGATGCCGATGAGCGCGCCCGCGAGCGGCTGCGAGCGGAAGCCGAAGACGCCCACGCCCCAGCCGACCACGAGCCAGTGCATGAAGTAGATCGCGATCACGCTGGCGCTCCAGCCGTACAGGAAGGTGAAGGCGCGGTTCGCGCGCACGTGGCGCACGACGAGGTCGCACAGCCAGAGCCACACCAGCACGAGACCCGTGATCGCGACGAAGTACGACGGCGGCATGCGCCAGTACGTCTCGACGTCGAACGCCGGCGGGCTCGCGACGAACAGGGCCAGCCCGATCCCGCACAGGGCGGCGCCGAGCAGCGCGCCGCGGCGGAACACCCGCCGGCGCGCCTCGGGGGCCTTTGCCCTCGCGACAATGGCGCCGAACACGCCGCCGACGAGCGGGAACGCGATCCACGGCACGACCGCGTAGTACACGTTGGGCGCACCGCCGAGCACGGGCGTGAGTGGCGCATCGAGGAGCGGCGTCCCGAACTCGAGTCCGCGCACGAACGGGCCGGTCAGGACGATGACCGCGGCCAGCCCGAGCCACGCCCAACCAGGCCGCGCGGCCAGGCGCAGCGCGGCGATGGCGATCAGCGACAGCCCGGCCATGTGATGCACGTCGACGGTCGTGGCCAGCCACGGCAGCGTGAACGGCGCGATCTGGTCCGCGGTCACGATGCCCGTCGAGAGCCCGAGGTAAGCCGGGATCACGCCGCGGAGCACGTTCAGCAGGTAGCCGAGCCAGACGAGCCACAGCCCGCGAACGGCCAGCGAACTGAACGACGCACGCGACGAGAACGCGAGCGAGGCGCCCATCAGGAACATGAACACGGGCGCCGCGGTCGGCCCGCCGAGGAAGCTGATGACCCGCCCGATCGGCGTGGTCCAGGTGTCCGGCGCGCCCCAGTGCCACAGCACGTGGACGCCGATCATGAACACGATCGCGAGGCCGCGCGCGAGATCGAAGGCGCGGATCCGGTCGGGCGTCGCGAGGCCGGTGACGGCGTCGGGCGCAGCCGCGTCCGCGGCGGCGGAGGTCGCCACTTCGGGCGAGGGCGCGGGCGCCGCGGCGATCGCCTGCATCGGCCGCGATTGTATGGGCGGGCTGGGTCAGCCTCGATCGCCCGGGGCCGCGCAGATCAGGAGGTCGCTGGCGCAGTCGCGCTCCGGAACGCGACCGCGACCACCAACATCGCGTAGGCGACGTCGACGAGGAGCGCGGTCGCGAGCGGGATGTTCCCAGGATCGATCCCATCGGCCGCTCCGACCACGCTCGGCAGCAGCGCAACCCCCAGGCCGATCCCCGCGAGGACCAGGAGGGACACGAGCGGAATGGCGTTGCCGGGCGGGACGGCGAGGGCGGCCCAGCCGCTCAGCGCGATCGCGACGAGAGCAGGCCAGGTCAGCACGCTGAACCCGACGTACTCGACGTCGACGTAGGTGAAGCGCCAGCGCACGAACTCCTCGATGAGGAACCAGCTGACCGCGGCGAGCACCAGCCCCGTGCCCAGGACCAGCCAGCCGCCGAGCGTGAACCGGACGCCCGGGACGAGCCGGCGCCCGATCGGGACGGCGAGGGCCGCGACGAGCGCGCCCCAGACGAGCGGGTGGATCGCATTGCGAACGCTCAGCCCGATCTCTCCCGCCGCAACCGGCATGCCCGCCGCCCCGAGCGCCGGGTCGACGATGAGGGCGGTGATGAACAGCGAGCCGACGCCGGCGAGGAGGTACAGGACGAGGCCGGCGGCCGCCCACAGGAGCGGGCCATGCGAAGTCGCGGCGCGTTGGGCGAGCCCAGGTCCGGACAGGATCTGCTGCACGTCGGGACTCCCGTACGACTGTCGAGGCCGCTCCGACGGGCACCGCGGATCGATCGTGACGACGCCTTGCCGGAACGTGGCGGCCGTATCGGACGTGGAGGGTGGTCCTGCTGCGCATGGCCTGGACGCGCGCAGGCTGGAAGCGTCAGCTATCGCTGCGGCGGCGGCCGCTAGGACCTGGCGGGCTCGCGCTCGCGATCGTCCGAGCGGTCGCGCTCGAAGGCGCGACCGCGCTCGCGCTCCCGTTCGTGCTTCGGGAGCAGGCGCTTGCGCAGGCGGATCGAGGAGGGCGTGACCTCGACCAGCTCGTCCGCGGCGATGAACTCCAGCGCCGCCTCGAGCGTGAGCGGTGGTGGTGGCGTCAGCCGGAGCGCCTCGTCGTGGGCATGCGTCCGGATGTTGGTGAGCTTCTTCTCCTTGGTCGGGTTCACGTCCATGTCGCCGGATCGGCTGTTCGCGCCGACGACCATGCCCTCGTACACCTCGACGCCGGCGCCAATGAACAGCTCGGCGCGCTCCTGGAGGTTGAACAGCCCGTAGGCATTCGAGGTGCCCGGGCGGTCCGCCACGAGGACACCCTCGGTTCGATGCGTGACCTCACCCGCCCATGGCCCGTAGCCCTCGCCGATCTGGTGGAGCAGGGCAGTCCCGCGGGTCTCCGTGAGCAGCTGCCCGCGATACCCGATCAGGCCTCGGACCGGGAGGACG
>DATJGH010000013.1:0-2266 GCA_035495215.1 Patescibacteria group bacterium
CGGCCCGAGGTCGACGTCGACGGCCGCAGCGGCGCCCACAGGAAGTCGGGGTGGGTGTCGGTCGAGTCGGTGCAGTAGCGGCCGCCGATGATCTTGCCGTAGCCGTCGAGCTCGAGGATGTAGTGGTAGGTGTCGGTCGACAGGTAGTCGGTCATCGCGTGGACGTCGCGGTCGGGCTCGCCCTCGACGACGTAGCTGACGTCCATCACGACCTCGTACAGCTTCTTGGCCTTGTCGTTGTAGCTCCACGACGAGCCCGAGCCGCCGACGCACTGGTTGGCCTTGGTCTTGGTGACCTCGCGCTGGGTCTGGATCTCGTAGCTGTAGATCGGCTGGTTCCACACCTCGTCGCCGGCGGTGCGGTCCATCGCGATCGCCTGGTCGGCGAGCCCGAGGAAGTTGGTCAACACGACGTGGAGCGCGCCCGGGTTCGAGTCGAAGCACGGGTCGTTCGCGTCGGAGCGGTTGTCGGGGTTGAACGACGTCGCGTTGCAGCGACCGCCGAGCATCAACGCCTCGTTCTTGTCGTAGATCGTCATCAGCAGCGCGTGGATGTCGCTGCGATCGAACGTCACGCCGTTGTAGACGACCGGGTGGATCGCCTCGGGCTCGAGGATCGACGCCGGCGTCCACGCGTGGCACAGGCCCCACCAGCCGGCGGGCGTGTTGTCCGGGCCGTAGCCGTTCTGGCCGCCGGTGCACTCGTCGACCTGGCCGTTGTTGTCGTCGTCACGGCCGTTGTAGCCGTTCGCCATGCCCTGGAAGTTCTGCGCCGACCACTTCGCGGCCGGGCCGGACGCCGCGAGGTACGCATCCCACTGCGCCTTCGCCGTCGAGCCGCACCGCCTGGTCGGCTGGCTCGCCGCGCCCGGCGCGTTGTTGAACGCCCGGTCGTACTTCTCGAGCGGCGACTGGATCGTCGCGCCCTGCCACCGCGCGTTGGTCGAGCCCTCGGCGCTGGGGAAGTAGGTCTCGCTCCAGATCGGGTTCATCGTCGACGGCGCCTGCGGGAAGCGGTCCTTCCACACCGGCTTGTCGAGCTTGCCGCTGCGGGGCAGGTCGGCGAGGTGGTACTGGAGCGCGTTGGCGAGCCGGGACGGGTCGTTGGTGTAGTTCCACCCGTCGGCCTTGCCGCCGTCGCCGGCCTCGTCGGAGCAGTCGATGTCTCCGGGCTGGCACTCGTCGGCGTCGTCGGCGGCGCAGGCGGTGAGGGACAGGGCGAGGCCGAGGCCTAGGCAAACGGATCTCATGGCCCAGCCGCCATAGCGACCGGCGTGCCACCTCGATCACATGCGCGTTCACGCGGTTGTCATGGAGACAGCCGTCCGCTGGCTACTGGTCCGGCCGGTCACCAGTCTTGCTGTACACGCGTCAGCTGTCACAGCCGCATCAGCGACGCGCCCCAGTGCAGGCCGGCGCCGAGCGCGAGGAAGCAGATCAACTGGCCCGGCTTCAGCCGGCCCTCGCGGCGGAGCTCGTCGACGAGGATCGGCAGGGTCGCGCCGGAGGTGTTGCCGTAGCGCGCGATGTTCGACGGCACCTTGTCGTCGGGGATGCCGAGCGCGTCGCGGACCGCGGCGTTGATCCGATCGTTGGCCTGGTGGGCGAGGAACCAGTCGACGTCGCCGAGCCCGACCTTGTGGCGGGCGCACAGCTCGCGCACGACCTGCGGCAGCTTGGTCACCGCCGCCTTGAACAGGTCGCGGCCCTCCATCTTCGGGATGTGGAGGTCCTGATCGAACTGGTCGGGGCGGAAGTACGGCCGGCGCCGGAACCCGCCGCCCTCGATGTAGATCAGCTTGGCCTGGCGACCGTCGCTGTGGACCTGCGAGCCGATCAGGCCGTGGCCCTCGGTCGGGTGGCGGCGCAGGACCAGCGCGCCGGCGCCGTCGCCGAACAGGATCGCGAGGCCGCGGTGGCGGGTCGCGCGGTCACGCGCCGCGCCGGTCGGCTCGGGCGCGTTGCCCTCGAGCGCGTCCCAGTCGTCCCACGGCATGAACCCGGCGTGGGCCTCGGCGCCGACGACGAGCACGGTGTGCGCGGCGCCGGTCGACACCAGGCCGTCGCTGATCTGGAGCGCGAACGGGATCGCGGCGCACTGCTGGCGGATGTCGAGCGCGGGCACGCCGGGGATGCCGAGCTTGGCGCCGAGCAGGCCGCCCGAGCCCGGGAACAGATAGTCCGGCGTCATCGTCGCGAACACGATGTAGTCAACGTCCTCGGCGGCGAGCCCGGCGTCGGCGAGCGCGCGCTGGCTCGCCAGGAC
>DATJGH010000014.1:0-4712 GCA_035495215.1 Patescibacteria group bacterium
GGCGCCCAGAAGGCGGACCGTGCGAACAGCCACGGGATCGTCGCGGGAGTCAGGTGCTCGACGACCTTGTTGGTCGCGGGATCGATCTTCTCAAACGTCCGATCGCTTGTCGGGACGAATACGAAGTGGCCGTCGCTCTGCGGGTAATCCAGATCGTCGTGCAGGAGCGTGAGGCGCGCGACAACGCCGCCGGTCGTCGGTGAGATGCGGAACAGGGACAGCATGTTCGGGACTGTCGTCCACACGTCCCCCGCAGCCATGACGACGCCTTTCGGGCCGCTGGTGCCGTGGTTGGCGAAGTCGAAGGTGGCGACGACCGCATTCGTGGCGACGGCGACCTTGCTGATCGAACCTCCGCGGTGGTTGGCAGTCCAGACGGTGTCCGCTGTCACCAGCAGCGATTCCGGGTTCGTGCCGACCGCGATCGTCGCGACGATCTTCTTCGTCGCCGGGTCGATACGGATGAGGGTGTCGTGATCGAAGCTCGTGACCCAGACGCTCCCGGCGCCCACGGCGATGGACCCGAATTCGCTGGCCGGGACCTCGAGGTCGGCAACGACGTGGTTCGTCGCCTCGTCGATCTGCAGCACACGCCCGGCGGACGAAAGGAGCCACACGCCCTCGGCGCCCGCGGCGACCGCGTAGAAGTCGGCGTCGAGCGGGACCACGGTCACGTCCGGGGAGAGCGTGGCCCCAGGCGACGTGCTCGACTCGGGCGACGGGCTGGTCGAGACCGCCGCGGCGGAGGAGATCGTCGTTGCGGCTGGATTCGTGGTCGTCGGGCTCGTGCCGCCGCAGGCGGCGACCGCGATCAGGCTGGCGCAAACGAGGGCGATGCGCAGGCTGTCGGCCCGCGCGCCCAAATGGTGGCGCGACATTCGGCAGTTCCTCTGGGGTTCTGCCGTCGCGAACTGGCAACGCCACCGCTCGTCAGGTGAAGTGAGTATGGTCGCTCCTCAGCGCGAGTCAAATCGGCGAGAGCCACGCTGGGGGCGCCAGGCAACGTCCCGATGGCAATCTGCCGAACCGGCTCCTCCGGACGGGCCGCCCATCGCCAAGTCCGGTACTGTCTCCTTTCCGATCGGGTAGGACAGATGGCGAGACTCCAGTCGAGGATGCTGGCTGAAAGCGTCGACATTCGGTCGTTCCCAAACGGCCGAGTTGAGGTCGTCCACCTCGACGAGTCGACCGTCGCTCGCGGCGTCTACCAACCCGGCTGGCGCTGGTCGAAGGACATGGCGGCGATCGCCGGGACCAAGAGCTGTCAGCTCCATCACCTTGGCTACGCCGTCTCTGGACGGCTGCAGGTCGTGACCGATGACGGCCAGAGCAAGGTGATTGAACCGGGTGCCGTCTACGAGACACCGCCGGGACATGACGCCTGGGTCATCGGCGACGAGCCATACGTCGCCATTGACTGGACGAGTGCCCGCGCGTTCGCTGCCCCTGCGGTGCGCGGCGATGGCGTCATCGTGACCGTGCTGCTCACGGATATCGTCGACTCGACCGCGACACTCAGCCGGATCGGAGATGAAGCCTGGCGAGCATTGATGCCAGCCCACCATGCCCGTCTCCGGGAACACCTGAACGACTTCCGAGGCCGCGAGATCAAGACCACAGGTGACGGCCTGCTGGCAATCTTCGACAACCCGGCTCGAGCCGTCCGATGCGCCTCAGCGATGACCCACTCGGCGCGATCGATGGACCTCCCGATCCGCATCGGCATCCACACGGGTGAGGTTGAGCTCACCAGCGACGACGCACGGGGCCTCGCGGTCCACACGGCGGCTCGCGTGATGGCACTGGGCGGTCCCGACGAGGTCATGGTCTCGTCGACGACGCACGACCTTGTCGAGGGGTCGGAACTCCAGCTTGACGACGCGGGCGAGCACGAGCTCAAGGGGCTGCCCGGCGTTCGGCGCGTGTTCCGCTTGCGGAGCTGACGAACTCGGGCCGTCGGCAACGCAGTGGGCTGCTCGTCTTGGCCCCCGGACGGGCGCGAGCAGCCAACTGCCGGACTTGAGGCTACGCCTGCCGGCCCGAAGCGGGAGACGGACACCGAGTCCGCGGCCGGGCGTCATTCAAGCGCCTGCGACGGCGGCCCGCTCGACGTTGCGAACGAAGTCGATGATGCCGGCGAAGTACGTGGTCTGGTCGTCGTACATCGCCAGGTGGCTGCCGCGCGGGCAGTAGAGGTATGTCCCGCGAGGGAACTTGCCGGCCATCATCTTCATGAAGGCCGGATCGTTCGTGTCGTGGCGCGCTCCGATCACGAGCGTCGGGACCGAGATCTTCGGGAGATCGGCGGTCCGGTCCCACGTGGCGAGCTTGCCACTCGCCCCGAGCTCGCTTGGGCCCTGCATCGGCACGTAGACGGCGTTATTGATGTGGGCCGCCGTGCGCTTCACGGGATCCGGCCAGGCATCGAGTGGCATCCGCAGGAGGTGCTGCACGTAGTGATGTGGCAGCAGGAGCTCCATGTAACGCGGATCGTCCGTCGCGTTCGCGGCCTCCAGCTGCTTGATCTCGGCGAGGACGTCCTGGTCCATGGCCGGCATGAGCACCTGCTCGGCATAGGCGTTGTAGGCCGGCATGCTGCTCATCATGTTGGAGATCACCAACGCCTTGAGGTGCTGCTGGTACGCCAGCGCGTACTCGATCGCCAGGATGCCGCCCCACGATTGGCCGTACAGGTAGAAGTTGTCGTGGCCCAGCCCGAGCGCTCGGCGCACCTGCTCGACCTCATCGACAAACCGTGGGAGCTCCCAAAGATCGGGCTCTTCGGGCTGGTCGCTGTACGCCGAGCCGAGCTGGTCGTAGTAGTAGTACTCGATCCCGGCAGACGGGAAGTAGGAGTCGCAGGCCTCAAGGTATTCGTGCGTCGTCCCCGGCCCGCCATGAAGGAGGAGCATCTTCGCGCTCGGGTTGTTGCCGATCCGTTTCGTCCACACGTGGAACTCGCCCTTTGGGGTCTGGATCGGGACGACCTTCACTCCGCCAGAAAGCACGTCGTCTCGGCCGGCGTTGTCGAAGTAGGACGTTTCCATCTTCATCACTCCCCCGTCCGCTGTGGGCGGTGAGATGACCTCCGGGAGTGCAACGGCCCCGAGTGTGTGCGGGCAGGCTCCTTGGCCGCCTCCGGTCCGGGGGTCCGAGTGCCCGCAGGCTCCACCAGGGACCGATGCAGCGTGGTCCTGCCTCTGAATCCCACAAGAGCCATAGGTCACGAACCAGCTGGGGTTCCGCGGCCGCGAGCGTCGCCGCTCCCACCGACGTTGCGCCGCGTGACCTTATCCAGCTCGTCCGCGGTCAGCTCGAATTCGGCGCGTCTCGCGAGCGCGTGGCAGCCATGGAGAGGGCGCCGCTGATGATGCGGACTGCGGCTCGCCTAGCGCGGGGCGCGAGCGAGTGGCGCAGGATTTCTTGATCGGGTTCTGGCGCCCCCGGACGGACTCGAACCGCCGACGCCAGCCTTAGGACGGCTGCGCTCTGTCCACTGAGCTACGGGGGCGCGCCGAAATCGTAGCGCAGGGTCGGCGCGGCTCCGGAAGCTAGGTGCTTGCCAGGGCCGGCTGGGCCGTCGAGGACGCGCCCGCGATCAGCTCGCGATAGACGGCCTCGTACTCGTCGGCCATGCGCTGCGGTGAGAAGCGGGTGACGACACGTCTCCGGACGCTCTCCCGGTCGAGGTCGCGGGCGAAGCGGATCGCGAGCTCGGCTTCGATCTCATCGTCGACCAGGAAGCCCGTCTCACCGTGGTCGATCGTCTCGGTCAGCGCGCCGGCGCGCCGGGCGATGACGGGCGTGCCCGTCGCCATCGACTCGATCGCCACCAGCCCGAAGGGCTCGGGCCAGGCGCCGAGCATCAGCGTGGCCGCGGCCCCCGCGTAGAGCGCGTCGCGCTCGGGCGGGCCGAGCTCGCCCAGGAACTCAACCGTGCCGTCCCTGATCGCCGGCTCGACGACCTCCGCGAAATGCTCCTTCTCGTGCTCGTCGTAGACCTTCGCCGCCATCCGGAGCTTCATGCCCGCCGCGCGAGCGACCGAGATGCAGTCCGCGACACCCTTCTCCGGCGTCACGCGACCGACGAATGCCAGGTAGTCGCCCGATGTCGGCGAGAAGGGCATCTGCTCGAGCGGGAGCCCGTGATGGATGGTCGCGACCCAATTCGCATCCGGCGACCAGCGCCGCTGGCTGTCGCTGATCGCGACCAGCGGGATGTCGGTGAACTCCTCGAGGAGCTCCGGGATGCCGGCGACGTCGAGGCGGCCGTGCAGGGTCGTCAGCACCGGCACCGGGCTGTGGCGGGCGAACAGGAAGCCGAGCGTCTCGACGTGCGAGTGGACGACGTCGAACTGCTCGACCTCCGCCCAGACACGGGCGAGGGTGACGTTGATGAACGACGAGACGTCACCCTGATAGCCGGTCGACCACAGGCTCTGCGCCGGTGTCGCCACCAGCCGGCCTGGAAAGCGAGAGTCGCCCGACGCGAACAGCGTGACCTCGTGCCCGCGTTCGACGAGCTCGTCGCCGAGCGCGGCGACGACTCGCTCCGTGCCCGCATAGGTCGGCGGCGGGACTGGGAGCATCGGCGGTGCGACGAGGGCGATCCGAAGCGGATCCACGCGGACGCGACTCCTGGCTGGTGGCATGGGTGGTTGCCCGGCACCGTCAACTCTCGGGGGCGAGGTTGCCCGAGAGGACTGCCCGAA
>DATJGH010000015.1:0-8842 GCA_035495215.1 Patescibacteria group bacterium
TGGCTCGTCAGCGCGAATCGATCCTGGTCCGCGCGCGACACGCTGTCCTTGATCGCGACGCGCTCGGCGTGGGTGCCCATGTGGCAGTTCTCGATCGTGCACCACAGCCCATCCTGGATCGCCGCATCGAGCAGGGTCCCATTCCCCAGGCGATACCCAAATCTCGCCTTCGGCAGCAGGAAGGGCGCCAGGTTCATCGACTCCATGCCGCCCGCGACGACGACCTCGGCGTCGCCCGCCCTGATCTCCGCGGCGGCGAGCATGATCGCCTTGAGTCCGGACCCGCAGACGCGGTTGATCGTCGTCGCGCTCGTGGTGTCCGGCAGCCCGCCGAGGAGCGCCGCCTTGCGCGCCGGGGCCTGGCCGACCCCGGCCTGGAGGACCTGGCCCATGAGGACCTCATCGACGGTCGCCTCGGGCGGCAGGCCGCGCTCCACGGCCGCAGCGATCGCGACGCCGCCGAGCTCGACCGCGGGCGTACCCGACAGCGCGCCGCCGAATTTGCCGATCGGCGTCCGCGCCGCGCTGACGATGTAGACGTGCCCGTTGGGGCCTGGATTCGAGGGAGTCACCCGTCGAATCTACATCGGGTCAGCCGGCATCCTCCGCGAGGGCCAGGATGTTGCCCTCGGAGTCGACGAACCACGCGTTGAGATCGCTCTCGCCCTCGGACAGGATCCCGCCGACCGTGCGACCTTCGGGACCGAAGTCATATTCCTCGAAGGTCACGCCACGGGCGCGCAGCCGGCCGACCTCGTCCCGGATCCCGGCAAGCCGCCACACGGCGACGGTGTTCCTGGCGGTGCCGGCGAAGTGGGTCTTGTAGACCTCGAAACGGGTCGCACCCGACCGGTAGTCCAGGACCAATCCGGGCATCTCGCCGGTGGGCTGGAAGCCCAGCTTCTCCGCGTACCAGGCCTTCGCGCGGTCGAGGTCGGCTGCGGCGAGCATCGCCGCGATGGCCCCACCCGCGGGCGCCGCGGCGTCGCTGACGATGCCCACGATGTTGCCGTCGAGATCCTTGAACCAGGCGTTCGCGAAGCCGTCGGGCGTCTCCATGATCCCGTCGACGGTCTTGAGCTCACCGAAGGCATAGTCCTCGAAGGTGACGCCTCGCCCGCGCAGGCGCGCCACTTCGGCGCGGACGTCACGCACGACCCAGTTCATGACCGTGTTCCGCGCGGTCCCGGCGAACGGCGTCTCGTACAGCGTGAACGCCGAATCCGAACCGCCGACTTCGTACACGAGCACGCCGGGCGGCTCGATCGCCGGCTCCCAGCCGAGCTTGTCCGCGTACCAGGCCCGCGCCTTCGCGAGGTCCTTCGTTGCGAGGCTGGGATGGATGGGCGCGTCGGTGATGACCGACGGCTTCGTGGCCGTTGCCTGGCTCATGGCTGCCTCCAGTGCTGCGGGCAGTATCGCCCGTCCGGCGTTGCGAGCCCCGTTCAGCCTCGCGGGTAGGTGTGGAATCCGCGCCCGGTCTTCTGGCCGAGGTGGCCTGCCTCCACGAGGTCCACGAGGACCCTCGGTGGCGGGTAGTGCTCCTCCCCGATGCCCTCGGCGAGGACGTTCATGACGTTCAGGCACACGTCGAGGCCGATGAAGTCGGCCAGCTCGAGCGGACCCATCGGGTGGTTCAGGCCGACCTTCGCGCCCGTGTCGATGTCGTCGGCCGTCGCGCTGCCCTCCTCGAGGATGCGCATCGCCTCGGCGAGCATCGGCATGAGGATCCGGTTCACGATGAACCCGGGCCGATCGGCCGAGACGATCAGCTTCTTGCCGAGGGCCTCGGTGAGGTCGCGAATGCTGGACTCTGTCTCGTCCGCGGTCGCGCTGCCACGGATGAGCTCCACGAGGGGCATCACCGGCACCGGGCTGAAGAAATGCATGCCGACGAACCGCTCGCGGCGGTCGGGCGAGACCGCCAGCGCCAGCTCGTCGATCGAGATCGAGCTGGTGTTCGAGGCGAAGATGGTGCGCTCGGGCGCGACCTCGTCGAGGCTCGACCAGAGGCTGCGCTTGACCTCTGCGTCCTCGAAGACGGCCTCGATCACCAGGTCGGCGGTCCGGGCGGTGGCGAGGTCCGAGGACGTCGTCACGCGGGCGAGAATCGAATCTCGCTCTTCGCTCGACAGCTTGCCCTTGGCGACGGCCCGCTCGAGGTTGCCGGCGATCCGTGCCTTGCCGGCCTCCGCCCGCGCGAGGTCCGGCTCGTAGAGCATCACGTCCTTGCCGATCGCGGCGTGCACCTGTCCGATGCCATGCCCCATCAGGCCGGCGCCGGCAACGAAGACATGCTCGATGGCCATCGCCTCGCAGGTTAGACGGGGCGTCGCGGACCGGCACTCCTCGGGCGAAGGTCCAGCCATCGGCAGAGGAGCTCGTCGGTCACCGCCGCCGAGTGGGTGCGCCAGATGCCGACGAGATCGGCCGTCGTCGCGACACCGAACCGATAGCGAGCCAGGTAGTCCTCGAGGCTGTCGATGAAGGCGCCGTCGCCCATCGCCGCTCGAACGGCGTGGAGCAGCCACGAGCCCTTGTAGTAGACGGTCTGCATGTAGTCGTCGCAGCGCTGCCAGGTGATCCGCGGATCGACGTTCTCGAACCGCCACACGGGCTCGTTGACCGGAAGGTCGCTGCAGAAGCCGTCTTCGTGCCTCGGAACGAGGCCGCCCGCGAGGTACGTCGCGAACGCCTCGTCGAGCCACGGCTCGCGCAGCTGGTCGTTGCCGACCAGCCAGTGGAACCACTGGTGCGCGACCTCGTGGGCGACGGTGTACGGATCCTCGACGTGGTTGCGGTCGACGAACACGATCCCGCTCGATTCCATGTTCGTGGACCCGGCGACGACGACGAGGTCGGCGGCCGGATAGGGCGTGCGCAGGAGGGCCTCGAACCGGTCCACGGCCCCGATCGCGAGGGCCAAGGTCGTCGCCCCCGGGGCCTTCGCCGGCCCGTAGACCGTCACTGCGACGCCCGACCTCGCGTGTCCCGACCAGGTCCGGATCCCGCGCCCGACCGCGAAGGCAAAGTCACGGGCGTGGGCGAGGGTGCCGCGGACCTCCCGCTCGGTGCGCCTGGTGACGGTGCCCGGGACGGCGAAGGTTGCCGGCGCGTCCGTCCGGATGGCGTAGTCGATCGGGCTCGCTGGCGTCGCTGATCCGCCGTCACTGTCGACGGAGACACCGTGCCCGTCCGAGAGCATCGGGTACCACAGCAGGAACTGGACCATCCCGCTTCGCCGGGAGAGCGCGGCGGCCAGGTCGCCGTCGCCCTGCGCGGGCGTTGCCGGACGCAGCGAGAACAGGACGACAAGGCGCGCGGTTCGGCCGGGCTGGAGTGCGCGCCGCAGCTCGACCCGCAGGTTCGCGCCGTCCTGGGTCCCCCGCGTCTCGACGGCCCGCCCGTCGACGCGGATCGAGGCCAGCTCGAACTCGCGGAAACCTGGCGCGTCGAAGTTCGGCAGGACGAACAGGTCGAGATGGTCGATCCCTGTCGAGGTTGTATTCGTCGCGGTCAGGCGCTCGACGACACTCGCCCGGCCCGTACCGTCGACGCTGACGTCGAACTGGTAGTGCGCGTCGAACTGCATGGCGCCGCTCCGCTGCGGCCCGCGTCCCGTTGACGACGGTGTTCGACCTGGCGCTCCCGCGACGTCGAGAGTCGCCTGGCCCAAGCTCGCCGATGGATGCGCCTGGACCGGTTTTCCCGACCCTTCCGGCAGGCCGGTGCCGGCCATCGAGAGCTGGGCGGCGAAGAGGCCCGTGGCGAACCCGAGGCCCCACACCGCGACCCATCGCGCTGCCAGCAGCTTGCCGGCCATCGCCCTCGTTCCCTTCCCCGATATTCCCCTCGGGCATGAGAACGTCGCAGGCGCGGTTCCGTTACACGGGAGGCGACGCGACCGCTGCGGAAGCGGTCTGCCCCGGCCGGCGGAGCAGGAGGTATCCCGCGCCGGCGGCGGCGACGACCGACGAGATCAGGAACGTCGGCGGATAGCCGGTGCTCGACGCGACCAGGCCGAGGACCGCGGGCGACAGCCCGAACGCGACGTCGAGGAACACGCCCGTGGTGCCGACCACGGCGCCGCGTTCATCGGCCCGGACGCCCTGTGTCGCCATCGCGACGATCGCCGGGAACGTGAAGGCGACGCCCGCACCGAAGGTCGCGGTGGCAACCCACAAGCCCAGCTCGGTAGGAAAGAGCCCGGCAATGACCATGCCCAGGGCGCTGAAGACGAGCGCCGTCCCGGACAGCCGGGCTGCCCCGAACCGGTCCGGCCAACGGGCGCCGACCAGGCGCAACCCGATGACCACCAGGGCGAACAGCGCGAGGTACCCACCTGCGCCGCCAAGGCCGAGCTGGTCGGTGAGCAGGGGCAGGAACGCGAAGTAGGCACCCATCCCCCACGCGCCGCAGAGCACCAGCAGGCCGGGCACGATCCCTCGCGGGTGAAGGAAGGCGCCCTGGTTGCTGGTCCGACGGGCCTCCGGCGGGAGCGTCTCGGGCGCCGTCCAGCTCAACCCGACGGCCAGCACGGAGATCAGGGCGGCCGCGATCCAGATCGCACCGAAGCCCCCCGAGCCGTACAGCACCTCGGACAGCACCGGGCCGATCGCCACCCCGAGGTACAACGACGTCGAGATCAGGCTGATGGCCTCGCCCCGCCGGTGCTCGGGCGCGAGATCGGTCGCGGCCGCCATCGCCGCGACGAAGTAGACGGCCTCTGCCGCGCCGAGGAGCAGGCGCATGACGACCATGACCGGGACGGTCGTGGCGGCGAGGTGGCCGGCTGCGGCGACGACCTGCATCGCGGCGCCGATGATCAGCATGATCCGGCGCCCGCGGCGATCCGCCCAGCGGCCGGCGAACGGCCGCAGGACGATCGACGACAGGCTGAAGATGCCGACGACCAGCCCGACGGTGAAGGCATCGCCACCGAGCGGGCCCGCGGCGTAGCGCGGCGTCGACGGCAGGAACAGGCCGCTCGCGACGAAGAACGCGAGCACCGATGCGGACAGCGCCAGGAACGGGCCGGTGAGCAGGCGCTCCCGCGGTCTGCCTTCGGTCAACGCAGCTCGGCGAGCAGGCGGTCCGCGGCTGCGAAGGGGTCGAGCCGGTGGGCTGCCACTTCGCGCATCGTCGCGTCGGTGGCGTCCCGGTTCGCGGGCTCGTGCAGGGCCGCCCGAAGCCGGTCGGCGAGGATCGCCCACACCTGCGCCTCGGCGCGCGCGAGTCGGGCCGGCGAGCCTCCCGCGGCGTGCCCGCGCGCGCGATGCCGGTCGAGCGCCTCGAGCAGCTCCGGCACGCCGGCGCCGGTGCTGGCCGTCGTGACCAGGACCTCGGGCTCCTTGGGTCGCGGCCGCGCTGCCTCCTCGGCGCCGCCCGGCGCCGGGCGGGCGCGACCGGTCGATCGGACACCGACCCGGCCAACCGCGACGAGCATCGCGCGGAGCTGCGAAGCCGTCCGCTGCGCCCCGGGCCGATCGCCCTTGTTCACGACCACGATGTCCGCGACCTCGAGCAGGCCCGCCTTGATCGCCTGGACCTCGTCGCCCATCTCCGGCGCCTCGAGGACGACGGTCGTGTCGGCCGCCGCGGCGACCTCGACCTCGGACTGGCCGGTGCCGACGGTCTCGAGCAGGATCAGGTCGAAGCCCACCGCGTCGAGGACGGCTGCGGCGGCCGCCGACGTCGAGGCGAGGCCCCCGGCGTGGCCCCGGGCGGCCATCGACCGGATGAACACGTCGCGATCGCTCGTGTGGGCCTGCATGCGCACGCGATCCCCGAGCAGGGCGCCGCCGGTGATCGGGCTCGAGGGATCGACGGCGACGACGGCGACGGGTCGACCCGCCGCGCGCGCAACGCCGATCAGCGAGGCGACGAGGGTGGACTTGCCGGATCCCGGCGGGCCGGTGATCCCGACGAGGTGCGCCCTGCCGGCCATCGGGTACAGGCGGCGGAGCGCGGATTCCGCCACGGGCGTGCGATTCTCGACGGCGGTCAGGATCCGGGCGAGGGCGAGGCGATCGCCGGCGAGCGCCGCGTCGACCAGCTCCGTCGGACCGGCGAATCTCGCGCCCGCGGCCACCGCAGCCGGGCCGCGGCTCAGGCGTGCTGCCGGGCGTTGGCCCGCAGGAACTCGGCGACCTCGGCGATGGTCGTGCCCGGCCCGAATGCCTCGGCGACGCCCGCCTCTTTCAGGGCGGTCACGTCGTCGTCGGGGATGATCCCGCCGACGACAACGAGCACGTCGTCCATGCCCGCCTCGCGGAGCTTCGCGGTCACCTTCGGGACGAGGGTCATGTGGGCGCCGGACAGGATCGACAGGCCGACGACGTCGACATCCTCCTGGAGCGCGGCGGTGACCACCATGTCGGGCGTCTGGCGCAGGCCGGTGTAGACGACCTCGAAGCCCTCGTCGCGGAGGCCGCGCGCGAGCACCTTTGCGCCACGGTCGTGGCCATCGAGCCCGGGCTTGGCGATCAGCACCTTCAGCGGGCGGTCGGGCATGGCCTTCGATTGTAGGCTTCGATCGATGGCCGAAACCCCGGTGGGCACGCTCGTCCGGCTGCTCGACGTGACGCCGGCGGACGCGCCGCTCCTCGAGCGGCTGCATGGCAACCAGGCCGGCGGATTCAACGATCTCGGCCAGGATCGCGGCCCGCTCCCGGCGGAGGCCTGGACCGACGGCCGGTTGCGCGGCGAGCGGCGCGGCGAGTTCTTCGTCGAGCGGCGAGCCGATCGCGCGATCGTCGGCACGATCTCGTACCACCGGGTCTCGTACGGGCCCGGCGAGCGATCCGGCGCCTGGATGATCGGCATCGACCTGCAGCCCGAAGGCCGCGGCCAGGGCCTCGGCACCGAGGCGCAGCGCATCCTCGCCGACTGGCTGTTCGCAACCACGCCGGTCAACCGGGTCGAAGCGTCGACGGACGTCGAGAACCTGGCCGAGGCGCGCGCCCTCGAGAAGGCCGGCTTCACGCGCGAGGGCATCAACCGCGGCGCACAGTTCCGTGCCGGCGCCTACCACGACCTGGTCATGTACAGCCGGCTTCGGGACGACTCCTAGCGCCGCCCGGCTTCGAGGTCGGGCAGGTGCTCGGCGTAGTGGCCGTACGAGTTGCCGGCGATGATCGAGGCCGCCCAGCCCTCGTGGGCCGCCAGCTGGGCATCGCTGAGGGTGCTGACCTCGCGCCGAAGCCGACGGTAGGAGTCGGCCATCGACAGGACGATCTCGCCCGTCGTCCTGCCCTCCGCCGCGCGCCCCGCGCGAGCATTGATGGCGTCCTCGCCTTCGGCCAGGTCGGACGGCTCGCCGGAGTCTGCGAAACGGGTCAGGCGATCGACGGTCAGGTCGTGCCACGTGGCGATGTGCGCGAGCATCTGCTTGCGGGTCCAGCCGTCGCCGATGTGCAGCTCGAGCTGCTCGCTCGGCATGGAGGTCACGCGGCCGTTAAAGCCGCCCCATCCGTCATCCATCAGGCGCAGGGCTTCGTCACGGGTTGGCGTGGTCGGGGTCTCGGTCATCGGCGGATTGTCATATCAAGCGAATTGCGGGCGCCTCATTCGCCCGGCGGCCGCCGGTCAAGGTGGCTGAAGAACTCGGCGCGCGTCCGGTCGCGGGTTCGGAACAGGCCGAGGACGGCCGAGGTCGTCATGACCGTGCCGGGCTTGCGGATGCCGCGCATCACGGCGCACAGGTGATTTGCCTCGACGACGACGCCGACGCCCTGCGGCGCGAGGCGGTCGTTGAGGAAGTCGGCGATCTGCTGGGTCATCCGCTCCTGGACCTGGAGCCGCCGCGCGTACATCTCGACGATGCGCGGGATCTTCGACAGGCCGATGACCTTGCCCCGCGGGATGTAGGCGACCGCCGCGGTGCCGAAGAATGGAAGCAGGTGGTGCTCGCACAGGGAGTAGAACGGGATGTCCTTGACGACCACCATCTCCGAGTAGTCGACGTCGAAGATCGCGCCGTTCACGAGGCGCACGGGGTCGACGTGGTAGCCGGCCGTGAGCTCGGCGTACATGCGATGCACGCGATCGGGCGTGCCGCGCAGGCCCTGTCGATCCGGGTCCTCGCCCATCTCAACGAGGATCTCCCGCACGGCCTCCTCGACCGGGCCGTGTGGCGTGGCGAGCGAGCCGCTGCCCACGATCGGCCGGGTCAGCTCGGCCTCCGCCGCCTCGCCGTCACGCTCGAAGCGCCCATCAATCGCATCGTCGTCCTCGCCGATCTCGCGCTCGATCTCGGCGACGAGCTTGCGGACGTGCTCCGGGAGCTCCTGCGCACTCATGGCCGCGGGATCGTACCCCGGACGGCTCGATCGGCGGCCGGGACCGCAGCCGCGTCCGCGGCCGGGAGGCCCGCGGCGCCGCGCAGCCAGGCTCGCGCGTTCTCCCCGAGCGCCCCGAGGTGGTAGCCACCCTCCTGCAGGATGACCAGGCGCCGGCCGAGCGCGCCGACGCGCCGGCCCATCTCGTGGTAGCCGGCCGTTGTGAGGGCGAGGTCGCCGATCGGGTCCTTCTCGTACGTGTCGAAGCCGAGCGAGACGACGAGGATCGAGCCGGGCTCGTCGGCGAGGCGCTCGAGGGCGTTGTCGAGCGTCGCGAGGTACGCGGCGTCGTCGGCGCGGAGCGACATCGGGAAGTTGCGATTCGCGCCGCGGCCGGGCCCCTCCCCGATCTCGTCGGGATGGCCCAGGAAGAACGGGTACAGGCGCTTGGGGTCGGCGTGGAGCGAGATGTACAGGACGTCTTGACGGCGCCAGAAGATCTGCTGGGTGCCGTTCCCGTGGTGGACGTCGACGTCGAGGATCGCGACGCGCTCCCCGGTCTT
>DATJGH010000016.1:0-9616 GCA_035495215.1 Patescibacteria group bacterium
CGTTCCCGACCGGATCGCCGCGATGGTCTACGTCGATACCGCACCCGGGAAGGGCGCGCCCGATCCCGACTTCGCTGACGCGGAGAAGCCACTCGACTGGGACGACGTCTCGAAGGAGGAGAACCTCGATGGGCTCTCCGAGGAGCAGCTCCAGCGCTTCCGCGAGCGGGCCGTGCCCGTGCCGGGCAATCTCCTGCGCGAGGGCATCGAGCTGACGAACGATGCGCGCCGCGACATCCCGAGCACGATCATCGCGACCGGCTACTCATCCGAGGACTACAGGAAGTACGCCGCCGAGACAGACATGTCCTGGCTGGCAGGGATCCCGGAGCTCCGCAACCTCACCTGGATCGACTTGCCGACCAGCCATTGGCCGATGTGGTCGAAGCCGCGCGAGCTCGCGGAGATCATCGGCCGCATCGCCAGGGAGCACCCCCCGAAGAGCTAGGGGATCGGGACCGGTTCCAGCCTCGCATAGAGGATCGCGACCGCTCCGGCGTCGCACTCGAAGCAGCGTCCCGGATCGAATTTCAGCACCGGGTAGACCAGGTACAGGCCGAGGAGGGGCTCGGTGTTCGGGGTGGCGTCGGCCTCCCCGGGCTGCGCGACGAGCTCCGAGAATGCGCCGTTCTGGACCCGCACCCAATCCGCAGGCCGGCTGCTCCATCCGTCGAGCATCGTGGTCGGGTCGGCAAGCTCCGCGGGGGCCAGCCACCCGGTGAGCCCGCACGAAAAGCCGGCAGCGAGCGGATCGGTCGCGGGCGTCTGGAATGCGCAGAAGGTCGCGTTTCCCTGGACGAGCTTTGCGACGACCACGAATGGCGGCCCAATCCCGAATTTGGTACTGAACTCCAACGTCCGCGGAAGGTTCCCCTGGGCGCGGATGAACGAAGAGAGCGGCCACGCGCTGCTGCCGGCCGCCAGTGAGGCCCGACCAACGAACTCGGCCTGATTGGCGCCCACGACTCGCAGGACGAGCGGGCCGGTCACGCCGCCTCCGATTCGCCCCCTGACGATGTCGCCGGCTTCGACGACACTGATCGCCGGGTCGGCGCCATCGACCAATCCCAATGGACAATCGCTCGGCAGACACGTGATCGGGCTGGGGTCGGGCTCCACATCGACGTCAGCCACGATCAGGTGGTCTCGATAAGGCTCGGCATCGCCCATCGCGGCGACACGCTGGAGCTCCGCGAGCGACAGGACCTGAAGGGCATCCGGGTCCGGACTGGAAGCTCCGGTTGCGCCCGCGGTGGCGGCGCCTGCCGATGATTGCAGCGAGGCCCTCGGGCCGCCGGCGAACGGGACCGCGATCAGGGAAATGGCGATCAACAGCGCCGCGGCGAGTCCGACGCGGGCACCGATCGGGGCCGTCGCCAGGAGGCGCGGCAGCGACCTCTGCCGTTCGTCAAGCCGCGCCATGATCGACCGAGCCAGGCCATCGACCTTCGCTTGCTCGGCAGGCGCACCAGCGCGACGCCGAACGTGGGCCCGGATCGTCGCCTCGTCGAGCTCATTCATCGGGACGTCGAGTCCAGTGCTCGCGCGAGCGCCGAACGAGCGCGCGAGAGTCGCGACTTGACGGTTCCCACCGGGATTCCGAGCAACCGGGCAACCTCGTCGAGCGGTCGGTCGTCGGCATAGGCAAGCGTCAGCAACTGGCGTTCATCGATCGAGAGCCGTTCGAAGGCCCGGTCGAACGCCAGCGCGTCGACCGCGATCTGGGCTGGGTCCTCGGCGACGATCTGCGCCCGATCGACCTCGGCCGACCTGTCGTCCGGCTCGAGCGCGATCTCGCGAACGCCCCGACGCCGTCGCAGCGTCATCCGGCACGCGTTCACGACGATCCGCCCGAGCCAGGCGTCGAAGCGCCCGGGATCGCGGAGCGAGCGGAAGCTGCGCCAGGCGCTCAGGAACGCGTCCTGCGTCGCCTCATCCGCGTCGGCGGCGTTGCCGAGGATCGCGAGCGCCATCCGATTCACGCCGGCCACCTCTTGCCGTACGAGGGCCTCGAAGGCGTCCCGATCGCCGCGCCGAGCCGCCTCGACCAGCGCTCGGTTCAAGCAGCCTCCTCTCGCCCTACACCGGAATCGATGCGGCGCGGGAGCGTTCGGTTCTCGCTTTCTTGCGCGCTACCAGCGACCGTATGCAGGGTGCGTCGGTCCGACGGCGACGAAGGTCGCCCGGCCGCGGGCCGTGGTCTGCTCGTCGACCTGGACGGTCGTCTCGACCGTCACCCGGTCGTTCTTGAATTCCACCGCCCGACCGATGAGCCGCAACGGCTGGTCCGAGGGCGTCGGCTTCAGGAACTGCACCGAGTACTCGGCGGTCACCGTCGAGGGGGCCTCGCTCGCGCCCGACTTCGCGAGCAGGGCGTTGATCGCCGTCCAGTTGGAGTGACAATCGATCAGCGTGCCGAGAATGCCCCCGTTCACGTAACCGTCGAACGCCTCGTGCTCCGGCCGCGGCTGCCAGGTGGTGACGACGGTGCCGTCACCGGCGTCGTAGCTCCGAATCCGCAACCCATCGGGGTTCTTCGGCCCGCACCCGAAGCACCGACCCTGCGGTGCGTAGCGCAGTTGGAGTGATTGCAGATCCACGCCTCGCCTTTCTGGTGCCGGGGGAGGGAATCGAACCCTCAAGAGGTTGCCCTCAATGGTGTTTGAGACCATCGCGTTTGCCGTTTCGCCACCCCGGCACGGGGCGCAATCCTAGCGTCGATCCGCGCCTCCCCGGCAGCTATCGTCTCGAGGATGGTTGATCGAATCACGACCGTGCTCGGGCCGATCCGGCCCGAGGACCTGGGCGTCACCCTCGCGCACGAGCACCTGCTGTTCGACCTGCGCTGCCTGTGGGAGCAGCCTCCGCCGGAGCGGGCGCACCTCGTCGACGCCGAGCCGACGCCCGAGAACCGAGCCGAGCTCGAACGCGACCTCTATCACTCGCGGAAGACGCTCCTCCAGGACGACCCGGAGCTGGCGGCACGCGAGGCCGCCCGCTTCCGGGAAGCTGGTGGCGCGACGATCGTCGACCTGACCACGATCGGGCTCGCGCCCGACCCGAACGCCCTCCGCGAGATCGCCCGCGTAACCGGGCTGAACGTCGTCGCCGGCGCCGGCTACTACCGGGAGAAGTGCCTGCCGCCCGACCTCCTCGATCGATCGGTCGACGAGCTCGCGGACGAGCTCGAGCGGTGGGTGGTCGAGGGCATGTACGGCACCGACGTGCGCGCCGGCCTCCTCGGTGAGCTCGGCACCATGACACCGATCCGTCCCTTCGAGGAGCGCCAGCTGCGCGCTGCTGCGCGCGTCCAGCGAAGGACCGGCGTCGCAATCAACGTGCATCCGGCGATCTGGGCACACGAGCACCTCCGGATCATCGACATCCTCGACGCGGCCGGTGCAGACCTGAGCCGCGTCGCGATCAGCCACTGCGACCAGCTGGTCGAGCCGGACTGGCATCGGCAGATCGCCGAGCGTGGCGTCACGCTCTGCTTCGACACGTTCGGTGCCGAGTTCGAATACGCCGGCGACGGGAGCCGCGAGCCGACCGACGGCGAGCGGATCGACTGCCTGAAACGCCTGCTCGATGCCGGTCGGGCGTCGCAGCTCCTGCTCTCCCACGACATCTGCAGCCTGCTGCAGCTCCGCGACTACGGCGGCCCCGGCTACGACCACGTCCCGACGACCATCGCCGGCCGGCTGCGCTCCGAGGGCGTGTCCCAGGCCGACCTCGACCGGATGCTCGTCGAGAATCCGCGCCGGCTACTGGCCATGCCAGCCTGATCCCGGGCGACCGGAACCCCCCGTCGAGGGTGTTCGTCTGGCGCGGGACCGATGCTAGACTCGCCGTCGCTCTCACTCGTTGTCCGGAGGACACCCCCGACCGTGGAGGACCTTCGCGCGACGACGGTCGAAGACCCCGTCCAGCGCCGGGACCTGATCCTTCTGGAACGAGCTCGCGAGGGCGATCTCGACGCCTTCAACGACCTCGTTGTCGTCTACCAGGACTTTCTGTTCGCGCTCGTCGTGCGGATGGTTCCAGACCGCGATCAGGCATCCGACGCAGTCCAGGAGGCGTTCTTCAGCGCCTACCGGAACCTGGACGGCTTCCGCGGAGGCAGCGTCCGATCCTGGCTGAGTCGAATCACCATCAACGCCGCGATGGATGCGCAGCGGCTCAAGAAGCGGCGCCCGGCAGATCCCTATCCCGAGCTCGAGGACGATACGTGGCAGCCGCCCGCCGATGCCTCCGCCGATCCGGTCACGACCTCACTCACGGCGGAGCGGCATCGGGCGCTCAACGCGGCGATGGCCAGGATCACCGACGACCAGCGGACCGCGATCGTCCTGTACGACGTCGAGGGCTACGACTACGCCGAGATCGCGAGCCTCACCGGCGTCTCGATCGGCACCGTCAAGTCGCGGATCCATCGCGGCCGTCTGGCGCTGCGGGGCCTCCTCGCCGATCGGATGGACCTGTTCCGTGGCTGATCAGGACCGCGGCTCGGACGACCCGCGGCTCGCAGCGGCCGCGCGCCACGCGCTCCACGACGAGGAGCTGATCGCGGCATTCGCCGCCGGCGACATCGACGATTCAGCGGAGGCCGAGCGGGCACGGTCGGTGGTCCAGCGATGCGCCATGTGCCGCGAGCTTCATGACGACCTCCTGCTGGTCCGAGGCGCGCTGCAGGCGTCCGGAAGCGCCGCCCAGCGGGCGGCCACCCGTTCCGCGCCTCGTGACTTCCGCCTGACTGCCGAGGATGCGGCTCGGCTGCGCCCAGGCTCGCCGGTCGCGCGCCTCGGCGCCCGGCTCGGCTGGCGCGACCGCCTCGGCGTCGGAATCGTGGCGTTCGGGCGGCCCCTCGGCGCCGGACTGGCAACCCTTGGCGTGGCGGGCCTGCTCATCGGCTCGCTGGTGCTGTCCGGAAGTCCCATGTCCTTGCTGGCCGGTGCCGGAGCCTCCAGCGCACCAGCCGCCGAGGGGACGGCATCCGCTGCGGAGGCCTCCAATCGTGCAGGCGCGACCGAGCCCGGCGAAACGACAAGGGACACCGGTCTCGGCGTGAACGCCCAGTCGGGCGGATCGTCGTCGGCAGCCGGCCTGCTCCTGTTCGGTGGCTCGGCCGCGCTGCTCGTGGTGGGCGTCGGGCTCGTGATCGCTTCCCGCCGCGGGCCTCAACCGATTTCGGCAGGACCCGGGAACTAATCCGGGTACTGTCTCGTCCGAACGGACGAGATGCACCATTCGATCCCCGCTGAGCACGCCCAGCACGACCTCGACCTCATCGCCGGCCACGCCGCCGGCGACCTCACCGACACCGAGCGCAAACGCGCCGACGACCTGGTCCGGTCCTGTACCAGCTGCGCCGACCTGCGTCGCGACCTCCTCGCCATCGCGGCCGCGACGCGCACCCTTCCGGCTCCAGCCTCGCCACGCGACTTCCGGCTGACACCCACCCAGGCTGCGCGTCTGCGCCGCGGCGGCTGGCGCAAGTCCCTGCTGCGCCCGTTCGCAGCGCCGCGATCGGCGGTTCGCCCGATGGCGATGGCGTTCACCTCGCTGGGCCTCGCCGGACTGTTCGTCGCCAACATCCTGCCTTCCCTGTTCGGGGGCATGGCCGCGAGCGCGCCGGCGCCAGCGGCACTCCAGCCGGCGGCGAGCGCGGCCGCAGCGGGATCGGCGGCGCCCGGTGCGACGACCGGGAGCGAAGCCCAGTTTGGCCCGGCGGGTCAGGCCACGCCGGTGCCCGTCGCTGCCGGTTCCGGCGGCGGGAAGTCGAATGACCTGGCCTCGACCGTGCCCGACGTCGCCGGCGGCCCGTACGCCCAGCAGCCGTCCGCCGCTGCGCCGGCATACCGTGATCAGCCCAGCACCGGGCGGGACAGCGAGCAGCTCCAGTCGCGCGCTCCCGAGCCGAGCCCGATCGTGATCGGATCGCTCGTCCTCCTGGCCCTCGGGCTGGCCCTGTTCGGCCTTCGATTCCTGGCTCGCCGGGCGGCCTGACCGACTTCCCGTTCCGGCTGCCGCGGAGCTCCCGCCGGTACACTTGCAGGCTGAACGTCCAGCCCACGTCGAGCCGGAAATCCGGCCCCGACGTCCCCCGACGAGGCGCCCGATGGAACGCCTGATGCTGCTCGACGGCTTCGGGCTCGTGTACCGCGGCTATTACGCCCTGCCACCGCTCACGACCTCGAAGGGTGAGCTGGTCAACGGCGTCTTCGGCTTCTGCAGCATCGTGCTGCGCGGCTTTGCCGACCTGAAGCCCGACTACGTCGCGGTCTGCTTCGATCTCGCTGGACCAACGTTTCGCCACGAGCAGTACGCCGAGTACAAGGCGACCCGGACGCGCATGCCCGACGACCTCGCCACGCAGTTCCCCAAGGTGCGCGAGGTCGTCAAGGCCCTGCGCATCCCGGTCTACGAGCAGCAGGGTTTCGAGGCGGACGACGTCATCGGCACGCTGACCATCCAGGCCGATCAGGTGCCCGTCGAGACGACGATCGTGTCGGTCGACCTGGACATGCTCCAGCTCGTGACCGACACCACGCGGGTCATGACCACCCGTTCCGGGGTCGAGAACACCGTCATCTACGACCCGGCGCGGATCTGGGAGCGCTTCGGGCTCCGGCCGGACCAGATGATCGATTACAAGGCGCTCAAGGGTGACCCGACCGACAACATCCCCGGGGTGCCCGGCGTCGGCGAGAAGACGGCGGCGAAGCTGGTGGCGCAGTTCGGCAGCCTCGATGCGCTGTACGAGCGGATCGACGAGGTCAAGCCCGACAAGCTGCGGGACAAGCTCGTCGAGAACCGCGAGCCCGTGTTCCGCGGGCGCGAGCTGACCACGATCGTGCGCGACTTGCCTATCAAGCTCGACCTCGAGGCCGCTCGTCTCGGCGACTACGACCGGGACACGGTCATCCGGCTCTTCCGCGAGTACGAGTTCCGGACGCTGATCGAGCGCCTGCCGGCGATGTCGGGTGAGGACCCGGCCGCGAAGATCCAGGCCCTCCGCGAGGTCGCGACGGGCGGCTCGGTCCCGGCCGCGCGGGTCGGCACGGAGCGGCCCGCGGGCTGGGGTTCGGGACGGCCGATCCGCGCAGGCTCGCTCGGCGGCGAGGGCCTCCAGCTGTCGCTCGACTTCGACACGGTCTCCCGGCCCGGGCGCGACGGCGGTCCGGCGGGCGATGGGGCACGTTCCGCGGGCCAGGCTCCGACGAGCTTCGACGATCTGGCCTCGGCGCTCGGCGCGACCATCTCGGACCCGGGCCGGATCGAGATCCTCGATGCGGCGGACCTCCCGGGGCTCGAGGGCTGGCTCGCGGGCCAGGCACAGGTCGGTGCGGCGATCGTGTCCGACGATCCGCGCCCGCGACGGGGCACCGTGCAGGCGTTCGCGGTCGCCGCCTCGGATGGGCGGGTTGTCGCCGGCATGGGCGCGGAGGCAGCGACCGCGCTGCGCGCCACGATCGAGGCTCGCGACCTGCCGATCGTGAGCCACGAAGCCAAGCCGATCCTCGTCGCCCGTTTCGCGGCTGACCCTGGCGCTCACGCGACGCAGGTCGAGTTCGACACGCAGATCGCCGCGTACATCCTGAACGCGGCGCTCCGATCGCAGTCGATCGCCGATGTCGTCGCCGAGCGCCTCGATCTCGTGCTCCCGCCCCCGAAGGAGCTCGAGCCGGTCCATCGGGCTGGGCTCGAGGCCCTGTCGGCGCTGGCGGTGCGCGATCCGCTCGCGCGATCGCTGCAGGAGGAGGGCCTCGAGCGACTGTTCCGTGAGATCGAGCTGCCGCTGATCCCCGTGCTCGCCCGGATGGAGGCGACCGGCGTCGCGGTCGACCTCGAGGCGCTGGCCGTGCTGGAGCGCGAGTTCGGTGACGAGATCACCCGCCTCGAGGAGGAGATCTACGGGGCCGTCGGCCACCAGTTCACGATCGGCTCGCCGAAGCAGCTCGGCGACATCCTGTTCGAGGAGCTGCGCCTGCCGAAGGGCAGGCGGACGAAGACCGGCTACTCGACCGATGCCGCGGTCCTCGAGGAGCTCGCAGGCGTGCACCCGGTGATCCAGCCTGTCCTCGACTGGCGCATCTACACGAAGCTGCGCTCGACGTACGTGGAGACGCTGCCGACGCTGATCGCCGACGACGGGCGCGTGCACACCACGTTCCATCAGGCGGTGGCATCGACGGGTCGGCTGTCGTCCTCCGACCCGAACCTCCAGAACATCCCGATCCGGACCCCGCTCGGGCGACGGATCCGCAGCGCGTTCATCGCCAGCACGCCGGACACCGTCCTGGTCGCCGCCGACTACTCGCAGATCGAGCTGCGGATCATCGCTCACGTCTCGGGCGACGAGCACCTGAAAGCGGCGTTCGCGAAGCAGGCCGACATCCACCGCGAAACCGCCGCGCGGGTGCTGCACAAGGCGCCTGACGAGATCACTGCCGACGAACGGTCGATGGCCAAGATGGTCAACTTCGGGCTGGCCTACGGCATGAGCGACTTCGGCCTGTCGTCGCGCGCCGGGATCAGCCGCCAGGAGGCACAGGAGTTCATCAACTCCTACTTCGCGGCCTATTCCGGCATCAGCTACTACATGCTCCACATCAAGGAGACCGCCCGTCGCCAGGGCCATGTCACAACGCTCCTGGGTCGCAAGCGACAGATCCCCGAGCTCCACGCCCCGAACGCAGCCCTGCGCGGGGCAGGGGAGCGGATGGCGATCAACATGCCCATCCAGGGCACCGCGGCCGACATCCAGAAGATCGCCATGATCCGGGTCGCCGATCGGCTCGCGGCCGACGGGTTCCGCGCGCAGCTCCTGCTGTCGGTGCACGACGAGCTCCTGCTCGAGGTCCCGCGGGACGAGGTCGATCGGCTGATCCCCGTCCTGCGCGACACGATGGAGGGCGCGCTGCCGCTCGACGTCCCGCTGACGGTCGACGTCAAGGTCGGCCGGGACTGGGAGTCGATGACCCCGGTCTCGCGGCGCGACGCGCTCCTCGCGGAAGCCGACGAAGCGCCAGCCGAGGTATCCGCGGCCAGCTAGGCCCGAGCCCATGCCGGAGCTGCCAGAGGTCGAAACCGTCGCCCGCGACTTGCGCGGGCTGGTCGTCGGGGCGCGCATCGTCGGGGTCCGCTGCAACTGGCTGCGGACGCTGCGCTCGCAGGATCCCGAGGCGTTCGCGCGCGCCGTCGTGGGGCGCCGGATCGTGGGGACGTCCCGGCGGGCGAAGCTGGTGGTGCTCGAGCTCGACGACAGCTCGGCGATCACCATCCACCTCAAGATGACCGGCCAGCTATTCGTCGTTCGCGGCGAGTTCGGGGAGGATCCGTACATCCGCCTCGTCCTCGAGTTCGAGGACGGCCGCGAGCTCCGGTTCCGGGACATCCGCAAGTTCGGGCGAGTGGGGGTCGCGGCCCGGAGCGCCATCACCGGCGATCTCGAGGGCGAGCTCGGTGGCGGCAAGGGATTCAAGGGCTTCGGCCCCGAGCCGCTCGATCCTGGCTTCACCGCCCGCGCGTTTCGGAAACGGATCCGCGGAAGGAAGGGCCGGCTCAAGCCGCTGCTGCTCGACCAGGCGTTCCTGGCGGGCGTCGGCAACATCTA
>DATJGH010000017.1:0-7123 GCA_035495215.1 Patescibacteria group bacterium
GCGTCCATCCCGCTCGCGGATCGCGTGGAATGGGCCGTGTACAGCCTCCTGTCGACCGCCGGCCCGATCGCCGAGACCGCGTTCTTCGAGCGTGTCGCCGCGCTCTTCCCGGGCCACGACCTGCCCGACGAGACGCTCGTCCGGGCGTGCCTCGCGAGCTACCGCAGCCCCGCCTCGACGCCGAACCGCCTGGTGACCGGCGAGGACCTCCGGCGCCGGACGGCGGAGCACACGGAGCTGCTCGCGCTGCTCGCCAATGGCGGCCACCGCCTCGGCATGCGCATCTGGCTCGGCAGGCGCGACCAGGCACGGCGGATCGGCGACCGCACGCTCGGCGACTTCCTCGACCCGTACCGGGAGCGCGAGCCGTGGTTCCCGACCGTCTCGCTCGTGCCCAGGGAGGACGGCGAGGCGATCGACTGCATCTGGTATCAGCGCGGCGGCGCGGCGCTGCTGTGGGAGGTCGAGTGGACCGCGATGCTCGGCGATGTGCTCGTGCGCCGCCACGCCCGCATCCCCCCGGACGAGCGGATCGTGCGCTTCCTCGTCCTCGCTCCCGAGCGACGCGAGCTCGCCCGCCACAAGCTCGAGTCGTCGCCGGTCCTGCGCACCGCGCTCGAGATCGGGAACTGGCACATCATCCAGTGGCCGCATCTCCGGGCCTGGCTCGAGCGCGACCCGCTCGACCTCGCCGACATCGAGCCCTACCTCGGTCTCGATCCGGCGGTCGAGCGAACGGCCGAGCAGCTCGGACTGTTCGAGCTGGCGAAGGGGCTACCCTAGCCGGCCTGACCACGGCCCCGACCACGTCCGCTCGACCTTCTGGAGGCGACCTCGTGCCCGAGCCATCCGCCGTCGACCGGCTTGCCGACGGCTTCTGGGAGCGGTTCAAGGCGCTCAACCCGCTCACCGCGACGATCAACGGCGACACGCGCTACGACGACAAGCTGCCCGATCCCAGCCCGGCGGGCCGGGCCGAGCGACGGCGCTACGCGGAGGACATGCGCGACGCGGCCACGGCCATCCCGGATGCCGGCCTCTCGGTCGAGGACCGGATCACGCGCGACGTCATGCGGGTCATCGGCGAGATCCTCATCGTCCAGGACGACCAGCGGATCGACACGCTCCAGGTGGTGGACCAGATGGGCGGGCCGCAGACGATGCTGCCCCAGCTGTGCCAGTTCCAGGCCGCCGACACGCCCGAGCGGCTGGACACCTTCCTGGCCCGGCTCCACGCCTACCCGCAGTTCATGGCCGACAACCGCGAGCTGCTGCGGGAGGCGCTTGCCAGCGGCCTGACCGCGCCGCGCATCGTCGCCGAGCGCACGATCGCCCAGCTCGAGCGGATGCTCGGCACGCCCATCGACCAGGCGGTCATCCCGACGATGGTCAAGGTCGCCAGCGAGGCGGATCGCGAGAAGATCCGCGCCGTCGTCCGGGACGCGGTCTACCCGGCCGACGCCGCGTTCCTGGAGGCGCTGAAGGGCGACTACCTCGCCGCCTCGCGGCCCGAGAACGGCATCTGGTCGGCGCCGAACGGCGACGCGCTGTACGGAACCCAGATCCTGCGCTGGACCACGCTGCCGCTCAACCCGCGCGAGGTGCACCAGGTCGGCCTCGACGAGCTGGAGAGCATCGAGGAGGAGCGTCGGGCGATCTCCCGGAGCGCCGGCCACGGTGATGACACGCGGGCGTATCGAGCAACGCTTGCCGCGGACCCGGACAACCAGCCGCGATCACGCGAGGCGCTGATCGCCCGCGCCCTCGAGGACATCGCCCGCGCCCTCGACGCCGCGCCACAGATGTTCCGGCGCATCCCGCGCGCCGAGTGCCGCGTGATCCCGGTCGAGGAGTACAAGGAGCGCGACGCGCCGTTCGCCTACTACTACCAGCCCTCCGCCGACTCGACGCGGCCGGGCACGTACTACGTCAACACCTTCGACCTGCCCTCGCGGACCTACTCGCGCCTCGCCTCGACGACCTACCACGAGGCGATCCCGGGTCATCACTTCCAGATCTCGCTCGAGAGCGAGAACACCGCCCTGAACAGCTTCCGGCGCTTCGCCGCACGCTACGCCGGCGGCGGCTACGCCGAGGGCTGGGGCCTGTACGCGGAGCGCCTGTCCGACGAGATGGGCCTGTACCGCAACGAGGCAGAGCGGTTCGGCATGCTCGATGCCCAGGCCTGGCGGGCGGCGCGGCTCGTCGTCGACACCGGCCTCCACGCGCTGCGCTGGACACGCCAGCAGTCGATCGACCTGCTGCTGTCCGCCGGCCTGACCGAGACGGATGCCGTCATCGAGACCGACCGCTACATCGCCTGGCCGGCCCAGGCGCTGACGTACAAGACCGGCCAGCGCGAGCTGGAGCGGTTGCGGCGGGAGATCTCGGCCCGCGACGGCGCGGCGTTCGACCTCCGCGAGTTCCACGATCAGGCCCTCGGACATGGCTCGCTGCCGCTCGCGACGCTTGCCCGCGAGCTACCGAACTGGGTGGCAACAGCCGTCTGATTCCTCGCGATTCGCACGGATTTGCCACTCTCCCTGCGAATCTCGCTTTGACGGGGCAAGCGGGCCCGTGGCACGATTGGGGCGCCCAGGGGCGCCTGCCCAAGTCCCACCACGCGCTGTCGCAGCGCTGAAGAGGTCCCGTGTCCAAGCCCGCGCCAGCGCTCCGCCGCACCCGCCAGACCGAGCTGTACAAGCGCGCCCAGCAGACCATGCCGGGCGGCACCGACTCCAACTTCCGTGCCTGGGGCGACGACACCGTGTACGTCGACCGAGGGCAGGGCGGCCGCGTCTGGGACATCGACGCCAACGAGTACATCGACCTGCGCATGGGCTACGGCCCGGTGATCCTCGGCCACGGCGACCCGCGGGTCGACGACCACGTCAACGAGCGGATGCGCAGGGGCGTCAGCTTCTCGCTGACCTCGGAGGACGAGGTCGAGGCGATGGAGCTGATCAAGGAGATCACCGGCTGGGTCGGCAAGGCGCGCATGACCGTGTCCGGCACCGAGGCGACGATGCACGCGATGCGCATCGCCCGGGCGTACACCGGTCGCACCAAGATCGTGAAGTTCGAGGGTCAGTACCACGGCGTCCATGACTACGCCCTGATCTCGGTCACCCCCAACGACATGAGCGAGCTGGGCGACGAAGACAACCCGGTCGGGCTCGCCTGGGGCCGCGGCATCCCCGAGCAGGTCGCGAAGACCATCGTGCCGGCCCGGTTCAACCGGCTGGACGTGCTGCGCCGGATCTTCGAGCGCGATGGGGCGGACATCGCCGCCGTCATCGTCGAGCCGATCCTGGGCAACGCCCAGGCGATCCTGCCGCGCGAGGGCTTCCACCGGGAGATGCGCGAGCTCACCCGCGAGTTCGGCGCGCTGCTCATCTTCGACGAGGTCAAGACGGGCTTCCGGATCGCCAAGGGCGGCGCCGCGGAATTCTTCGGCGTCACGCCGGACATCGCGACGTACGCGAAGGCGATCGGCAACGGCTACCCGGCCGCGTGCTTCGCCGGCACCGACGAGGTCATGTCGGTCCTGCCCGACAAGGTCAGCCACGGCGGAACCTATGCCGGCAACCGGGTCGCCGCGGCGGCGGCGGTGGCCACGCTCAGGATCCTGCGCGACACGGACGCGCTGGCGACGATCCACCAGCTCGGCCGGTCCATCCAGGCCGGGCTCGCGGAGGTGATCTCCGAGCGCGGCCTGCCCTACGTCTTCACCGGCCACCCGGCCATGTTCGGGATCATGTTCACGGAGCAGGCGCCGAACGAGTACCGCGACTGGGCGAACTCGGACCACGACCTGTACGACGCCGTCGCGTTCGGGATGCATGCCCGGGGCGCGATGCCCGAGCCCGACTCGCGCGAGCCCTGGTTCCTGTGCGAGGCCCACGCCCGCGAGGACATCGTCGATCGGGTCGTGACGATCTTCGCCGACTCGCTCGACGCGGCGCTCGAGGCGCGCACCCAGGGAACCGCGCGGGAGGTCGAGAGCGCCCAGTGGTCGATGGCCGGAGGCACGCCCGCCGGCACCTGAGCGTCCGCGTGGGCGCGCCGACGCCCGTCGGGTAGTCTCAGGCAATGCCCGATCTCGACACGCCGCCCTGGTCGACCATCGTCCAGGTCCTGCGCGAGCACGCCGTTCCGATCGTGCTCGTCATCATCGTCGCGCTCGTCCTGATCCGCGCCGCGCGCCTGTTCATCCACGGCATCGTCAAGGCGCTGATGGACCGCGAGGCGACCGAGGGGACCGCCCAGGAGCTCTCGGCCGTCGAGCTCAAGAAGCGAATCGACACGCTCGACGACCTCGGCCTGCACGTCATCCGGTTCTTCATCGTCGTGATCGCCGGGTTGATGATCCTGCGCTCGTTCGACCTGGACATCGGGCCGGCCATTGCCGGGCTCGGCGTGGTCGGCGTGGCCGTCGGCTTCGGGGCGCAGCACCTCGTCCGTGACTACCTCAACGGCGCGCTGATCCTGATCGAGAACCAGTTCAGCAAGGGCGACGTGATCCGGGTGGCCGGGGTGTCCGGGACGGTCGAGGACTTCAGCCTGCGCCGGACGACGCTGCGTGACCTCGATGGCGTCGTCCACACCGTGCCCAACGGCGAGATCCTGATCGCGAGCAACCTCACCCGTGTCTGGGCGCGCATCAACCAGGACGTGAGCGTCGCCTATGGCACGGACATTGACAAGGCGATCGAGGTCGTCGACGGCGTCGGCAAGGCGATGCTCGGGGACCCTGCCTGGAAGCGCCGGATCCTCGAGGCGCCGAAGGTCGATCGCGTGTCCGCGCTGGGGGAGTACGGCGTGACCCTGAAGATCCTGGGCACCGTGCGCGCCCCGGACCAGTGGGCCGCCGCGGGCGAGCTCCGGAAGCGGCTCCTCGCCGCGTTCCACGAGCACGGGATCGAGATCCCGCGTCCGCAGCGCGTGGTGCTCACGCGCGAGCCCGGCGCCTTGCCGGGCCCGGGCGAGGCGCTCGCCGAGGGCGAGGCCCTGGCCGAGGGAGCGGGCGAGGGCCTCGGCGGGGAGTAGCGCTCGACAAACGCCGCCTGCGAGACGGCTGCAACGGTCCGGGCCAGCGCGACTCGCGCAGCTGACATACCCAAAGATGACGTTTCACCTCAACCGCCGAGCCCCTGTTCGAAGCCCATTCGAAACCGGCGGAGGGAGGCACACGGATGACCGGAAGCACGGTTGCCGCGCGCGCGGACGCGCCCACGTATCGGCTCCCCTTCGTCATCGGCGCGTCGGCGGCCGGGACGATCATCGAGTGGTACGACTTCTATCTCTACGGCGTCCTCGCCGCGTTCTTCAGCACCCAGTTCTTCCCGAAGGGCAATGACACCGCGGCGCTCCTCGCATCGCTCGCGACCTTCGGCGCGGGCTTCGCCGTCCGCCCGTTCGGCGCGGCTGTGTTCGGCCGGATCGGCGACATCGTCGGGCGCAAGTTCACGTTCCTCGTGACCATCACGGTGATGGGCGTCTCCACCGCCCTCGTCGGCGTGCTGCCGACCTATACCCAGATCGGAATACTCGCGCCGATCATCCTGGTGACGCTGCGGCTCGCCCAGGGCCTGGCGCTCGGTGGCGAGTACGGCGGCGCGGCGATCTACGTCGCCGAGCACAGCCCGGACCACGACCGGGGCAAGAACACGAGCTGGATCCAGACAACCGCGACGCTCGGGCTCCTGCTCGCGCTCGTCGTGATCTTCGTCTTCCGGACCTCGATGTCCGCCGAGGACTTCGCGAGCTTCGGCTGGCGCATCCCGTTCCTGCTGTCGGCGATCCTCGTCGTCATGGCCCTGTACATCCGGCTCCGCCTGCAGGAGACGCCACTCTTCGCGCGTCTCAAGGAGCAGGGCAAGTCGTCGACCTCGCCCTGGCGCGAGAGCTTCGGCAACGCGAAGAACCGCAACCTCATCCTGCTGGCGCTCTTCGGCGCCACGGCCGGCCAGGCTGTCGTCTGGTACCAGGGCCAGTTCCAGGCGCTGTTCTTCCTCGGGACGAACCTCGGGGTGAAGTTCCAGGACGCGTACCTGATCGTGGGCACGGCCATCGTGCTTGCGACGCCGTTCTTCTACGTCTTCGGGCGACTCTCCGACCGCGTCGGGCGGAAGCGGGTGATCCTCGCGGGCTGCCTCATCGCGGCGATCAGCTACTTCCCGATCTACAACCTCATGACCCAGTTCGCGCACCCGCAGGGGACGCTGGCGATCAGCGGCGCCAACGCCGGCAAGTTCGTCGACGCTGCGGGCACGGTGACCGTCGCCCAGCCCGAGATCCTGCCGCTGATGGCGCTCGTCTGGATCCAGGTCGTCTTCGTGACGATGGTCTACGGGCCCATCGCGGCGTTCCTCGTCGAGTTCTTCCCGGCACGCATCCGCTACACGAGCCTGTCGATCCCGTACCACCTCGGCAACGGCTGGTTCGGTGGCTTCCTGCCGCTGATCGCCGCCTCGCTGCTGGCGGCGACGGGCAACCTGTACGCCGGCCTGGTCTACCCGATCACGGTCGCGCTCGTCACGGTCGTCATCGGCGGGCTGTTCATCCGCGAGAGCCGGCACGTGAAGATCTGGGACGAGGTCGGCGGTATCGACGAGCGCGTTGTCCCGAGCGCCCCGAAGGAGGCGGTCATGCAGGGCGGCGGCCTCGCCGGCTAGGCCGACCAGGCGCGGCGGGCTCGCCGACCCCGAGCCCGCCGCGACGTCCGCTGGTAGCATCGGCCGTCCAATCGACTGGAGGCTGCCGTGGCCGTCGAAGAGCCCGCTCCGTCCGCCGCGCCAGAGATCGAGAACCTGCTCCGCGAGGCGCGGACGTTCCCGCCCGATCCCGCCTTTGCCGCGCAGGCCAACGCGCTGTCCGACCTGTACCTCGAGGCCGAGACCGACTTCGAGGCGTTCTGGGAGCGTCTCGCGCGCGAGCGGATCAGCTGGTTCAAGCCGTTCGAGAAGACGCTCGAGTGGGACCTGCCCTTCGCCCGCTGGTTCATCGGCGGCGAGCTGAACATCAGCTACAACTGCGTCGATCGGCACGTCGAGAACGGCCTCGGCAGCAAGGTCGCCTACCACTGGATCGGCGAGCCCGGCGACACCCGCACGATCACCTA
>DATJGH010000018.1:0-7217 GCA_035495215.1 Patescibacteria group bacterium
CGGACGACGACGTCGAGGGCCGGCTGCCGGCGCTCCACGAGGATGACGCGACGGACGTTCGCGACGTCACGACCACGCAGCACTTCACCGAGCCGCCGCCGCGCTTCACCGAGGCATCGCTGATCAAGGCGCTCGAGGAGCACGGAATCGGCCGTCCGTCGACCTACGCCGCGACGATCTCGACCATCGTCGATCGCGGCTACGTCCGGGTCGAGGAGCGCCGGCTCCATCCCGAGCCGGTCGCGGGCATCGTCGTCGACCTGCTTGTCGAGCACTTCGCCGACTACGTCGATCTCGCGTTCACGGCGCGCATGGAGGAGGAGCTGGACGAGGTCGCGTCGGGCAAGCGGCCATGGGTGCCGCTGCTCGAGGCGTTCTACCCGCCCCTCCGGGAGCGGGTCGACGAGGTCCGCAAGACCACCCGGCGCCGGGACTTCACCACCGAGGCCACGGACGAGGTCTGCTCGCTCGGCCATCCGATGGTCATTCGCCTCGGGCGGAACGGGCGTTTCCTGGCCTGCTCGATGTATCCCGAGCACAAGGAATCGCGCCCGCTTCCCGGCGACGAGGCACCGGCCCAGGCGGGGACCGGCGAGACGTGCCCGAAATGCGGGCTGGGGACGCTCGTCGGCAAGCGTGGCCGGTTCGGGCCGTTCGTCGGCTGTGACCGCTATCCCGATTGCGACTACATCCAGCGCGAGGGTCCCGAGCCGCCGCCGCAGCTGCCGTTCGAGGTGGTCTGCCCGAAGAACAGCGACGGCAAGCTGGTCGCGCGCCGGGCGCGCCGCACGGGCAACGTCTTCTGGGGCTGCTCGAACTACCCGAAGTGCGACTACACCACGAACTTCGAGCCGGTCGGCGCCGTGCACGATGCCGACGACGGCCCCGTGGCCAGGCGGGGCGAGGGCTACATCTGCCTCAAGGACGGCGCGGCCATCGAAGTGCCGGAGGCAGCCGCTGTCGTCGGGCTCCGCCTGCCCGGTGGCCCACCCGATCCGGCCGCGCTCGCGCCGGCGAGGCGGGGTCGGGGCGGCAACGGCACAGGTCCTCGGAAGCAGGGTCGCGCCGGGGGACGGCGCACGACGCGTTCCGGGCGGCCGCCGACGAAGTCACGCTCGTGACGCGGCCCGCCTGACACAGCGATTGGGCACCGTCGCGGGCACTCGAGCCGGCACGCCCGCTTCCGCCGCGGAGTCGGCGTCGCCACTGGACCGGTTCCTGTTGAGCCTCCGTGCCAAGGATGCCTCGGAGCACACGCTCCGCTCGTACGCGACCGCCGTCGGCGCGTACCTCGACTGGCTTTCGGATCGCGGCGTCGACTGGCGGACCCCTGGTCGCACGGAGCTGCGCGCCTACCTCGCGAAGCTCGTCGCGTCGGGTGCTCGAAGCTCGGTGAGCCAGCGCCTCGCCGCGATCCGCTCGTTCCATCGCTTCGCCGCCCGCGCCGGGATCGCCACTGGCGACCCGTGGGGCTCGATCGCCGCGCCCCGCCTGCCGCGACGGCTGCCGCGGGTCCTCGAGGTCGACCAGATCGAACGGCTGCTCGAGGTCGTCGACGCGGACGAGGGCGCGGCCTCGGCCGGCCGGCGCCGCGATCCAGCGCTGGCGGTTGCCCTGGCGGTCCGCGACCGGGCGATCGTCGAGGTGGCCTACGCGGCCGGCCTGCGCATCAGCGAGCTCGCCGCGGCCGAGCTGTCGGCTCTCGACCTGCGCCGCGGCGAGATCCGCGTCCTCGGCAAGGGTCGCAAGGAGCGCATCGGGCTGCTCGGCCGGCCGGCCGTGGCGGCGCTCGAGGCATACCTCGAGACGGCGCGCCCGGAGCTGGAGGGCCGCCTGGTCCAGCGAGCCGGCGACGGCGTTCGCTCCGACGCGGTCTTCCTGAACAGCGACGGCCGGCCGATCGGGGTGCGCGGCCTGCGCCATCGGATCGATCGGCTGTGCCGCCGCGCCGGGCTGCCCGAAGGCGTGTCACCGCACACGCTGCGGCATTCGTTCGCCACGCACCTGCTCGACGGTGGCGCGGATCTGCGGGTCGTGCAGGAGCTGCTGGGTCACGAGAGCCTGGCAACGACGCAGATCTACACCCACGTGTCGGCCGCGCGCCTCCGGGCGGCGTACACCACTGCCCACCCGCGGGCGAAACATCGGGCTCCCGCGACGCCGTCCGAGCCGGCATGACCAACGGCCAGGCCGAAGGCGCGGAGCTGCCGGGGGGCGGGACTGCTGCGAGCGGGGCCGGCTCCGGTGGGCTCGCGCTCGCACGCGCCGGGCTCGTCGTCTCCGGTGCATACCTCGCGTCCCGGGTCCTCGGCTACGTCCGCGTCCTCGTCATCGGCAGCACCCTCGGCGCGAGCCCGGACACCGACGCCTTCCTGGCCGCGTTCCGGATCCCCGACCTGATCTTCCAGCTCGTCGCCGCGGGCACCGTCGCGGCAGCCCTCGTCCCGATGGTCGCCGGAGAGCTCGGGACGGGGCGAGCCGGCCGGGCGTGGCACATCGTCTCGACCATCGCGAGCCTGATGACGGTCGGGCTCGTGATCCTCGCCGGCTTCGCCTGGGTCGCCGCGCCCGTCCTCGTCCCGTACCTCGCGCCCGGGTACGCCGGTGCGCAGCTCCAGCAGACCATCGACCTGACGCGAATGATGCTGCTGGCGCCCATGTTCCTCGCGCTCGGTGCCGTGGCCAGCAGCGCGCTGAACGCCCACAACCGCTTCGCGGCCGCAGCGATCGCGCCGATCGTCTACAACCTCGCGATCATCGGGGCCGCGATCATCCTCACGCCCACCTTCGGGGTCGCCGGACTGGCGATCGGGGTCGTCGCCGGCTCGCTCGGTCATCTCCTCGTCCAGGTTCCGCCGCTCGCCCGGGCCGGCTTCCGGTTCACGCCCAACCTCGACGTCAGCGATCCCGACGTCCGCCAGGCCCTGCGCCTGATGGGGCCGCGGACGGTCGCGCTCGGCGCGACACAGATCACGTTCCTCGTCGCAACCGCGCTCGCAACGGGCCTGGCGACGGGGTCGGTGACGGCATTCACCTTCGCGTTCACGGTCTTCTCGATCCCGCTGTCAGTGATCGGCGTGCCGCTCGGCATCGTCGCCCTGCCGACGCTGTCACGTGACCTGGCTCGCGGCGCCGTGGACGAGTTCGCCTCGTTGCTGAGCCGGGGGGTGCGCCTGATCCTGTTCCTGCTCCTGCCCCTGGTTGCGCTGGGGATCGCCCTGCGCGCGCCCGCGACGACGCTCCTGTTCAATCACGGCAGGTTCACCGCGGAGAGCGCCGACCTCGTCGCGAGCGCGCTGCTGTTCCTGCTGCTGGCGCTCCCGGGCGAGGGCCTGAACACCATCCTCGTCCGCGCCTTCTACGCCGATCGGGACACGCGCACCCCCGCGCTGGCGGCGATCCTCGGGGTGATCCTCAACGTGGCCATCGGCGTCACGGCCGTTCGGCTCCTCGGCTGGGGCCTGCCCGGGATCGGGTTCGGGATCGCCGTCGGCTCGACGGTCGAGGCGGCGCTGCTCGCCGTGCTGCTCCGCCGCCGGATCCCCGCCTTCGACCCGAGCCCGATCCTGCGCCTCGGCGCTCCGGTCGCGGTCGCGAGCCTCGCGGCGGGACTGGTCGCGGCCGGCGTGGTCAGCTTCGCGGAGCCGGCCCTCCTCGGCGCGCAGAGCTCGGTCCGAGCGTTCGTCGAGCTGGCCCTCGGAGGCGGCGCCGGTGCGTTCGCGTACCTCTTTCTCGCCCGCGCTTTGCGACTCCCCGAGCTTGGCGTCATCATGCGGTTGATGTCCGACACGCTGTCGCGGCTCCGGCCGGCGTGACGCCCGAGGCCGGTCGAGCCCGCGCCCGCCCCAGGAAAGCCCGAGTCGCAGCCGAGGTCGCCCCCCGGTCGGGCGGTCGGCGTGCGGCGGCCCTCCCGCCGCTCGAGGAGCTCATCGCTGCCGCCAGGGGCGGCGCGCCGCAGCCGGCTCCTGCCACGGAGCACGGCTCGGAGCCCGAGGCCGCCGAGCCGGCCGACCCGACGAAGGCGCACCTGGCCACGCCCGAGGAGCTCGAGGATTGGGACAGGCAAGCCGTCGGGTCGCCGAACGGGCACGTGTACCAGTCCCGCGAGTGGGCCGAGTACCGGGCGGCCTACGGCTGGCGGACCTGGCACATCGCCTTCGATGACGGGTTCAGGCTCCTGGCGATCGGCCGGCCGGACGGGACCCGGGACGCGGGCAACGCGTACGCCAGTCGCGGCCCGATCCCGGAAGCGGATCCGGCGATCGGCGCCCTGCGCGCGGCCGTCGCGGCCGACATCCTCGCGGCCGAGGGCCTTTCCGCCCTGACCGTCGACGGCGAGGCGCCCGCGGCCAGCGGCCTCGCTGCGCACCTCGCCGCCGCAGGGTTCGCGCCGATCGAGGAGGAGCAGGTTGCCCGGCACCGAATGGACGTGCAGCTCGGGCCGGACGATCTTCCCAACAGCGACGAGAAGACCATCTTCGCCTCGTTCGGCGCAACGGCCCGCAACGCGATCCGCCAGGCGGACCGCCACGGGCTGACGGTCCGGCGGCTCGATGCCGGCGGCGGTCGCCTCGAGGAGGAGTACGGCTCCAGCGAGCTCGCGGAGTTCGACCCGGTCGAGCCGTACGACGCGGCGGCCGTCGACGCCATGCTCCGGACCTTCTACGACATGCTCGACGGGACCGCGAAGGCGACCAGCTTCGCGCTGACCTCGGAGGACCTCTTCGTCGACTGGTCACGCCGGGCCATCGCTGCCGGCCACATGGTGTACCTGCAGGCGGAGCATCCGGAGGACGGTCCGATCGCGGGAGCCGCGTTCTACCGGCATGGCCACCGCCTGACCTACGCGCTCGCCGGCGATCGCGCCGGAGAGCGCCGCAAGTACCCCGGCGCGGTGCCGCTTCTTGTCTGGCGCGGCATCCAGATCGGGCTCGACGAGCGGCGCACGAGGGTCGACCTCGGCGGCGTGGACAGGAAGGGGGCCCGCGGCAAGCCGGACAAGGGCGACCCGACCTACGGGCCGTACCAGTTCCGGGAATCGTTCGGCGCCCGCTGGGTCGAGCTGACCGGGGCGCACCGAAGGACGATGCGCCAGGCGCCACGGAGGGTGGGCAGCGCCGCTGCGAGGGCCCTGCGCCTGCTCGGGCGCAGCGCGAGGTGAGCTGGGCGGCCGCTCGGCTGCGAGCGGATCCGGCCGCCTGGGACGAGTTCGTCGCCAACAACGAGATCGGTCACTTCATCCAGACGAGCGCGTGGGCGGACATCCTCGCGCCACGCGGCTGGCAGCCGGTCCGGGTCGTTGCCGACGCTCCCGAGGGGCCTATCGGCGCGCAGGTCATGGTCCGGCGGATGCGTGCCCTGCCGTGGGCCTATGCCTACGCCTGGCGCGGCCCGATCGCGACCGAGTACTCGGAGGCGGCGATCAAGGCGTTCTCGGCCGCCGTTCGTGAGGCGGCCGGCCGGGGTCGATGGACCCACCTGTTCGTCGATCCGGAGCTGCCCGCCGGGGGGCCGGTCGCCGATCGACTGCTCCGCGCCGGCTGGCGCCGCACGCGCTGGATCCAGCCCAAGCGGACCCGCGTCGTCGACCTCCGCCAGACCGAGAAGGAGCTGTGGAGCGGCCTGGACGGGACCGGGCGGAACCTCGTGAACAAGTCACGTCGCCTCGGCGTGACCGTCGCCGTCGAGGACGATGCGGGCCTGCCCGAGTTCGAGCGCCTCCACGACGCCACGGTCGCCCGGCTCGGCATCCGCCGGCGCGACGTCGTCGCCGCGTATCACGCCTTCGCCGCGCGCGACGCGGCACGCCTGCTCATCGAGCGAGACGAGGCCGGCACCGCGGTCGCCGGCGTCATGCTCGTCACAACCGGCAACCGCGTGTACGAGGTCTACAACGGCTCGATCCGCGAGGGCCCGGCCGCTTCGGTCGTCAACTACCAGATCCACTGGCAGGCGATGGCCGACAGCCGCGAGCGTGGCTTTGCCTCATACGACTTCTTCGGCACCGATCTCAAGAACCTGGCCACGTTCAAGGCCCACTTCGGCGGGGAGGAGCGCGAGTTCGAGGGCGGGTTCGAGCTGATCACGAGCGCCGCCGGCCGGCTCGCGCTGCGCGGCCTGCGCCGCGGCTGGGGACTCCTCCGGGGCCAGTCGACGTCGGAGCCCGGCGCCTGAGCCTCGCTCAGCCCGGGGTGCGGGTGCTTGCCGGCAGGCCGGTCTGGCCCTTGAGCACGTCCTCCGGCTGGCCGGCAGGCCGCAGCAGGTGCGTCTCGCCGCGCCAGGCCAGCACCTCCGCCGGCGTGGGATGGCTGAGGAAGCCGAGGTTGCTCGCGCTGTAGCCGTAGGCGCCACTCGAGAGCACGCCGATCAGGTCGCCGGTCGCGGGCGCAGCGAGCTGGACCTCGCCGAACGAGTCGAGCGGGGTGCACAGCGGCCCCGTCACGGTCACGGTCTCCTCGGCGGCACCGTCGAGCCGTGACAGGTTGAGCAGCGGAAAGGCCTTGCGGAAGACCTGGCCCATGTTGCCGGTGGCGGTGAGGTGGTGGTTCATCCCGCCGTCGGTGACCACGAACGTCCTGCCCCGCGTCACCTTGCGGTCGATGGCGCGCATCACGTACACGCCTGCGTCGGCGACGAGGTACCGCCCGAGCTCGAAGATGAACCGGCAGCCGGTGAGGCGCGGGTCGGCCCGGAAGCCATCGAGGAGCGACCGGAAGCCGGTGCCGAAGGCCTCGAGGTCGAACGGCTCGCCGCCCTCGAAGTAGGGGATGCCGAAGCCACCCCCGAAGTCGATGAGCTCGAGCGGCCCGCCGCCCAGGTCGGCGGCGCGCAGGCCGAGCTCGAGGATGTTGCGGCAGTGGTCGAGCAGGGGCTCGACACCGAATACCTGTGTCGCCGTGTAGACGTGGATGCCCCGGAAGACCAGGCTCGGATGGCCACGGACGCGGGCCACGGCGTCACCGAGGTCCACCTCGTCGATCCCGAACTGGGAGGCTGTGCCGCCCATGCGCATCTGGGCGCCGAGCAGCTGCAGCTCGGGATTGAGGCGCAGGCTCACCCCCTGGCGGCGCCCGGCCCGCTCCGCGACGGCCGCAAGGCGGTCGATCTCGCCGATCGACTCGACGTTGTCGGCGAGGATCCCCGCGTTGACGAGGCGCGCGAGCTCGTCGTCGGTCTTGCCCGGCCCGGCGAACAGGAGGTCACCGGGCGCGAAGCCC
>DATJGH010000019.1:0-38840 GCA_035495215.1 Patescibacteria group bacterium
GCGGACGCCCTGGCCCGTCGCGGGCTGGCCCGACCGTCGGCGGCCAAACCGGCCTCGGCTATCGTGGCGGGGTGACGGAGACAAGACAGGCCGAACCCGAGGCGGTGGGCGAGCGAGAGCCCGCGGCGGAGCAGCTCGACCAGCTGCGCTTCCTGCATCGCGTCGCGCGCATGGCGACGACCGCGCGCACCTGGGAGGAGCTGCTCGAGACCGTCGTCGACGAGACGCGTGACGCGCTCCGGGCGAGCGTCTCTTCCCTGTATCTCCTCGATCGCGACGCCGAGAACCTGACGCTCGCCGCAACGAACGGCCTCGACCGCTACCAGATCGGCCGCGCCAGGGTCCCGTTCGGCGCCGGTGTCACCGGCCGCGTCGCCGAGTCGCGCGAGCCGCTCGTGATCCCCGACGTCAGCAGCGACGAGCGATTCCTGTGGGTCCGTGGCATCGACCAGCGTCGGTTCGTGGCCTCGATGCTGTCCGTGCCCCTCGTCTGGAATGACCGGATCGTCGGCGTCCTCAACGTCCAGACCGAGCAGCACCGCGACTTCACGCCCTCGGACGTGGCCCACCTTCGGGCCATCGCCGACCTGCTCGCCGGCATCGTCGAGAAGGGCCGGATGCAGAAGGAGGCCGAGGAGCGGGCGACCGAGCTCAAGAAGATCGACGACGCGCGCGCCGAGCTGATCGCCCTCGTGACCCACGAGCTGCGGACGCCGCTCGCGGTGGTTCGCGCGTACACGGACCTGCTCGCCGAGGACCCGCCGCTCGACGGACGGGAGTCGAGGGATCCGGAGCGGCGCGATCGACGCGCCGGGTGGCATCGGTCGACGATGGAGCAGGTCGAGCGGCTCGACCGGCTGGTCGATTCGATTCTCGCTTCCGTGCGCGTCGGCCCGGAGCCGCCCGCCGATCTCCAGCCGACGAACGTCGGAGAGGTCGTCGAGCAGGCGGCGACGGAGCTCGCGCCACTCGTCGCCCGGCACCGGCTCGAGCTGCACCACGGGATCCGGCTGTTCGCGCTGACCGATCGATCCCGCCTGCTGCAGATCCTCGAGCACCTGGTCGAGAACGCGGTCAAGTACGCGCCCCCCGACACGACCATCGCGCTCGACTGGAGGATGGCCGATGGCGCCGTCCGCGTGGCTGTATCGGACGAGGGCCCGGGCATTCCCGAGGAGTGGCGCGAGCGGATCTTCGAGCCGTACGCGCGGCGCGACACGCGCACCGCCCGCGGGTCCGGGATCGGGCTGTACGCGGCGCGACGGCTCGCCGAGTCGATGGGCGCGCGGCTCTGGTGCGAGCCGGCCAATGGGCACGGCGCGCGATTCGTGATCGCCCTGCCGGCCGCGGCCGCGATGTGAGGCCCCGGCCGTGACCATGCCGCGTGCGGCTCGTCCGCTTCGAATCCTCGTCGTCGACGACGACCCGGCGATGGTCGGCGCGATCACCGCCCTCGTGGGCACCGAGGGCCACCAGGTGATCACCGCCTACGACGGCCTGACCGCTGTCCGGCGCTACCGTGAGGAGCGCCCCGACATCGTGCTCCTCGACCTGGCCATGCCCGGCCCGGACGGGTTCACGGTCGCCGGCCGGATCCGCGCCGAGGGTGACGCCCCGATCGTGGTCGTGTCCGGCGAGAGCTCCGAGGAGGCCAAGGTTCGCGCCCTCGGCATCGGCGCTGACGACTACCTGGTCAAGCCCTTCGGGCGCGCGGAGCTGCTCGCGCGAATCGGCGCGGTCATGCGTCGCGCGGATCGGGTGAGCGGCAGCTCGTCCGGTGGCGGCGAGGCCGGCCCGCTCGAGTTCGGCAACCTCGTGATCGAGCCGGGCCGCCACGAGGCGCAGGTCGGCGAGGGCCGCCTGGACCTCACCCCGATCGAGTACCGCCTGCTCGAGGCGCTCGTTCGTGCCAATGGCGATCTCGTCCCGCACCTCCGCCTGGTCCGGTCCGGCTGGCCCGCGGAGGCCGACCCCGATCTCCTCTGGCTCAAGCCCCACGTCGCCCGCCTCCGTCACAAGGTCCAGGCGGCCGGCGGCCCCGCGATCCTCGCACTCCGCGGGGTCGGCTATCGGTTGGAGGCATAGCCCGGCGCGCCTTTTGCAGCACCTTGACATGCAAGCAGCCACTTGCATATAGTCGAGGCCGGTGGGCGATCTCTACAAGGCACTCGCCGATCCGACCCGCCGGGCGATCCTCGATGAGCTGCGGCAGCGCGATGGCCAGACGCTGTACGAGCTCTGCGTCCGGCTGATCAGCAACCACGGTCTGGGCTCGACGCGCCAGGCGATCTCGCAGCACCTCGACGTCCTCGAGGAGGCTGGGCTCGTCAGGACCCGCCGGCAAGGCCGCTTCAAGTTCCACGACCTCGACACGGCGCCGCTCCGCGAGATCGCCGACCGGTGGCCGTCGCCCGAATGAGCAGGAGGCCTGTCATGCGAATCGTCGTCACCAGCGTGCTCGTCGACGACCAGGCGAAGGCGCACCGGTTCTACACCGACGTCCTCGGCTTCGTGACCAAGAACGACATCGACCTCGGCGGTGCCCGTTGGCTGACCGTCGTGTCACCGGACGATCCTGACGGGACCGAGCTCCTGCTCGAGCCGGATGGCCACCCTGCGGCGAAGCCATTCAAGGCGGCCCTGGTCGAGGACGGGATCCCGTACACGTCGTTCGGCGTGGCCGACTGCCGCGCGGAATACGAGCGACTCGTCGGCCTCGGCGTGCAGTTCACGCAGGAGCCCGCGCAGATGGGCCCGGTGACGACCGCTGTCTTCGACGATACCTGCGGCAACCTGATCCAGATCGCGCAGCAGGGTTAGCCTCCGGCCTTACCCCCGAGGGGCGGAAAGCGCTCCACGAACGGGGCCCGCCATTCGGGCGCCTCGAACGGCGCCGCGTACCACGTCGTCGTCCGGGCGATCTTCCCGTCCCGGAGCTGTGCGATCGCGATCACCTGCCAGACCGCCCCTTCGGCGTATCGGATCGTCCCGATATACGTGTACGTGTCGCCTGAGCCCTCGATGCGCAGCGCGCTGAAGGTCGGCGTCATGACCCAATGATCCTCCGAGCCGATGATCCTCCGGCCCTCGGCCTGGGCCGTTCCGACCCCGCCCGGGTAGTTCTCGAAGATGCTCCGGTAGTTGTCGCGACCGCGCGTCCGCTCGCCCGACTGCGGCATCTCATCGACGAAATCATCGGCAAGGAGGGCCAGCTGGGCGTCAAGGTCCTTCGCCTCGATCGCCCGGACGAATTCGTCGACGATCTCTCGATTCGAAGGCTGCGCCACCCGGAGATTGTAGTCACGGCACTTCCCGAGCCTGGAGCGCAACTGGCTCCGGCCCCCCAGCCCGTTCCCGGAGGTCGGTTGGCACTGGCAGGCGTCACCTCGATCTCGGATGCTGGATGGTCGGAGAGGCCTTTGGGACCTCCATCCGGTCCGGGAGGTGGTGACCGTGAACTACAACCTCGAGAGCCTCGGCCTGCAGATCCTGCTCGGCTTCTCGATCGGCTTCGGCGCGCTGGCGCAGCTCGTGGCCGGCAGTCGATCGACACGGTGGCTGTGGCTCGTCGGCGCGATCGCCTGGTTCGTGGGCGGCATCGTCGCGAGCGAGGTGATCGTCGGGACCATGACCGTCGAGGAGATCCAGCCGATCGTCGGTGGGCTTGCCTTCGACGAGGCGCTGCTGGGCGGCCTGCTGACCGGTCTGGTCGGCGTGGTGGCAACCTGGCTCGTCACGCGGACGGCTGCTGTCCCGCACAGGGTGGGCGGCGACACCATGCCCATGCCGATGCCTCGCTGACGATCCCAGGTCAGCCGGGGCCCGAGCCGCAGGCCATCGCTAGACGGCCTCGGCGAGGGCCTCGGTGAACTGCGAGTTGTAGAGCTCGGCGTAGAAGCCGCCGCGCGCGAGCAGGGAATCGTGGTTGCCCTGCTCGACGATCCGGCCCTTGTCCATGACCAGGATCGTGTCGGCGTCGCGGATCGTGGAGAGTCGATGGGCGATCACGAAGGCCGTGCGACCCTGCATCAGCCCGGCCATCGCGCGCTGGATGAGCACCTCGGTGCGCGTGTCGACCGATGACGTCGCCTCGTCCAGGATCAGGATCTCCGGGTCTGCCAGGAAGGCCCGGGCGATCGTGAGCAGCTGCTTCTCGCCGGCCGAGAGGTTCGTCGCGTCGTCGTCGATGACCGTGTCGTAGCCGTCGGGCAGGGTGCGCACGAAGTGATCGACGTGCGCGGCTTCGGCGGCCCGGGCGATCTCCTCATCGGTTGCGCCCTCGCGGCCGTAGGCGATGTTCTCGCGGATCGTCCCGTGGAACAGCCAGGTGTCCTGGAGGACCATCCCGAAGGTCCGGCGCAGGTCGTCGCGGGTCATCTCCCGGGTGTCGACGCCGTCGATGGTGATGCGCCCGCCGTCGAGCTCGTAGAACCGCATGAGCAGGTTCACGAGCGTCGTCTTGCCGGCGCCGGTGGGTCCGACGATCGCGATCGTGTGGCCCTCCTCGACGACGAGGTCGAGGTCGTCGATGAGCGGCTTTTCAGGCTCGTATCGGAATGACACGTCCTCGAACGACACGGCGCCGCGTGTGTGCTCGAGCACCGTCGGCGCGACCGGGTCGGGGATCTCCTCGGCCTCGTCCAGCAGCTCGAAGACGCGCTCCGCGGAGGCGACCGCCGACTGGAGGACGTTGGCGATCGACGCCGTCTGGATGATCGGGAACGTGAACTGCCGCGAGTACTGGATGAACGCGATGACGTCACCCAGGGTCATCTGGCCGCTCGCGACCCGGAGCCCGCCGATGACGGCGATCGCGACGTAGTTGAGGTTCGAGACGAAGGTCAGCGCCGGCTGGATCGTGCCCGAGATGAACTGGGCCTGGTAGGAGGCCTGGTACAGCTTGTCGTTCTCGCGATCGAACGTCTCGATCGCCTCCTGCTGCCGGCCGAAGACCTTCACGATTGCGTGCCCGGTGTGCATCTCCTCGACGTGGGCGTTCAGGTCGCCCGTCGAGGCCCACTGGGCCGCGAACCGCTTCTGCGAGCGGCCGGCGATCAGCACCGTGATGAAGACCGATAGCGGGACCGACAGGATCGAGATCACCGCGAGGATCGGGCTGATCGTGAGCATGAGCGCCAGCACGCCGACGATCGTCAGGACCGACGTGATCAGCTGGGTGAGGCTCTGCTGGAGCGTCTGCCCGATGTTGTCGATGTCGTTCGTGACGCGGCTCAGGACGTCGCCGCGAGGGTGGCTGTCGAAGTACCTGAGTGGCAGCCGCCCGAGCTTCTCGTCGACGTCGGTCCGCAGGCGCCTGACGGTCCGCTGGGTGACGCCGGCCATGATCCAGGACTGCATCCAGCTGAAGATCGAGCTGAGGACGTAGACCCCGATCAGGATGAACAGGATGCCGGCGAGCGCGGAGAAGTCGATGCCCTGGCCCGGGTGCAGGTCCATCGCCGCGACCATGTCGGCGAACTGGTTCTGGCCGTTCGCTCGGAGCCCGGCGACGACCTGGTCCTTCGAGACCCCCGCCGGCAGGATGCTGCTGATGTAGCCGTTGAAGATGTCGTTGGTCGCGTTGCCCAGGATCTTCGGGCCGATGACCGCGAACGCCACGCTGACGACGGCCAGCACGACGACAAGCCCGACGAGCATCCGCTCCGGCGCGAGGCGCTGGAGCAGCCGGCGGAAGGAGACCCGGAAGTTGCCCGGCTTCTGCACCGGCATGGTCATCATGCCCATCATTCCCGGGCCGCCACCGCCGGGGCGACGACCGCCCGGCCCGAAGCCGCCCGGCGGCGGGCCGCCTGCACCGGGTCGAGCGCCACCCTGGGCGCGACCGATCGGCGGCGCGCCGGCGCCGGGTCGGGCGCCGTCTCCGCCGGGATTCTGGCCGTTGCCGCCGGGTCGGATGCTCATGCCGCCGCCTCCGCCTCGGACAGCTGCGAGTACACGATCTCGCGGTACGTCTCGTTCGACGCGAGCAGCTCGGTGTGGGTCCCGCTGCCGACGATGCGGCCCGCGTCCATGACCAGGATCCGGTCGGCCTTCATGATCGTGCCGACGCGCTGGGCCACGATGAGCCGCGTCGCCCAGCCCATCTCGCGGTCGAGCGCGGCACGCAGGCGGGCGTCGGTTCCGAAGTCCAGCGCCGAGAAGCTGTCATCGAAGATGAGGATCCCGGCCCGCTTCACCAGCGCTCGCGCGATGGCGAGCCGCTGCCGCTGCCCGCCGGAGACGTTCGTGCCGCCCTGCGTGACGGCCGCCTCGAGCCCGCCCTCCATCTCCTGGACGAAGTCGCGGCCCTGCGCGATCGCGAGGGCGTGCCACAGCTCGTCGTCGGTGGCCTCCTCGTCGCCGAACCTGAGATTGCTCGCGACGGTGCCACTGAACAGGAAGGCCTTCTGGGGGATGACGCCGAGCCGGCGCCAGACGTGCGCGCGGTCCATCTCGCGCACGTCGACGCCATCGAGCAGGACGGCGCCGGCGGTCACGTCGTAGAAGCGGGGGATGAGGTTCACCAGCGTTGACTTGCCACTACCCGTCGAGCCGACGATCGCGACCGTCTCACCTGGCTCGGCCACGAACGACACGTCGCGCAGGACCGCGTCCTGGGCTCCGGGGTACCGAAACTCGACGTCCCGGAACTCGACCCGGCCGCCCGTACCGGCCAGGCTGTCCCGGCCGTCCCGGCCATCCGCACCAGATCCAGCCGCGATCTCCGCGGGCTTGACCGGGTGCTCCGGATCGTGCACCGACGGTTCGGTCTCGAGGACCTCCTGGATCCGGGCCGCGGAGACGGCGGCACGCGGCACGAAGATGAACATGAACACGGCCATCAGGACCGCGAACAGGATCTGGAGCAGGTACTGCAGGAACGACGTCAGATTCCCGATCGGCATCTCGCCGCTCTCCACCCGGATCGCGCCGAACCACATGACCCCGACGGTGGACAGGTTGAGGATCAGGGTCATGACCGGGATCGTGATCGCGAACAGCCGGTTGACTCGAAGCGCGGTGTCGAACAGGTCGACGTTCGCGTCGTCGAAGCGCTGCTCCTCGTGCCCCGTGCGGACGAAGGCGCGGATCACCCGAACGCCCGCGAGCGTCTCGCGCATGACCTGGTTGATCCGGTCGAGCTTGACCTGCATCGCCCGGAACAGCGGGACCGCCCGGCTGAGGACGATGCCGATGAACGCCACCATGAGGGGCAGCACGACGACGAGCAGGCCCGAGAGCGGCACGTCCTGGCGGAGGGCGAGGATGATGCCGCCGACGATCAGGATCGGGGCCGAGATCATCAGGGCCAGGACCATGAAGACGAGGGTCTGGACCTGCTGGACGTCGTTCGTGTTGCGCGTGATGAGCGACGGCGTTCCGAACTTGTTGATCTCGACCTGGCTGAAGGCCTCGACCTGGCGGAAGATCGCGCTGCGCACGTCGCGCCCGAAGCCCATCGCGACCTGGGCGCTGAGGTAGACGCCGACGATCGAGGCGACGCCGACGACGAAGGTCACGGCGAGCATGAACAAGCCGGTGGACCCGATGAAGTCGGTATCGCCCTTCGAGACGCCGTCGTTGATGATCTCGCCCTGGAGCGTGGGCAGGTACAGGTTGCCGATCGCCTGGACGAGCAGCAGGACGAGCACGCCGGCGATGGGCCACGTGTACGGCCGCAGGTAGCGGCGCAGCAGGCGGATCATCGCTTCGGCGCCTTCACCCGTGCGCGCAATGCCTCGACGCCACCGCTGCCGGCGCTGCGCGCGAGGTCCAGCCGCGCAGCTCGCAAGGCGCGATGGCCAGCGAGGAGGCCCTGGAGCTGCTCGTCGCTGAGCTTCGAGAGCAGGGCCGCCAGCCCCAGGCGCCGGCGCCTGCCGATGTCGTCGAACAGCTTCCGGCCACCCTTGCCCGGATGGACGAGGATCACGCGGCGGTCCTGGCTGTCGCGCCGTCGCTCGACGAGGGCACGCGACTCCATACGGTCGATGACCCCGGTCATGCTCGCGACGGAGATGTCCAGCTGCTCGGCGAGGTGGCCCATGGGCATCGGGCCGGATGCCTCGAGCAGCGACAGGACGTTCAGGTGCACGAGGCTCACCGAGCCCTGGTGCCAGCGCTGGAACGCCGCGATGAACTCGCGCGGGTTCCAGGAGGTCAGCTCGTCGACGACCTCGCCGACGAGCGGACGGCTGCTCGTCCTGCCCGAGGCACGCTTCGTCGCCGGATTGCTCTGTTGCCGGCTGAAATTCAATGTCACGCTGACAATCTATGTCAGGCGTGAGAATCGCGCAAGCGCTCGCTCGGCGCCCTTCAGCGGCCAACCATCCGCGCGGCCGTTAGGCTCAGGGTCGTGCGACGCCGGACCGATCCGCAGACGGTCATCCGAGCCCAGGTCGTCCTCGACGAGCACGACATGTCGGCCGACGGACGATTCGCCGTGGTGGTCCGCCGCTTCGTGGTTCGCGACCGCTACCGCTCCCATCTGTGGCTCGTGCCCCTCGCCGGGCGCGGGCGACCGATCCAGCTGACGAACGGCCCCGTCCGTGACACCGGCCCTCGTCTTGCGCCGGACGGCTCGGCCGTCGCGTTCCGCAGATCGCCGGCTGCCGCGCCGGGTCGGAAGCATCGCGGGACGACCGAGGACCCGCAGGAGCAGATCGCGCGCCTGCGCGTTCTCCCGCTGAACAGGGACGGTGCACCGTCGGGCCAGCCGTGGCCGGTGCGAACGCCGCGCGACCGATCCGTCGGCGAGGTCGCCTGGTCAGCCGACGGTACGCGCCTCGCGCTGACGGTCGAGGTCGACCCACCGCGATTCCTCGTCGGCCCGCCGCCGGCGGGCGACGACGCACCCACCGCCCGACGGATCACCCGGATCGATTGGATGTGGGACGAGGAAGGAACCGTCGACCGATGGTCGCATCTGCACGTCGTCGACGCCAGGCGGGGCGCCGTGCCTCGCCAGGTCACGGCGGGCGACTGGGGCGTCTCGAAGATCGCCTGGTCGCCGGACCGCCGCACGGTCGCCTTCACGGCCGACCAGCGACCCGAGGCGGACACGGTGCCGCGCACCAGCATCTGGTCGGTCGACGTCGACGCCAGGTCGCGGGAGCCGCGCCAGGTGCTGGCACTCGGTGGCCCCGTGGACAGGGCCGCCTGGTCGCCTGACGGACGCTGGCTCGCGGCGGTCGGGATCCTCGACGAGGATGCCGTCGACGACACCAGCCCGGAGCTCGTCGTGGGTCCGTCGGATGGCTCGGGCGCGCCCTGGCCGGTCGCGCCGGCCCTCGATCGACCCGTCGGCACGTGGAACGACACGGACATGCACGGCTGGATGGCGAACTCACGGGTCACGCCCGTGTGGGTCGATGACGCGACGATCACGGCCGTCGTCACCGACCGCGGACGCGCGACGCCGTGGCGCTTCCGCCTCGACACGGCGACAGGCGCGCCGGCGGGCTTCCCCGAGCCGCTCGTCCGCGACGGCATCGACGTCTACAGCCTGGCGGGAACGGCATCGTCGACGGTTCCGCGGGATCGCCGCATCACCGCCGTCGCGTGCATCGGCGACGGACCGATGGACCTCGTCACCGTGCCCCTCGACCCGCCCGTCGTGCCGCGACGGAGGACGACCATGGGCGCCCGCTGGGCAAGTCGTTTTCACTGGCCGGAGATGCGCGAGGTCGAGGCCCCCGGTGACGGCGGGCCGATCCACACCTGGATCGCGTCCCCGGCCGGCGCCGGCGACGAGCCACTGCCGACGATCGTGGATGTGCACGGCGGGCCGCTCGGGGCCTGGGCGCCGGCACCGCACATCGAGGTCGTGCTGCTGTGCGCCCGTGGCTACCGGGTCGTCCTGCCGAACATCCGCGGCTCGACGAGCTACGGCCGCGACTGGATCAAGCCGCTGCTGGGCAACTGGGGCGGTCCTGACGCCGCGGATGTGCACGCTGCCATCGACTACCTGATCGACCTGGGCCTCGCCGACCCTGCCCGGCTCGGGGCGCTCGGGCTGTCATACGGTGGCTTCATGGTCAACTGGCTGGTCGGGACGACGGACCGGTTCAAGGCGGCCGTCAGCGTCGCCGGCGTGTCCAACCAGGTCTCCGCGTGGGCCGACGGCGACGCGGGCGTCGACTTCAACCGCTGGGCCCTCCTCGGCGCGCCGCTCGACCAGGAGGGGATGGAAAAGCTGTGGCGCCAGAGTCCGCTCTCGAACGTCGCAAACGTCAGGACGCCACTGCTGATGCTCCAGGGCGAGGAAGATCGGCGCTGCAGGCCCAGTGACAACGTCCAGCTCTTCACGGCCCTGCGGGTCCTCGGTCGGACGGTCGAGTTCGTGCTCTACCCCGAGGAGTCGCACGTCTACTTCACGAACGGACGGCCGGACCGGCGCATCGACCACATGACCAGGCTGCTCGACTGGTTCGACCGCTACCTCAGGTGAGGTCGCGCGGGATGGCCTCGTGCCAGTCCCGCTGGAAGAACAGTTCGCCGTCGAGTTGGACCCGAATCCCCGCCCGCCAGTCGAATGTCGTGGCGTCCGCGACCGTGGTCCCGTCGGCGACGACCACGATCCGCCGGCCGCTCTGGTCCAGGCGATATTCGCAGCTGTTCTCGAACCGCCCGACGCCGGGCTCGCGCTCGGAGGCGACCATGTGCAGCGTCTCGCCGACGTAGAGCGTCGAGCGCCCGTCGGGGAGCACGCTCGTCTCGCCCTCGTGGGTATCGATCGCGTGCGTGCCGGCGTCGGCGTCTCGCACCGCGTCCCAGCGGGACGGCTCGGCGCTGTCGCTGCCGATGCTCGCCAGGGCCGGCGCCGCTTCCTTGAACCGCGGCGGCTCGACGTCGTGCGTGCCGACGGGCGCGAGCGGCAGCTCGAGCCGGGAGGGCGCATCCGGCCCGAACCGGATCGACAGCTCGCCCGCGCCGGGCGCCGGCCAGATCACCGGCCAGTGCGCGCTGGCGACGCTCAGCTGCACGCGGTGGCCGGCCGGGAAGCGATAGCCGGCCGCGCGCAGCGGCACGCGCACCTGCTGCCAGCGGCCGGGCTCGAGCGGCGTCGGGCGCTCGTGCGACTCCCGATGCGTCAGGTTGAGGATGCCTTCGCTGACCTGCTCGATCGGGCCGTCGGGGGCCACGTCGCCGAGGCGGACGACGAGGTGGGCCACGGGCTGCGTCGCGGCGACGTGGAGCACCGCGACCGGCACGCCGAGGATGTCGAGCGGCTCGTCGAGCGGTGCGCTGGTGTAAGCGGGCCCCGCGTCTGCCTCGAGGCGCAGATCCGCCGCCAGCCCGTTGGGCCGGTGGCCGGCGCCCCAGCACAGCGAGCCGCCCGCGGCCCCGGCAGTCGGACGGTGCGCGAAGGTGTCGACGCCGCCGCTGCTCGCGACACCCGCCAGCGTGCCTGGTCCGAGATGGAGCAGGCGTCCTGCGGCGTCAGCTACTGGCCAGGCACGTGTGGCGCGCCACGCGCCGTTGAGCCGCGCCGGGAATCGTTCGGGCGGCGTCGGATCGCGGTGGAACCAGGTGAGCGGCGGCTCGCGCTCGACGCCGTTGTCCGCGCCCTTGAGCCAGTGGTCGAACCAGCGCACGGTCTCGTGCAGCCAGTCGATGTTCGGCCCTGGATAGGCGCTGTGGGCGTGGCCGTGGACCCACGGCCCGACGATCGTCCGCCGGCCGGCCGCGTGGGCGCAGTTCGCCTGGATGCGCAGTGCAGCATCGACGTATTCGTCCATCCAGCCGGCGAGCTGGAGCACGGCCGCCTCGATCCGTCCATAGTCCGGCGCGAGCGAGCCCACCCGCCAGTACGGCCCATCGCGCTGCTCGCGCGCCCAGCGGAACAGCCACACGGGCGTCGCCTCGAGTCGCGCCCGCCAGCGGGCGAGCCAGGCGTCGCCCCAGGCGGATGGCAGCGCCGGCAGCGCGTTCATCGCGACCTGGCTGACCGCGTACTGGGCGAGCTCGCTGACGGTCATCGCGCCGCCGACGTAGTGGACGTCGTCGGTGTACCGGTCGTCGGTCGCCTGGACCGGGACGATGGCCCGCAGGTGTGGCGGCCGGGTGGCCGCGACCTGGATCGAGGTGAAGCCGCCGTAGGACAGTCCCCACATCCCGATCGCGCCCGTGCACCAGGGCTGGGCGGCGAGCCACTCGACGGTGTCGTGTCCGTCGAGGGTCTCCGCGTCGGTGTACTCGTCGAGGGCCACGCCATCCGAGCTGCCCGTGCCGCGAACATCGAGCCGGGAGTACGCGTACCCGCGCTCGGCGAAGTACGCGGCGATCGTGAGGTCCCAGCTCGCCGACCAGTCGTCCTTGCGGTACGGGTCCGTGTTCAGGATCGCCGGCACCCGCTCGGTGGCGCCTCGGGGCAGGAACAGGTTGACCGACAGCGTCAGCCCGTCGCGAGCGGGGACGCGAACGTCGCGACGGACGTCGAGGCCGAGCCCGGCGTCGAGCTCGGCGAGGACGTCGCTGTCGGGATCGGTGGGCGGCACGGCCGCATCGAGGATAGGCATCCGGGCTCGGCTATCGTGGCCGGGTGGGCAGGCAGGCGGACCGCGGCGCCACGACGGGCGGCACGTACGACGCGATCGTCGTCGGGCTCGGCGGGATCGGCAGCGCGGCCGCCTACCGCCTCGCGGCTGCCGGCGGCGGTCGCCGCATCCTCGGGCTCGAGCAGTTCGAGCTCGGCCACGACCGGGGCGCCTCGAGCGACGTGTCCCGGATCACGCGCTACTCGTATCACCGGCGCGAGTACGTCGAGCTGGCGATCGAGGCGCAGGCGGCGTGGCGCGAGGTCGAGCGGGCCTCGGGCGAGACGATCGTGACGCTGACCGGTGGCCTGGACCTCGCGCCGCCCGGCGCCGCCGAGTCGATCGACGACTACGCCGATGCGATGACGGCGGCGGGCGTCCGCTTCGAATGGCTGGACGACGTCGACGTCGCGCGGCGCTGGCCGCAGTGGCGGCTCGAAGGAGGGACGCGCGCGATCTTCCAGGAGAACGGCGGCATCGCCGACCCGGACCGGGGCAACGCAGCCCACCGGCGTCTCGCTCGCGATGCGGGCGCGACGCTCGTCGAGCGGACGCGGGCCAGTCGTATTGATGACCTCGCCGGCGAGCTGACGGTCGAGGTCGACGACGGCCGGCGGTTCGCGACCGGCGCGGTGGTCCTGGCCGCGGATGCCTGGACCAACGAGCTGCTCGAGCCCCTCGGCGCCGCGCTGCCCCTGACCGTCACCCGGGAGCAGGTCACATGGTTCCAGGCCCGGGATCCCGCGGCCTTCGAGCCCGGCCACTTCCCGATCTGGATCTGGCTGGACCAGCCCTCGTTCTACGGCTTCCCGACGTACCGCGGGCCGGGGCCAAAGGTGGGCGAGGACGTCGGCGGGCGTGCGACCACGGCCGCGGCCCGCACCTTCCAGACCGACCCGGACTGCCTCGCGCGGGTCGAGCGCTTCCTCGCGACCCGCATGCCCGGAGCTTTCGGCAAGGCGGTCACGACCAAGACCTGCCTGTACACCCTGACCCCGGATCGCGACTTCGTGCTCGATCGAGTGCCCGGGCATCCCGGCGTGATCGTCGCGCTCGGGGCGGCGCACGCCTACAAGTTCGCGGCCCTGTTCGGGGGAATCCTCGCGGACATGGCGTTCGACCCGGATCGCCGCGCGCCGCACGCAGGGTTGGCGCTGTTCGCCCTCGACCGGCCCGCGCTGCGCGGCTCCCCGACGAATCTCGCGAGCGCCTGGTGATAAGCGGACGAATCGCGTTGCGCGAAACGCACTGAGCGTGCGAACCTAGCCGACGCACGAGCCACAGCGCACATCTGGCGGCGGCGACCCAGATTCGCCGTCGAAGGAGGAGCAGATGCGATCGTTCCAACGCCGCCGTGGAGCAGGGCTGCTGGCCATGCTCGCCTTCACCGGGAGCGTGATCCTCGTCGGTGTGGCGGGCCCGGTGGCCGCGGCCGATCCGGTGATCCTGACGGTCGGCACGACACAGGACCTCGACGCCTCGAACCCGTTCAACACCGAGCTGGTCGTGGGTTACGAGGCGTTCGCGCTCACCTACAGCCTGCTCGTCGACTTCGACAAGGACGCCCACCCGGCGCCGGGCTTCGCGGACAGCTGGGAGCGGAGCGCCGATCGCGTCACGTTCAAGATCGGCAGTGACCGGAAGTGGTCCGACGGCCAGCCGGCCACGTCCGAGGACGTGTGCTACTCGTGGGGCCTCGCCCTGGCCGCGATCAAGGACGAGTCGTATATCGGCTCGGGCTATCTCGACCCGGGCGTCAAGGACGCCGGAGTCACCAAGATCGAGTGCCCGGACCCGAACACCTTCATCGCCTACACCACCGATCCCTCAGACCGTGTCTTCCAGGTCTACGTTCCCATCCTCCCCAAGCACATCTGGGGCAAGGACGACTACAAGAAGATCGCCGAGGAGACGTTCGACGCGCCCCTCGTGGGCACCGGCCCGTACACCCTCGCCGAGTGGAAGACGGGCCAGTTCGCGCGCTTCGTCCGCAACCCCAACTGGTGGGGCGCCGGCAAGGGCTTCGAGGACGAGGTCGTCCTGCGCTTCTTCGCTGACAACACCGACACGATGGTCCAGGCACTGAAGGCGGGCGAGCTCGACTACGCCCACGGCGTCAACAGCGACCAGTTCAAGCAGCTCCAGGCCGATACTGCGACGTACACCACGGTCGCCGGCGCTGCCAATGGCTGGACGCAGCTCGCGTTCAACACCTACGGCACCGGAACCGGCAAGACGATCAAGAACGGTGGCGCCTCGACGAAGGCCCTCCAGGACGCCGCCTTCCGCGACGCCCTGGGCTACGCGACCGACCACCAGGCACTCGTCGACCGGGTCCTGGGCGGCTTCGGCGACCCGGGCGATACCGTCGTCCCGCCTGTCCTGACCGACTTCCATGTCACCCCGGACAACCCGCGCACGTTCAACATCGACCTCGCCAAGCAGAAGCTCGACGCCGCCGGATACAAGCTCGACGCCAACAACAAGCGCCTCGACAAGGAAGGCAAGCCGATCAACCTCCGGCTCTACTACCCGAACACCGACGACAACTACAAGAAGGTGGCGCAGTTCGTCGCAGAGTGGTACGGCCAGCTCGGAATCGGCGTGACCCACCAGTCGTTCGACAGCGACACGCTGACCGCGCTCCTGCTGCCGCCGGAGGGTGACGGCACGGCGAAGTACGACATCGAGCTGTGGGGCTGGTCCGGGAGCCCGGATCCGAATGGCTTGCTGTACGTCTTCCTGTGCAACCAGATCGGCACCTCCTCGGACAGCAACTACTGCAACAAGCAGTACGACGATCTGTACGCCAAGGAGTCCAAGGAAGGCGGGGCCGAGCGCAAGGCAACCCTCGCCCAGATGCAGAACCTGATCTACAACGAGGCGCCGTATGACGTCCTGTACTACGACGCCAACCTCGACGCCTACCGAAACGACCGCTTCGCGGGCTGGCAGAACATGCCCGCGAACGGGACCCCGTTCTTCACGTACGGGACCCTGAACTACACGCTGCTCACGGATGCCACGGCCGTGCCCACACCCGGCCCGACCGTCCTCGCAACGGCGGGTCCGTCAGGACCAGCCGCGACGCAGGGCCCCGTGACCGGCGGGACGTCCGGCGGAGGCGGCAACACGACCCTGTGGATCGTGCTCGTGGTCGCGGTGATCGTCATTGTCGGCGGCTGGTGGCTCTACCGCCGGCGCACCGCACCCGCTGCCGAAGAGGAGTAGCGCTGGCCCGGCGAACCAGGATCCAAGCGTCATCGAGGGCCGCTCCGGCGGCCCTCGATGGCCACTGACACCATGCTGACGCCATGAGCGGGCGCTACCTCGGCCGCAAGCTGGTGCAGGCGATGGTCACGGTCTTCGCGATCATCCTGCTCAACTTCGTGCTGTTCCGGCTGATGCCCGGATCGCCCGATCGTGCGACGAAGAACCCGCACCTCACCGCCGCGGTCATCGAGGGCAACCGTGCCCGGTGGGGCCTCGACAAGCCGTTGTTCCCGGACCAGCTGGTGAACTACGTCGAGGAGACCCTGACCGGCGACCTCGGCTACTCCATCAAATACCGAGGCCAACCCGTCACCGAGGTGGTGCTCGAGGCGATGGGCCCGACGCTCCTGCTCATCGGCCTGGGCGAGCTCATCGCGATCATCGTCGGGCTCGCGCTCGGTGCGCGTTCCGGCTGGGTCCGCGGCGGAAAGGTCGACCGGATCGGCAACGGCGTGAGCCTGATCTTCTACTCGATGCCGTACTTCGTCATCGGCATGCCCCTGATCATCATCTTTGCCGCGGGCTTGCACTGGTTCCCCACTTCCGGGATGACGTCGCCCGGGGGGAGCAAGGATCTCGTGGCGTCGCTGTTCGACGTCGGGCGGCATCTCGTCCTTCCGCTGGCCGCTGTGTCACTGGGCCTGATCGGGGCGTATTCCATCCTGATGCGGGCATCCATCATCGAGACCCGTGCGGAGGATTACGTCATGACGGCCAGGGCCAAGGGCCTTGCCGACGGGCGGATCCTGCGTGCCCACGCCTTCCCGAACGCACTCCTGCCGATGGTCACCTTGATCGCGATCAATCTCGGGTATGTCGTCGCTGGCGCGATCACTGCGGAGATCGTGTTCACGTGGCCGGGTCTGGGCACGCTGACGGTGCAGGCGCTCGCTGCGCGCGACTACCCGCTGCTGCAGGCCATCTTCCTGATCATCGCCGTGTCGGTGGTGCTGGCGAACCTCGCGGCGGACATCATCTATAGCTACCTCGACCCGAGGGTCAGGTCGTGAGCCTCACCGGGGTCGCCGGGCCGGAGGCGCGCATCGAGGGATTGGGTCCCGCCGGCCGCCGGGCGCGGGGTTTCCTGGAGCGCGTGCTCGGGCGGTCGGATGGCCTCGTCGGGATCGCGATCCTCAGCGTGTTCACGCTCCTGGCGATCGCGCCGGACCTGTTGGCGGGCCCGCTGCAGACGATCGTGACGGCGACCGGCAAGCCGCTCGAGCCGCCGAGCGCGGTGCACCTCCTGGGTACCGACGAGGCCGGCCGGGACATGCTCAACCTGACGATCCACGGCGCCAGGATCTCGATGACGATCGGGCTCATGGCGACCCTGATCACGATCTTCATCGGCGCGCTCATCGGTGTCCTGTCGGGCTTCGTCGGTGGCTGGCTGGACAACGTGCTTATGCGGATCTCGGACTTCTTCCTGGTCCTGCCGACGATCGTCCTCGCACTGATCCTCGCCCCGATCATGCTGGACATCATCGGCCCCGAGGCTGAGTTCCTCGGGATCCGCGCGACGCTCATCGTCATCGTCGTCGTGATCGGGCTGACGAGCTGGGCCACGACCGCCCGGGTCATTCGGAGCCAGGTGCTGTCGCTCAAGGAGCGCATGTTCGTGGACCGGGCGCGCGTCATCGGCTCGAGCTCGTTCCGGATCATGCGCCGGCACATCCTGCCGAACGTCGTGAACCTGATCGTCGCGCAGTCGGTGCTGACCTTCGCGACGGCGGTTTTCACGGAGACGACGCTCGCCTTCATCGGCCTCGGCGACCCGACGGCCCCGTCCTGGGGCGAGCTGCTCAACAGCGCGCAGTCATCCGGCGCACCCGGTCTTGGCGCTTGGTGGTACATCGCGCCGCCGGCGGTGTCGGTTGTCCTCGTCGTGCTCTCGTTCACCCTCGTCGGCAACGCGCTCGACGACGTGCTCAACCCGAAGTCGGCTGGCCGGCGATGAGCGACCGCGCCGAGAACCCGGGAGCGGTCGAGATCCCGGAGATCGTCGAGCTCCCGGCCGATGCCACGATCGCCCCGGCGACGGCGGCCGAGATCCGGGGCCGCCGGAAGTGGCCGCTGCCCAAGCTCGCCGTCCCGGGTGCGCCGCTGCTCGAGGTTCGCGACCTCCAGACCTACTTCCGGCTCCGCAACGGCTGGGTCCGGGCCGTGGACGGCATCTCGTTCGGGCTTGCGGATGGCGAGGCACTCGGGCTCGCCGGCGAATCGGCGTGCGGCAAGACGACCACGGCGCTCTCGCTCATGAAGCTCCTGCCCGGCAACGGCAGCATCCGTGGCGGGAGCGTCGAACTGTTCGGGATCGACCTCGTCCCGAAGTCAGAGATGGCGATGCAGCGCTACCGCTGGCGCGAGATCAGCATCGTGTTCCAGGGAGCGATGAACGCGCTCAACCCGGTGATCCGCGTCCGCGACCAGATCGCAGAGCCCATCCGGTACCGACTGGGGCAGCCCGAGGAAACCGCGCGCCACGGCGCCGTCGAGCTGCTCGACATGGTCGGCATCCCGCGCAAGCGCTCGGGCGCCTATCCCCACGAGCTCTCGGGCGGCATGCGCCAGCGGGCCATGATCGCGATGGCACTCGCATGCGACCCGGCCATCGTCATCGGCGACGAGCCGACGACGGCCCTGGACGTCATGGTCCAGGCCCAGATCCTGGAGCTTCTCGAGCGGCTGCGGCGAGACCTCGGGCTGTCCATGATCCTGATCACCCACGACCTGTCCGTGCTCGCCGAGACGTGTGACCGGGTCCTGGTCATGTATGCCGGCAAGGTCGCCGAGGAGGGCCCGGTCCGGCGGGTCTTCACGGCCCCGCGCCATCCGTACACGCGCAAGCTCGTCGGCTCGTTCCCGAATCTCCACGCCGATCGGAAGTCGCTCGACGTCATCCAGGGCCAACCGCCGGACCTGCTCGATCCGCCCCCGGGCTGCCGGTTCGCACCGCGCTGCGACTTCGCGATGCCGGTGTGCACGGAGGTCGTGCCGCCGGAGGTGCGCTTCTCGGACGGCGTTCGCGTCGCCTGCCATCTCTTCCCGAAGTCCGACATCGAGGACGTCGGCGCAACCGCCCCGCCTGCCCAACCGAGCGCGCCGGCCGCATGACCGAGCTGCTGCGCCTCGAAGGTATCGAGGTGCATTTCCCGATCCGTCGCGGGCTCGGCGACGCGGTCCTCGGTCGGAAGGCGGGCGTCGTCCGGGCGGTCGACAACATCGACCTGTCGATCCAGAAGGGCGAGGTGCTCGGCCTGGTCGGCGAATCGGGCTCGGGCAAGACGACGACCGGCCGGGTCATCGTCAAGCTGACACGCCAGACCGCCGGCAAGGTCACCTTCGACGGCGCCGATGTGAGCAACCTGTGGGGCGTCCGCCGGTTGCACGAGTACCGGCGCCGCGTCCAGCTCATGTTCCAGGACCCGTACGAGACGCTCGATCCGAAGCAGACGATCCAGGACTTCGTCGCCGAGCCGCTCGAGGTCAACCACATCGGCCGGAACGCGAGGGAGCGCCGGGACATGGTGATGGCCTCACTCGAGGCAGCCGGGCTGCGGCCCGCCGCGACGTACGCGGTGCGCTTCCCCCACGAGCTCTCGGGAGGACAGCGCCAGCGCGTCGTCATCGCGGGCGCGCTCGCCGTCGGGCCGGAGCTGGTCGTCGCCGACGAGCCGGTCAGCATGCTCGACGTCTCGATCCGCACCGAGCTGCTGCGGCTCATGCTCGACCTGCGCAAGGCACGCAACCTGACCTACCTGTTCATCACCCACGACCTGTCGATCGCGTGGGTCATCGCCGATCGGATCGCGGTGATGTACCTGGGCAAGATCATGGAGATCGGGCCGGCCGACAAGGTCATCTCGGAGCCGCGCCACCCGTACACCGCCGCCCTCGTCTCGGTGGCGCCCTCGCCCGAGCCGCCGGAGCCCGGCGTGCGTGCGAAACGGACCATCCTGGTCGGCGAGACGCCGGACGCCGCGGCGATCCCCCGGGGCTGCCGGTTCAACACGCGCTGCCCGCTGGTCTTCGACCGCTGCCGGGTCGAGGAGCCGCCACTCATCAGCGTCGGCGATGGGCACGCCGCGGCGTGCTGGCTGGCCGAGCGAGCGACCACCGAGGGTGGGATCGGGGACATGCTCCCGAACGCCAGGGACCACGTGGGGCTCGCGAGTCCCGCCGCGCAGCAGCTCGCCAGCCCAGCCGACTAGACCAGGGGGTTTTCGGCTCGATTGTCGGCGCGGGCCACGCGCCCGCCGGGCATCAGGCGGCCGCGCTCACGTGGCCGCGCTCACAGGCGCCCTCGCGTGGCCGCGTTCAGGCGGAGAGGATCGCCCGACCGCTCCGGTCGTGAGGCGCATCGACGCAGGCGGGCGAATCGCCGCGCGCGTCCCGGCCACCCATGCGTCCGAAGTGGAACCATGGCGCGTCGTCGGCGGTGCCGCTCGCCTCGAGGCGGCAGCCGCACGCGGCGCAGGTCACGGCCGCGATCTGTCCGTCGCGGACAGCGCGCTCCAGGCGAGGCTGCGGATTGAGCTCGAGTGTCATGGCCTTCCCTCCGACCTTCTCCGGGTCGTCATCGGAAGTGTCAGGGTGGCCAGGGGCGGGATCGACCGCGGTTCGGTTCCCATTCGGTTGCGATCTGGTTATGCGGCCGTGGGGCCGGGGTCAGGCTCGCGGCGAGAATTCGTACTCGTCGACGTCGATCACGGGCTCGAAGCCGATGTCCTGGTAGATCTTGTTCGAGGTCGGGTTGGCGAGGTCGGTGAACAGGAACACGAACCGCCGGCCGGCGTCCAGCTGCAGCTGCGAGAGCTCCGCGACGAGGTTGCTGGCATAGCCGCGGCCGCGTGCCTCCGGCGGCGTGTACACCGGCCCCACGCGAATCCCGTGCGGCGTTGGCCCGCCGACCCCGGACAGCGACACGACGCGACCGTCGTCGACCCACAGGTACGCCGTCCGCCCGATGCCCTTGATCCAGCGCTCGGCCACCAGGTCCCAGTCCTGTGGCGGCGCGCCATCGAGCGCCTCGTCGTTGAACGCCTTGGCCCAGGCGGCGACCACGTCCCGATGCGACGGATCAGAGCGGACCATGCGGCCCGGTGCCGGCCGGGGCGGGATGACCCTGCGTAGCTGGAAGGCGCGCTCGTTGGTGCGAAGTCGCGCCGGCGCTCCCGTCACCCGGGTCCAGCCCTCGGCGAAGTGCTCCGCCGCCATGGACGGGCCGATGACGCCGGGGAGGGGCTCGTCCATCAGGTCGTCGACCAGTCGGTGCGCGGCGCCGGGGTGGTCCATCACCGACAGCACGAGCCGCCAGGGCGGCGTCCGGATCGCGGCCCCGACGACGCGGTCACCGTGGAGCACCGTGGCGAGGTACGGTGCGCCCTCGTACTGGGTCGGGTCGGCCTCGATGTTCGCGCAGATGCCGAAGATCAGGTTGTGCTCGGCCTCGCGCGCCTCCAGGAACTCGCCGGCGAGGTCCATGAACCCCGCCACCGAGCTCGCGCGCAGGACGTCCACGTGCCCGAGCCTAGCCGCGCGCGATTGCGCGATTCGGGCGTCTTCGCGGCCAGTGGACGTGGAGGGCCCGCTGGGATTCGAACCCAGGACACGAGGATTAAAAGTCCCCTGCTCTGCCACTGAGCTACGGGCCCGGCCGGGACGCTACCACGTTCGGATCGGCTGCTCGGAGCAATGGCGAGTTGCGTGAAAGCCCGCCTTTCCGGGGCCCGCTCCCGGTCGGTAGGGTGTGCGGCATGCGCCGATTGCTGCTGTCTCTCCTCCTGGTCACCCTCCCGATGCTTGCGTCGGGGTGTGCGCAGCCAACCATCCTCTCGGTCCTATCGTGCCCTGTGTACCAGCCACCCGAAACGCCCCGTCCCGAGTGGCCCAAAGCCTGCGGCGGGCAGCGCTAGATCGCGCTCATCCCGGCGAGAGCTCTCGCTTGCGGCGGTCGATGAAGTCATCGAGGTGCTCGGCGATGCCGGGCTCCAACGGCGGCGGCTCGTACTCGGCGAGGAGCTGCTTCCAGATGCGGTTCGCACGTTCCGTGGCGGTTCGGGCGCCGTCCTGCCGCCACGTCTCGAAGTTGCGCCAGTCCGACAGGAACGGCTGGTAGAACGCGGTCTCGTAGCGGGCGAGTGTGTGCGCCGAGCCGAAGAAGTGCCCACCCGGGCCCACGTCGGCGATGGCATCGAGCCCGAGCTCGTCCTCGTCGATCTTCAGGGGCTCCAGGAACCGGGACATCTGCTGCAGCAGCTCCGCGTCGAGGATCAGCTTCTCGAACGAGGCGGTCAGGCCGCCCTCGAGCCAGCCGGCGCCCTGGTAGAGCAGGCTCGCGCCCCCGAGGACCGCACCCCAGATCGACATCTCGCTCTCGTACGCCGCCTGCGCGTCGACGACCGCCGAGCCCGTGACGTTCGAGGTCCGCCACGGGAGCTTGACCCGCCGGGCGAGCTGCCCGGTCGCGAGCTGGGCCTGCACGTACTCGGGCGTCCCGAACGCCGGCGAGCCCGTGCGCATGTCGACGTTCGAGGTGAACCCGCCGTAGACCATCGGCGCGCCCGGCCGGACGATCTGCGCGAGGGCGACCATGAACAGCGCCTCAGCATGCTGCTCGGCCAGCGCGCCCGCCAGGCTCGCCGGGGCCATCGCGCCGGCGAGCGTGAACGGCGTCGCGACGACGGGCTGGCCCGCGCCGGCCATCGCCATCAGACCGTCCGACATCGGGCCGTCCAGGCGGAGCGGCGAGTTCGTGTTGACGATGGTCATGAGGCTCGGCTCGCGCCCGAGCTGGTCGCGATCGATGCCACGGGTGATGCACGCGACCTCGATGGCATCGTCGACGACCGTCGAGCCGAAGGCCAGGCACTGCCAGGTCTTGTCGAGGGTCATCGCGAAGGTCCGGTACATGTCGAGGTGCCGTGTCTCGACCGGCAGGTCGGTTGGCTCGAGCGGTCCCCCGCCCTCCTGGTGGATGACGTCGAGCGCACCGATGACGCGGACGTAGTCGGCGAAATCGGCGAAGTTACCCGCACGCCGGCCACGCTCGATGTCGGTGACGAACGCCGGTCCGCCGACCGCGCCGAACACGAGGTGTCGATCGCCGAAGACCAGGTTCCGGTCCGGGTTCCGGGCGAACAGCTCGAAGCTCGAGGGCGCCAACCCGACCTGCTCGATCACCTGGTCCGGGTCGAGCCGGACGCGCGCGGCGGCGCCCCGCCCGGCGGCGTCGCCTTCCCGCGCGACTCGCGCGCCCGCCTGCGCGAAGGCATCGATCGCCCGCGCGCCCAGGACCTCGACCCCGACATCCCGGAGGATGCGCAGTCCGGCCTGGTGGATCGCCTCGACCTGGTCCGCGCTCAGGATCTCGATCGGCGCGAACGGGTTGACCACCTGGCGCCACGGCAGCTGCGGGATCCCACCGCCCGTCCTTCGTTCGCGCCGTGGCCGTCCTCGCCCCGGCGCGGCAGCTGCGGCCTCCTCGGACGGACGGAGCAGCTCGGGCTGGTCGGGCATGCCCGCCACGATAGGGCGTGGTGCGGGCCGCTAGACTGCCCACCCCGATGACCGAAACACCCGTGGGCGGTCGGCCCCGTGCGCTTGGCTGCCTGTTCGAGGTCGTCGAGACCCTCGTCCTGACCGTCCTGATCTTCTTCGGGATCCAGACCTTCGTCGCCCAGCCGTACCAGGTCGAGCAGGAGTCGATGGAGAACACGTTGCTGCCCGGCCAGTACGTGCTCGTCGACAAGCTGACGCCACACTGGGCGTCCTACGAACGCGGCGACATCGTCGTGTTCCACGCCCCGGCGGGCTTCCAGCCAGCCAACGACGTGCCGTTCATCAAGCGGGTCATCGGCCTGCCCGGTGACACCGTGGAGATCCGCGACGGCTCGGTGTACGTGAACGACGTTCGGCTCGCGGAGGAGTACGTGTTCGCCGACGGCGCCGATGTGGGCACCGAGCCGGCGCCCGACGGGTCGACGACGTGGCACGTCCCCGAGGGCATGCTGTTCGTGCTCGGCGACCACCGGCCGGCATCGGAGGACTCACGGGTCTTCGGGCCGATCCAGATCTCGTCGGTCCTCGGTCGAGCGTGGCTGCGCTACTGGCCCCTCGACAGCTTCGGCGTCCTCAAGACGCCCCCATATGCGCGCGCTCCGTAGTCGAACTTCGACTCGCGAGGTGGCAGCCACCGGCCTGCGGGTTGTCCTGATCACGACGGTCGCGCCGGTCGCCGACGCCCTCGCGGCGGCTCTCGGCGACCTGGGTCACGAGACGGTCGCGGTCATCTCCGCGCGACGCGGCCGACCGGGCCCGCCCAGCCCGTGGGCGATCACCGATGCGACCGCGCCGCGGGGATTGGACGTCCTGTTCCCGCGAGACCGGCATTCGATCGAGCCGCTGCTGCGCGCGTATGCCCCGGACCTGGCGATCTGCTGGGGCTATCCGTGGCGCATCCCCCTCGCCGCGCTCGAGGTGCCGCGGCTGGGGTCCATGAACAACCATCCCGCATTCCTGCCTCGGCATCGCGGTCCCATCCCGATCTCCTGGGCCATCCGCGAAGGCGACGAGAGCTACGGCGTCACCTGGCATCGCATGGACGCCCAGCTCGATACGGGGCCCATCCTGGCGCAGGCCTCCGTGCCGGCAAGGGAGGACGAGTTCGACTTCGAGACGCTCGGACCGCGGCTCCTCGAAGCGGCGCTCGAGATCCTGCCCCGGGCTCTCGAGCGGCTCGCCGCAGGCGATCCCGGCGATCCGCAGGCCCCCGACGGCGCGACCTGGGCGGGTCATTTCGACGCGGACTACGCCGCCATCGATTGGTCGAAGCCGGCGCCGGAGATCCAGCGCCAGGTGCGCGCCTGGTCATTCGCGGCGGGCACCGAGCGTGTGCCGGGCCCGCTCGCGACGATCGGCGGCCGGCTCGTCAAGGTCAGACGCACCAGCCTGACCGAGCCATCCGGCCAGGGCGACGCGATCCGGATGGAGACAGGCGACGGCCCGATCTGGGTCGTCGCCTGGGAGCCGATCGAGGACCCCGCGGAGACGCCGGCTCGCTAGGCCGCCTCGATCACCCACTTGCGCGGGTCGCCGTTGCCGAGATCCGGGACACCGGCGGACTCGAGGGCGCCGAGGACGAGGATGCGGCGATGGGCCGCGAAGGTCAGCACGTGGGCGATCAGGCCCCCGTAGGTGTACGTCTCGACCGGCTCGTGCTGGGCGTCGATGAACGTCTCGTCGAGCCGGCCGCCGTCGACGACGCGACGGACCTCATCGAGGAAGGCCGGGCCGACATCGGCGAGCCGCTTGCGCATGCCGTCGATCGACTCGTGCCGTTCGACCTCGAAGCTGTACGGGCGCCCGCCGATGACGTTCACCCACATGTGCATCTGTCCGACGAGGCGAGACAGCAGCTTGCGGATGGTCGGCTCGTTGTCGATGCCCTCGACGTTGATCTCGATCGGCCGATCGAGGACGGCGTCGTCGACCTTCGCCGCGCGCTCGATCATCTCGCCGACCAGCCAGATGTGGTGCTCGACCATGCGAACGATGAGGTTCATGGTGGTTCCCTCGGTCTTGCCCGGGAGGCGCAGGCCGCCCGGCGGGTGGAAGTGGACGTCGTTCGGGGCAGCGAGCTGGATCTGGCCGGGCCGCTCGCGCCACGCCGACGGGGACTGCCCATAGGCGCGTGAGAAGGCGCGGGTGAACGCCTCGTTCGAGGAGTAGCCGGCCTCGACGGCGAGCTGCAGCACGCCATCGCGACCAACGACCAGCCGATAGGCGGCCCGCTCGAGCAGGATCCGCCGCCGGAACGCGGCAGGTGGCTCGCCCGCCGTCGCGCTGATCAGCCGGTCGAAATGCGACCGGCTGAGGAAGTGCCGAGCCGCACGCTCCTCGGCGCTCGACTCGTGGTCGTCGAGATCGGCGGCCAGGTCGTCGAGGTAGCCAAGGAACGTGTCTCGCTCGATGCCCATGCGTGCATCCTGCCGCGCCGTGCCGAGCCGCGCTTGATCGCTTTCATCGATGTCGCAACATCAGGTGGCGGCGATCGTCTCCTTGCCGGGGGCTCACGGAAGAACACGAGGAGGCTTGATGGCGACTTCGGGTTGGACGAGGCGGCGGCGTGGTGTCGCTCTCCTGGCTGCACTGCTGCTTTCGGTCATCGCGGCCGGCACCTCGTTCGCGGCGGCGCCGCGAGACCTGGCGTGGACCCGGGTCGCGCCACCGGCCATGGCCGGCGCCATTCTTCGCGACATGACGTCCAACTCAGGCGTGCTTCTGGCGGTTGGATCCGCACCACCACTGGATGCCGGCATCTGGCGCAGCGGCGATGCCGTCCACTGGACCCGCATCGACCTCGGCGACATCGGCGTCAACGTCGTCCTCCAGTCGGTCACGGCCTGGCGCCAGGGGTTTGCGGCTGTCGGCTTGCGTTACACGTTCACGAGCGCCGGGATCCAGCGCGACGCGGTCGTGATGACCTCGCGCGACGGCACGCACTGGCACCGCGCAGACCTGCCCGGCGGCCAGGGCGCGCTGCCCAACGTGATCGCCGTCCATCGGGGCGTGCTTGTCGCCGGTGGCTGTCTCGGCGTCGGTCGCTTCGGCTGCCTGTTCGCCGCAGATGGACAGGCCGTTGTCTGGACGTCACCGGACGCGCGCACGTGGACCAGGCGGATGCTGCCGGACGGAAGCCATTCCTTCGTCAATGCCATCACGTCGGTCGGCGGGAAGCTGGTCCTCGTCGGCACCGAGGTGGAGGTCGACGAGTCCGGATTCATCAGCACGCCGGTCGCCGCTGCGGTCTGGGAAGGCCCGACGGCCGGGACGGCGCGGCGCATTCGCGACGAGGCGCTCGACTCGGGCGTCGGCAATGGCGTCGCCGCGTACGGCGGGACGTACCTCGCGGTCGGCGGGCGGTCGGGGTGCGTCGAAAGCTGGAGGCGAGACCGCGTCGGATGGACGACGGTCGACGATCCGACGCCCCTCTGCGATCAACAGATGAACGACGCCATTGCATTCCATGGGATGGTCTATGCGACCGGATTCGAGTTCTTCTACGAAGAGCTGCCGGTGTGGCGCACCCGGGACGCGAGCCACTGGACGCTGGTCACGGCCAGCGCGATGACGTCGGATGGCCTGATGCTGGAAGCGAATGCGATCCTGGAGTGGCACGGGCGCCTCGTGATCGCCGGGACTGCCTTCAGCGACGCGCCGCCGGATGGCCAGATCTGGGTGGGCACGCCAGGACAGTGACCCTGCACTCGTAGACCTCGGGGTTGACCGGCCCGGGAAGGCGGTCGCCCTTCGCTCGTGACCGCGTTCTTCGAGATCAGTTGAGACGCGCGCGCTCCAGTCCTGCCGTGGTCCACAGGCGATCGCCCTGCCCGATCGCCGCGACCTCGCAGCCTGGTCGCTCCGCTGCCCACGCGGGACCGTCCATGCCCATCGCGAGCGCGGCGGTGGCGATCGCATCGGCCGTGGCGAGGTCCGCGGCGAGGACGGTGATCGATCGCCAATCCGTCGCGGGGCGGCCCGTTCGCGCGTCGACGATGTGATCCCCGCGCTCGTACGAGCCGGATGTGGCCACCGCGCCGTCGCGAACGCCGACGACGAATGCCATCCGACGCGGCTCGGCCGGATGGCGGACGCCGACGCGCCATGGCAGGCCAGCCGCGGACTCGCCGGCGCAGATGACGTCGCCGCCGAGATTCAGGGCGAACCGGGTCGCGCCCGATGATCGCAGGACGGCCGCTGCGCGCTCCGCGGCCCAGCCCTTGACGTAGCCGGAGGGATCAAGGCCGCCGTCGCGCCAGGCATCGAACGCACCGTTGCTCTCGGCGCGCAGGACCGCGCAGGCAGCGAGCACCTCGCGAACGTCCGGGTGTGCGTCGGCCAGCTGCAGCTCGCCCCGCTCGATGCGCTTGATCTCGGAGTCGTCGCGGTACGTGGTGAATCTCGCCTCGAGCTCGCGCAGCGTCTGCACGGCGGCATCGAGCGCCGCGGCCGGAACGTCCTCGTCGCGGACGTCGATGCTGACCGTCGTGCCCATGGCCGGGGCGACGAGATACGGCACGGGTCGACTGACTACGTGGACCGGGCGGCCCGATCGAGAGCCGACTGGAGCGAGGTGTCGTACGAGTCGCTCGTCCACGTTGCGCCGCTGACCATGTCCGCGTTGTCTGCCTGCGTGGCCAGCGTCGACTGGGTGAGGAGCGGCACGGCCACGTTGTTGATCCGGCTGCTGTGCCGGTCGCCGGGGGATTCCACGACGCTGACATTCGTGATCTTGCCGCCACTGATCACGACCTGGACCTGGAACGGGCCCCACGGCTCGGACACCTCGGAACCGGTCCACGTGCCGTCGCGGTACTTGGCCGTCGAGCCGTTCGACCCGGAGGACGAGGAGCCGGACGTCGACCCCGAACCGGACGTAGATCCCGAACCCGAGTTCGAGGACGTTGTCGACCCGCCTGTCCCGCCGTTGCCGGCCACCGGAAGCGTGGCGTCACCGCCGGTCGTTCGAAACCCGAGAACCAGGGCCGACCCGGCGCCGGTCAGGGCAAGGGCGGCGATCGATTTGAGGGTGCTGACTCGCATGGGCTGACCTATCCGAAAGCTTCGAGGTGGATGCGCTCGGGCGGAACGTCGAGCTTGAGCAGCGCGCGTCTCGCGCGCTCGATCAGGCTGTCCGGGCCGCACAGGAAGGCGTCCCTGGCGGCGGCATCCGGCACGAGCCTGCGAATTGCCTCGGCCGAGACGGGATCCGATCGTCGGGTGCCGTCCGAGCGCCGCCCGGTCAGGAGGTGGAGGGTGAAGCCGCGTTCCCGGGCGAGCGCCTGCAGCTCCCCGACGAGCGCCGCGTTGCCGGAATCCCGGGTCCGGTACAGGAACTCGACCTCGCCCGGCCGATAGGCAAAGCTCTCGATCATCGCGCGCAGCGGCGCGACGCCGATTCCGCCCGCGATGAGGAGGAGCCTGCGCCCCGTGCGGCGCGCGCCGTGGACGGCTCCGTACGGCCCCTCGAGCATCACCGGCGTCCCTGGTCGCAGTCGGCGCAGCTCGCGGGTGCCCTCGCCCAGCTCCTTGACGGTGAACCGCAGGTACTCGCCGTTCGGGGCGGCCGAGATGCTGAACGGGTGGCCGTGCATCCAGTCGCCGAGCGTGAGGGCCCGCACGATGAAGAACTGGCCGGCGCGAACGGCCAGGCGGTCGAGGTGCACGCCGCTGACGTACAGGCTGAACACGCCGGCGGACTCGGGGACGACGGCCCGTACGCGCGGGCGATGCCGCACCGTGAGCCACAGCGGCCAGGCGACCCGGTGGAGGAGGAGCGGCGCGAAGGCGACGAGGTACAGGGCGATCCAGAACCACGTCGCGAGCGGGTCGGCGACGAAGTCCGTGCCGATCGTCAGCTGGTGGAGGTAGCCGAAGGCGAGGGCGAGGTAGACGTACAGGTGGACCCCGTGGAAGGTCTCGTACGAGATGCGTTGCCGAGCTGCCCGCATCGAGGTCACGGCGACGAGGACGAGCAGGCCCATGCCGACGATCGCACCGAGCATGCCGGGCACGGTCCGGACGAGCGAGATGAGCGTCGGGACGACCTGGCCGAGGGCATCGCCTGCGAATGCCACCGTCGAGAGCACCGCGTGCGCCCCGATGGCCCAGACGGATGCGAACCCGAGGACGCCATGGATCCGGCGCAGCTCATCGCTGCCGAAGACCTGGTCGAGCCATGGCGCGCGCGAGGCGAGCAGCACACCGACGAGCGCCGCGTAGGTGCCGGCGATGGCCGTCACCTGCCCGATCGCGAGGACCGGCTCCTGGGCCAGGCCGCCATGGCGGAGCCACATCAGGCCGAGCACGGCGCCGGCGAGCCCGACGACGAACCAGAAGTCGCGCTGCCGCAGCGCGGCAAAGGTGCGCGGCATCGGCGCGAGCCGCCGCGCTCGTCGCCAGGCGGCCTCGGGCGCGGACGGGGCCAGCTGCGCGGCCTCGCCGACGGATGGCTGCGAGTGCATGCCCCGCATGGTCCAGACCCCGCCTGACAAACGCCTGAGAACGCGGCCCGGAGCAGGGGCTAGCCGTAGACCTCGGGATTCACCGGTGTCGGCAGCCGCTGGCCGCGCAGGCCGGCGAGCAGGTTCGCGGCAGCCATCTCGGCCATCCTGCCGCGCGTCGCGCGGGAGGCCGACGCGATGTGCGGCACGACGAGGCAGTTGTCCATGCCGACCAGCGGGTGGTCAGCGGGCAGCGGCTCCGGGTCGGTGACGTCGAGGGCGGCGGCCGCGATGGTGCCCGCCTTGAGCGCGTCGACGAGCGCCATCGAGTCGATCACGGGGCCGCGAGAAGTGTTCACGAGGATCGCCGTCGGCTTCATCCAGCCGAGCCGCTCAGCGTTGATCAGCCCGCGCGTCTCGGGTCGCAGATCGACGTGCAGGGTGACGAAGTCGGACTCGGGGAGGATGCCCTCCAGCGTCCGGTACTCGGCGCCGTACTCTGCCTCGATCTGTGGGCTCACCCGCCGCGGGTCGTGGTACAGGATGCGCATCCCGAAGCCACGGGCGCGGCGCGCGACCGCCTGGCCGATGCGCCCGAAGCCGATGACCCCCAGCGTGGCGCCGTGGACGTCCGGGCCCATGAGGAGCATCGGGCCCCACGTCTTCCAGCTGCCGGCACGGACGTAGGCGTCGCCCTCGACCAGCCGCCTTGCCGCAGCCATGAGCAGGGCCCAGGCGAGGTCCGCGGTCGTCTCGGTAAGGACGCCCGGGGTGTTGCCGACCGGGATCCCGCGCTTCGTGCATGCGGGGACGTCGATGTTGTCGAAGCCGACCGCGAAGTTGCTCACGACCTTGAGCTGGGGCCCGGCGCGATCGAGGAACTCGTCGTCGACGCGATCGGTGAGGAGCGTGAGGACGCCCTCGCAGCCCTCGATCGAGCGGAGGAGGGCGTCGCGCGGGGGTGGCAGCTCGTCCTGCCAGACGTCGGCGTCGCAGGCCTCGCGAACGCGGCGGAGGCCCTCGTCGGGGATGACCCGCGAGACGAAGACCTTCGGGCGCACGCGGCTCGCGGCTGCGATCGTCAGGCGATCGCGTCAGCTCGCGGCGCGAGCTGTGCCACGAAGGCCCCGATGCGCCGCAGCGCTTCGCTGAGATTGTCGCGGGAGTTGGCGTACGAGATGCGGATGTGGTCCCGCCCGACGCCGCCGAAGGCCGTGCCCGCGAGCACGCACACGCCGGCCTCCTGGAGCAGGCGGTCGGCCAGCTCCGCGCCGCTCAGGCCGGTGCCCGAGATGTCCGGAAAGACGTAGAACGCGCCCTGCGGGCGGAGGCAGCTGAAACCCGGGATCTCGTTGAGGCCGTCGACGATCAGGTCCCGCCGCGCCCGGAACTCCCGGACCATCCCATCAACGTCGTCCTGCGGCCCGCGCAGCGCCTCGATGGCGCCCGCCTGTGCGAACGCCGTCGCGCCCGAGATCGTGTTGATGATCAGCTGGCCGTAGGCCTTGACGAGCCAGTCGGGCACGACCGCGTAGCCGAGCCGCCAGCCGGTCATCGCGTAGGTCTTCGAGAAGCCGTCGAGGAGGATCGTCCGCTCGGCCATGCCCTCGAGCGAGGCGATCGAGACGTGCTCGGCGCCGTCGTACAGGATGCGCGAGTAGATCTCGTCGCTGAGGACGACCAGGTCGTGGCGGAGCGCGAGCTCGGCGATCCGCTCGATGTCGTCGCGGGTCAGGACGCCGCCGGTGGGATTCGCCGGCGAGTTGATGACGAGGAGCTTCGTCCGGGGCGTGATCAGCGAGGCCAGCTCGTCGACATCGAGCCGGAAGTCGTTCTCCTGGCGGATCGGGAGGGGCACCGACGTGCCGCCGACGAACCTGGTGATCGAGTCGTAGATCGGGTAGCCGGGGTCGGGCACGATGACCTCGTCGCCCGGATCGACGAGGGCCATGATCGCGTAGACCATCACGCCCTTGCCGCCGACCGTGACGAACACGTTCGAGGGCTCGACCGCGAATCCCCGCCGCGCCGTCGTGTCGGCGGCGATGGCGGCCCGAAGCTCGGGCAGGCCGGCATACGGCGGGTAGTGCGTCAGCCCCTGGTCGAGCGCGTGCTTGGCGGCCGCGCGCACGTTGTCGGGCGTGTCGAAGTCAGGCTCGCCGATCTGGAGGTAGACGATCGACCGACCGGTCGCTTCGAGCGCGCGCGCCCGTGCCGAGACCTCGAACGCCGTCTCGGTCCCGATCGAATCCATCCGGGCGGCGGTCTTCATGGCCCGGATCATAGGCGCAGCCTAGAATCGCCGGGTGACCCGTTTCTACGCCATCGACGAGGCGAACGCCTCCCTGCCCGAGGTCGAGCGCATCCTCACCGCGCTGCGCGACCAGCGGGAGGAGCTGATCGCGCTCCGCGACCGCGTCGTGGAGGCAACGCCCGATGACGGCGAGCCCAGCGCTGGCGCCGCCGAGCAGATCCGGCTGCTGCGCCTGGGCATGCAGGGCCTCATCGACCAGATGCAGGCCGGCGTCGCCCGCCTGGTCGAGATGGAGATCACGCTCCGCGACATCTCGACCGGGCTCATCGACTTTCCTGCCCTGGCCACGGGTCGCCCCATCTGGCTGTGCTGGCGCCTCGGCGAGTCCGAGGTCGCCAACTGGCACCCGCACGACGCCGGCTTCGACGCGCGGCGTCCGCTGAGCGAGCTGCCCTCTGGCCGGGGCTCCGGGACTCCCGCCGCCTGACGGGCGGCACGGCGCGGTTTCGCTGCAGTTTCGGCCAATTGCTGACTCAGGCGAGCACTGGTCGCCTTCGCGATCGTTCTGGAGCGTGCTTTCGTGCTCAGGGCGCTGACGCGTTCCTCCGAAAATGCGTCACCTGACTACCTACCGGCGCAGATGACCGTGCGTCGCTGACGAATGCCCGGGATATGAACAGATGACGCAAAGCGGGCCGCGAGAGACGGTCATCCAGGGCGGGCGTGCGAAGGCCTACCGGCCGATGGCCGCGGCAAGGCGCCGCGCCGCCCTGACCGCCGGCCTCGAGGCGTACGGCCGCGGTGACGTCTTCCTCGCCCACGAGCTCCTCGAGCCGGCGTGGATGGGTACGCGCGAACTCGGCGAGCGAGAGCTGCTCCAGGGCCTGATCAAGCTCGCTGCCGCGTTCGTCCATGCCGCGCGCGGCAATGCGGCGGGCGTCGCCAAGAACCTGCGCGGCGCACGCGATCGGCTGGCGAATGCCGGCGACGCGGGGTCGGGCGTCGGGATCGACGTGCCGGCCCTGCTCCTCGCCGTCAGCGCGCGCCTGGCTGCGCCGATCGATGTCGCCGATCCCCCGATCAGGATCCCGAAGCCGCCAGAGGGCTGAGCGCGGATTTCCCGGCAGATCTGCGCCCGGCGGACCGAGCTGCCGCCGGCGGGGTGCTACGCGGACTCGGTCGCCTTTGCCTCGCGGGCCAGCCGGCGGCGCTCCATCCAGGCCCGGATCTGTGGCCGGTGGTTGAACGCCCAGCCGACGATGATCAGGAGCACGAAGTTGCCGGTGCCGACACCCGCGGCCGCGAGGTAGCCGAGCTGCTGCCCGATCTCGCCGCCGATCTGCAGCCCCGGGACCGTGACCCCGACGAGTCCGAGGCGGAAGAACGGCAGCTGCGGCGCAAGACTGGCGCGGTACGCGCTCGTCAGCGGCGAGCCGTCACTCTTGCCGCCAAGGATCACGACGGTCGAGCCGGTCACAACCGGTGCGCCATCCACGAGGCCCGCCGGCAGGTCCGTCGGGTCGAGATGTGACCAGCCGGGGATGTTGCCGTTCGAGTCGGGAACGGTCCAGTACAGCTCCTTCCTGGCCGAGGTGCCGTCGGAGCCGCCGACGAGATACAGCGCGCTGTTCGCGGAGAAGCCGGACGCGCGTTCCCTCGCCGCCGGCAGGTTCGCCTTGTCCTGGACCGCCCACTGGCTGACGTTCGTCGCAGCCGCCCCGCTCGCGGCCGGGCTCGGCGCCGCGCTGCTCGGGGCAGTCGTGCCCCCCGGCGCACCGCTCGCGCCGGGATTCGCGACCGCGCCGCCGATCGTGCCGCGCTGGACGCCACCGACTGCGCCGTTGTCGTCTGCGCCACCGTAGACCCACAGGTACGTGCCCTCGAAGGCGATCGCCGCCTCGGCGACGGGCTTCAGGAGCGCGGCCTGGTCCTTGAATGCGCCGAGCTTGCCGGACGTGGTGTCGATGGTCGCCTTCCAGACCGTGGTCGAGGCCTTGCCATCGGCACCCCAGCCACCCGCGATCACGATGCCGTCGGTCACGGCCACGGCTGCCGCACCGGCGCGCGCCGCCGGCAGCTTGAGCCCCTCGACCGGGGCCCACGACTTCAGTGCGCCGGAATCGGGGTCGAGCCCGATCGACCAGACGGTATCGGTGGCCTTGCCATCCGGACCGTTGCCGCCCATCAGGTAGACCACGCCGCTGAGGTTCGCGAGCGCCGCGTCGGTCCGCGCCTCCGGCAACGCTGGCCCGGCGCTCCATGCGCCGTAGTTGCCGTTCTGCAGCTTCGCCACGAACGTCGTGTCGGTCGCGGCCGAGCCGTCGCTCCCGCCGATGTACAGCAGGTTCGTGCCGACCTGGGCCGCGGCGCCCTCTGTTCGCCCCGCGGGCAGCGCCAGCTGGCTTGGTGAAGCCTGCCACGGCAACACGGCGCCACCGGGCGCCGGGCAGGGCATCGAGGTCGTGTTCTCGGGCGGACACAGGTTGACAGGGGACCAGCCGAGGATCCCGAGATCGATCGTGCGCGAGACGATGAAGTAGTAGGCCCGGTCAGGGATGTAGCCCAGGGTCATGACGATGACGATCAGCCAGAACACGGCCTTCGTGGTCGCCCACGCCCAGCCATCGGGATCGAACAGCCCGAACATCGGGCGGCTGCGCACCGGTCGACCCGCGGGGAGCGCTCTGGCCATCGCTACTTGACCGTGAGCGTGCCGGTCATCGCCGGGATCGGATGGATCGAGCAGATGTACGTGTACGTCCCGGCGGCAAGCGAGGAGATGGTGTACGTCGTCTCACCCGGATCGGTGAGGACCTGGCCCTTGAACAGGGTCTGCCCGCCTGAGTCGCGGATCTCGACATTGTGGCCGCCGACGCCCGCATCCTCCTGCTTGAAGTCGATGCCGAAGGCCTTGCCGGCCGGGGCATCGAGCTGCTTGACGTCGTAGGCGATCCCCTTCGCCGTGAGGTCGAGGATCTGGGCGTCGGGTGGCAGCGTTCCGGACGGTGCCTGCGAGGCGCCACCGGCCGTGCCCGACCAGCAGTCGGGGAACGGGGTGGCGCTGGGCTCGGGCTTGAAGGTCGGGTCGCGCCAGCCCTTGAAGGTCACGACCTTGCCGTCGGCGCCGATGACCGGCTCATTGAGCTGTGGGTCGTGGCGTGCGAACTCCTGGGTGCTCGGCGCTCGGATGAACGCGATGATGTCGGCGATCTGCAGGTAGTTGAGCGGGCCGCCGTTCGTGTCCGCCCACACCGGCATGAGGCTCTTCGAGTTACCGCAGACGTATCGTCCGCCGACCGTCAGCACGTTGCGGATGTACTGCTCGTTCAGGTGGCTGAACAGCTTCGTCTGGTCGTTGAGCACCGGCCCGATCCCGCCCTCGCCGTTCACGCCGTGGCAGCGCGCGCAGTTCGCCTCGTAGAGGTTGTAGCCACGCTCGATCGACGTGACCTGCTGGTCGTTCGCCTCCGCCTGGAGCCGCGGCGTGGTGTTGATGATCGGCACGCCGAGCTCGTAGAAGTAGTACAGGATCACGAACAGCGCGACGATCGCCACGCCCAGGAACGCAACCCAGCGTGCGTCGCCCGACTGGCGAACGATCTTGGCCGCGCGCTCGGACGTCAGGCCGGCGATTGAGCGCACCTGCCGCGGCGCCGTGAACCGGTCGGCCGACCGGCTGGGGACGGGCTCGCTCGGGGGACGGCGGGCCGGCAGCCGCCGCTCGGGCTCCTCGCCCGGCGGTCCCTTCGTGGGATCGGTCATATGCAGCCGACGGGACTCTTCGGCGGGATGATGCCCGGCTGACCGACGGCCACGGGCAGCGGCCCGAGCGTGATCTTCGAGGTGTCGATCGTCAGCTTGCCGTCGGTGCTGACCGTGATGGAGAAGCGGTCCATGCTCCGCGGCGCCGGCCCGTACTGGGGCCCCATCGCCTTGATCCCGAGCCGGTCATAGCGCGAGCCGTGGCACGGGCACTCGAACCAGAAGTTCTTGAGGCACGGGTTCGGCTTGCAGCCGAGGTGCGGGCAGCGCTGGTACAGGGCGCGCACGTTGAGGGCCGTGCCGTCGCCGGTCTTGTCCTCGCCCGGCGTGAACTCCTGGCGCGAGGTGTCGACAAGCATCACGTAGGAGCGGGCCGCCTGGAAGTAGGCGGGAAAGCCGTCCTTGATTGGCAGCGACGAGTTCGCGGCCTTGATGTCCGCCAGCGTCCCGATCTCGATCGTGCCGCCGAAGCCGCCCTTGCTGTTCGGCCACAGGAAGCCGATCGAGCCGGCGGTGACCTCGGTCAGCCAGAGCAGCACGGCGCCGCCGATCGAGCGGCGGAGCAGCGTACGCCGCGAGATGCCCTGGACCGGGTCCTGGCGCAGCGAGCGCAGGGCCTGTGGCGTGAGAGCCTGCGGCTTGTCGGCGGGGGCGAGGTGGTAGTTGCTCATCGTGTCCCTGGCATCACAGCGAGAAGTGCAGGCCGTTGGTGAAGTTGTCGAAGAACGGCAGGTACGGGGTCACGAGCGAGTAGCCGGGCCCGCGGAAGAACACGGCCACGAAGGTCACGAACAGCCCGAGGACGCACAGCAGGCTGAATATCATCACCGCCGTCTTGCGCTCCGACGGGCGCTTCCGCTCGGGGTCCCGGTCGATGTACGGCAGGACCATCGCCCCCACCAGGATGTAGAGGAACGGGACCATGACCCCCGAGATCACGGGGTGGAAGTAGGCCAGCATCTCCTGCAGGCCGAGCAGGTACCACGGCGCCTTCGCCACGGGCGGGGTCACGTTGCCGTTCGCCAGCTCCTCGAGCGGGGCGTTGATGAACAGGCCCATGAGCAGCAGGAAGACGCTCATGACCGTCGCCGCCAGGAACTCGATCGACAGCAGGTGCGGCCAGGTCATGACCGTGTCGTCCGGCTCCTTCTGGACCCGCACGACAGCGTCCTGCTTGACCATCGCCAGCAGCCGGTACGGCCGCGCCGACATCGGCACGCGCTGCTTGTCGATCTCGGTGCGCCGGGTCGGGTCGACCGGCTGGATGACGCGCGACTCCTGCTTGGTGTCGGTCTTCTGGTCAGACATCGCGTCTCACAGGGGCCCGGAGATTCCGCCGTCTTTCCTGATGCGCCAGAAGTGCACGGCGAGCAGGATCGCGGCGACCAGCGGGAGAACCATGATGTGGAGCACGTAGAACCGGAGCAGCGTGTTCTGCCCGACCTCGAGGCCGCCGAAGATGAGCGACTGGATCGGCGTGTTGATCACGGGCGTGTAGCTGGCCATGTTCAGGCCGATCGTGATGGCCCAGTAGCTGATCTGGTCCCACGGCAGCAGGTAGCCGGTGAAGCTGAGCGCGATGGTCATCAGCAGCAGCAGCACGCCGATGACCCAGTTGAACTCGCGCGGCGGCTTGTAGGCCCCGTGATAGAAGACCCGCATCATGTGCAGGAAGACGAAGAACACCATCAGGTGCGCGCCCCAGCGATGCACGTTGCGGGTGAGCAGCCCGAACGCGACGCTCGCCTGGATGTTCAGGATGTCCGTGTACGCCGACGTCGTCGACGGGATGTAGAAGAACATCAGGTAGACGCCGGTCACGGTCAGGACCAGGAACAGGAAGAACGAGAGCCCGCCGAGGCAGAACGTGTACGCGAACTTGACCGCGTGCTGCCGGACGCGGACCGGGTGCAGGTGCAGGAAGACGTTGTTCATGACCGCGTACGCGCGCGAGCGCTCGTCGGTCGGATAGGGGTTCCGGAACAGCGACCGCCAGACTGGGCTCCGGCGGATGGCCTGGTCCACCCGCTCCAGGAAGCTCAACGGGCCATTCCTCCTGCGACGCCGGTCGTGCCGGCCAGCTGCGCGTCGCGGTACGACTCCTTGTAGAGCCGACCGTCAGTCGAGATCTCCTGCAGCTCGAACCGCTCCATCGTAATGGCGTCGAACGGGCAGCGCTTGACGCACAGCGCGCAGCGGATGCAGCGCTCCTCGTCGAGGATCATCGCCGCCCCGTCCTGCCAGCCGTAGGCCTCGTCCAGCTCGGTGAGGAGCCCTTCGGACTTGAGCTGGTTGATGTCGACCATGTGGATGACGCCCTCCGGGCAGACGTCGGCGCAGGCGCCGCACAGCACGCACCGGAAGGGGTCGAACCAGATGTTGAAGTTGCACATCAGGCAGCGCGTGGACTCGGCGACGGCCGCGGTCGCGTCGTAGCCGCGCTCGACCTGGGTCGTGAAGTTGACGTCCGGGTCGGTCGAGGGCATGCGCTCGGCGAGCGGCGTCATGGGGATGTGCTGGCGAGGCAGCACGTCGTAGAACTCGGGCATCTCGAAGACCCACGAGCTGGTCATCTTCACGTTCGCGGCGACGGTCACGTCCGTCTGCGCGGCGAGGTAGCGGTCGATCGCGTAGGCGCACTTCTTGCCGTGGCCGGCCGCCTCGATCAGCGTCGTCGGCCCGGTCACGAAGTCGCCGCAGGCGAACACGCCGCGAACGTTCGTGGCGTAGGTCGCGGGGTCGACCTTGACCCGGCCGCGGTTCACCTCGAAGTCGGCCTCGACCGGCAGGAACGTCAGGTCCGCCGCCTGGGACACGGCCGGGATGACCGTGTCGGCCTTGATCACGAACTCCGAGCCGGGGATCGGCACCGGGGAGCGGCGGCCCGAGGCGTCCGGCTCGCCGAGCTTGTTGCGGATGAACTTCACGCCGGTCACGTGGCCGTCCTCGCCCAGGACCTCGACCGGGCTGGCGAGGAACTCCATGTGCACGCCCTCGCGCTCGGTCTCGCCG
>DATJGH010000020.1:0-5442 GCA_035495215.1 Patescibacteria group bacterium
GCCGCGATCCCGGGCGGTGTGGGCCCTGGTCTGCGGTCGCTTGGCTCGTCGCGGGTGGGGCGATCGAGCGATGTTGCAGTGCCTGTTGGACGCGGGAGCGAGTCAGACCGGGTTCGTTCCTCGGTCGATGCTCAGACCTGCGGTCCCTTCTCGGCATTCACCTCTTACGCGTTCAGGATGCTGTGCGTCCCTTGACCTGTCAAATGGTCGGGAGCGTGACGCGGCATCGATAGGCGCCGAATCGGCCGTCTCCAGGCGCCGATGGTCATCCCCTGGCCCTCGCGGACGGACCCCGCGGACGGCCTGCGCCGGGGCATCTACCATTCAGGTCTGTTAATCGAGCCTGAAGCGAGGCTTGGTTGACGTTCGACGCGCGCCCGCCAGCATTCCATGGGCGATCATCATCCGACGCGTTCGGCGCGCGCGGGCAGCGCGCCCCGGGACCGAGAGCCATCGAGCGGGTTGTCCCCGCCGGCTGTCCCGCGACAAACGAATACAGGGAGGCTTGACGACCTTGTCCTCGCGACGTCTTCGTGGCGTGCTCCTGGCGAGCGCGTTCGTTCTGGCGACCGTGCCGGCCCTCGCGCCCGCGGCCCTCGCCGCCGACGCCCTGTCGCTGACCACGCCATTCCCGGCGGTCAGCGTGAGCCCGGGGAACCGCGTCAGCTTCAACCTCAGCGTCAAGACGAGCCAGACGGCGCGGGTCGACCTGAGCCTGAGCGGCGTCCCCAGCTCGTGGACCGCGACCCTGCACGGCGGCGGCTTCGTCGTCAGCGCGGTCCAGACCAGCGGGACGGCTGCCACCGAGGTGCGCCTCGACATCGACGTTCCCGCCGACGCGACGGGCACGACCACGATCACCGTCTCCGCCAAGGGCAACGGCGCGACCGCGACCCTGGCGCTCGACATCAAGTCCGAGGCCAACGCCAGCGGCGAGGTCAAGGTCGACACGGACATCGACTCGCAGAAGGGCTCCTCCGACACGACCTTCACGTTCAACCTGAACGTCCTCAACCAGAAGGACCAGGATCTGAGCTACTCCGCCGCCGCCGGCCAGACGCCTCCGGGCTGGACCGTCACGACGGCGCTCACCGGCAGCTCGCAGGCGACGAGCGCCACCGTCAAGGCGGGCGGCACATCCGGGGTCACGGTCACGATCAAGGCCGCCGACAACACCGATGCCGGCACGTACCCCGTCTCGATCATCACCACCGTTGGCGCCGAGCAGTTCACGACCGACCTGAGCATCGAGATCACCGGCAGCTACTCGCTGACGCTCTCGACCCCGGACCAGAACCTGGCCGCCCGTGGGCCGTCGGGCAGCGCCACCGAGGAGACCTTCACGATCCAGAACACCGGCACGGCGCCGGTGACGAACGTGGCGCTGTCGGGCACACCGCCGGCGAACTGGACCGTGACCTTCGACCCGAAGACCATCGACAGCATCCCGCCGAACCAGTCGGTCAGCGTCAAGGCCCAGATCACCCCGTCGGGCAGCGCCATCGCGGGCGACTACAACATCGCGTTCAAGGCAACCGCGAAGGAGGCCAGCGCCAACGCCGACATCCGGTTCACGGTCGAGACCTCGATCCTGGGCGCGATCCTGGGTGCGGCCGTCATCGTCGCGGCGATCGGCGGCCTGTACTGGGTGTTCCGGCGCTACGGTCGGCGCTAGCCGATGACCGCCAGCCAGACACCCGAGCGCGCCGCGGGCACCGAGCGACGTGTCGCGAAGAAGGGCCGTCTCCGCCAGCGGGCCCGGATCGAGCTGCCCGAGGACGCCGGGCCGATCGTGACCCGCCGCCTCAGCAAGCGCTACGGCGACCTGGTTGCCGTCGACAACCTCGACCTCGACGTCAGGGCCGGTGAGATCTTCGGCCTGCTCGGCCAGAACGGCGCGGGCAAGACGACCACGATCCTGATGCTGCTCGGCCTCGCCGAGCCCAGCGCAGGCGTCGCCAGGGTCGTCGGCTTCGATCCCACCCGAGCGCCGCTCGAGGTGAAGCGGCGTGTCGGCTACCTGCCCGACAACGTCGGCTTCTACGACGGCATGACCGGGCGCGAGAACCTGCGCTACACCGCGCGCCTGAACGGGATGTCCGGCGAGGACGCCGAAGAGAAGATCTCCGACGTGCTCGACCAGGTCGGCATGAGCGGCCGCGCCGACACCAAGGTCGACACGTATTCGCGGGGCATGCTCCAGCGCCTCGGCATCGCCGACGCGCTGGTCAAGGATCCCGCGGTGCTCATCCTCGACGAGCCCACGACCGCCATCGACCCGATCGGCGTCGTCGAGATCCTGGACATGCTTCGAGGGCTCGTCCGCGAGCGGGGCCTGGCGGTCCTGCTGTCGAGCCACCTGCTCGCGCAGGTCCAGTCGGTGTGCGACCGCGTCGGGATCTTCGCCGCCGGCAAGCTGATCGGCATCGGCACCGTGCCCGAGCTCGCGGCGCAGTTCGGCGAGGAGTCGGCGCGCATCGAGGTCGGGTTCGAGGGCATCGACACCGCCGCGTTCGAATCCACCGCCAAGGTCCTGCGCTCGATCAAGGGCGTCACCGAGGTGCGCGTGCCGGAGCGGTCGGGCGAGCCGTTCACGGTGCTCGCCGCGCGCGACGCGTCGAGCTCCGTCCGGGATGCGCTGCTGCTGACGGCGGCGAGCCGCGGCCTGCGCCTCAGCTCGATCCGCGAGGCCGTGCCCTCGCTCGACGACATCTATCGCCGCGCCCTGCATGCCCGCGGGCTCGCCATCCAGCGCGGAGCCGCCGCATGACCGCCGAAGCGAGCGTTGCGCCCGCCCAGCCGGGAGCCGGCGCCGCGGTCGAGCGAGGTGAGCGCCACCTCCGACCCGGTTGGATCACGATCGCCGGCAAGGAGCTCGCGGATCACCTGCTGAGCATCCGGCTGTACGTCCTCCTCGTCGTCCTCGGCATCGCCGCCCTGATCCCGCTGTACTTCGCCGCCGAGCGCATCCGAGCCGCCGCGCCGGGCGCGAGCGGGGTCGAGGCGATCTTCCTGTACCTGTTCACGATTGGTCCCGAGGGCGTGAACTTCGGGCCGATCACGTTCACCGTACAGGCCTTCGTCGCGATCGCGGCGCCGCTCCTCGGTCTCGCGTTCGGCTTCGATTCGGTCAACGGCGAGCGGCACGAGGGCACCCTGCCGCGGCTGCTGTCGCAGCCGATCCACCGCGACGACGTGATCAACGGCAAGTTCGCGGCCGGGCTCGCGGCGATCACCATCGCGCTGGCCGTCGTGCTCGCCATCATCGCCGGCTTCGGCATGCTTCGGCTCGGGATCATGCCCAAGGCCGAGGAGGTCGTCCGGCTCATCGCATGGCTGGCCGTGACGGTGCTCTACGTCGCGCTGTGGCTGGCCTTCGGAACGCTGCTGTCGGTCGTGATCCGGCGCGCGGCCACGTCTGCGCTGGTCGGTTTCGGGATCTGGCTGTTCGTGGCGATGCCGTTCATCGGGCCACTGCTCATCAGCCTGCTGGGCGGGGCCCTCGCGCAGGGCGCGAGCACTGCCGCGGAGTACTACGGCACGATCCAGTGGCTGGCGCGGCTCCTGCCAGGGCAGGTCTATGCCGAGGCGTCAGCCGCGCTGCTCAACCCCTCGATCACCTCGGTCAGCGCGTCGGACATCTACAGCCCGCAGTACTCGGCCCAGATCCCGACGCTGCTGTCCTTCGACCAGAGCTTCCTGCTGATCCTGCCGCACATCGTGATCCTGTTTGCGCTCACGATCGGCTGCTTCGCGCTCGCGTACGCGCGGTTCATGCGGCAAGAGGTGCGGGCCTAGGGTCGGGCCGACTTCGGTGCCGCCGGCGGTGCTGCCCCAAGAGCCGCCCGGCGGAGCGCGCCTTCGGCGCACATGGCCCGGCGGAGCGCGCCTTCGGCGCACATGGCCGGGCTCACGGCTTCTGTCCTGGCGCTTCTCAGCAGTGTGGGTAGACCCATCTCCGGCCCGCGCCGCATCTGATGCGGAATTGGTCGCCCAGGTGCGTCCCCGGCGACGAATGCCGGATTCGATGCGGCAATCGGCGCCCGGCCGCGCATTTCAGGCCCTTGGAGGGACTCCGAGCAGCCATCGGCGATGGATTCCGCATCGGCCGCGGCTCACCGAGCGGCGCACGAACCACGCCCGATGCAACACGCCGCGTGGCGTGCCTCGCCTTCAGCTGGGTGGGTAGCCCGTGATCCGGCGAATCTCGCGGTAGAGCGGCTTCAGCCGGTCGTACATCGGCAGGTACACCGAGCGGTACAGGTCCTCGTAGGTGCGGTTGGCCCCGGGGTCGGGCTCGAAGCGGTCGGCGACACGGACCATCGCCGCGATGGCGTCGACCGGGTCTGCGTGGATGCCGAGCCCGAGCAGCACGTCGATCGCAGCGCCGAGACCGGCCGCCTCGTGCGTATGGGGACGTGACGCGGGCAGCCCGAACACGTCCGCGAAGAGCTGCACGGCGGCGCGCGACTGGGAGCCGCCGCCGGAGACGCGCAGCTCCCGGATCGGGACCTTGCTGCGCTTGACGGTTCGCTCGGCTCCTTCGCGCAGCGCGTAGGCCAGGCCCTCGAGGATGGCCCGGTACACGTGCGCGCGGCCGTGCACGTCGCCGAAGCCGACCATCGCGCCCTTCGCCTCCGGCCCTGGGTAGCGGACGCCGGGCATCCAGTACGGCTGCAGGAGCAGGCCCATCGAGCCCGGCGGCGATGCGCTCAGGAGCTCCTCGAACAGCGCCTCCGGCGGGACGTCGAGCGCACCGGCCCGGGTGATCTCGGACGCGCCGAACTCGCGCTTGAACCACTCGACCATCCAGAACCCGCGCATGACCTGCAGCTCGACCAGCCAGGCGCCCGGGATCGCCGCGGGGTACGGTGGCACGAGCGGGATGGCCTCGAGGTAGCGCCGGTGGGTCGTTCCGATCGTCGCCGTCGTCCCGAACGACAGCGCTGCGACATCGGGCTGGATGGCGCCGGCGCCGAGCGCCTCGCACTGCTTGTCGCCCGCGGCGGCGATGAGTGGCAGCCCGGCGCCGACGCCGAGGTGCTCGGCGGCGACCGCCGTCAGCTCGCCGAGGCGTGCGGTCGGCGGGACCAGCCGCGGCAGCCAGGAGCGCACGAAGGACGCGACCTGCCATTTCCAGTCGAGACGGCCAACCCACTCGCCGCGCTTGAAGTCGAACGGCAGGTAGCCGACCTGGCTCGCCGTCGAGTCGACCCACTCGCCGGTGAGCCGTGCCGTGAGCCAGGACGAGAGCACGCCGTAGCGCCGGATCCGCTTCCAGACCGCGGGCTCGTTGCGCTCGATCCAGTTCGCCTCGGCGTCCGCCTGGAACCGGGCGACGGTGTCGCGGACGCCCATGACCCGGAAGCCGAGGCCCCACAAGCCGCCGATCTCGGGCAGCCCCTCGGTCCGCCGCTGGTCCAGCCACACGATCGCGGGGCG
>DATJGH010000021.1:0-12955 GCA_035495215.1 Patescibacteria group bacterium
GAGGAGCCGTTCGGTGAGCTCCGCTACTTCCGCCGGCGCCCGTCAACGCTGCGCGTGGGTCGCAGGCGGATCGACATCGAGGTCTCGCGCACCGGCTACACCGGCGATCTCGGCTACGAGCTGTGGATACCCGCCGATCGCGCGGCCGAGGCGTGGGATGCGGTCATGACGGTTGGTCGGGCGAACGGCATCCGACCAGCCGGGATGCTGGCGCTCGACGTCGCCCGGCTCGAGGCGGGCCTCGTGCTGCTCGAGGTCGACTACACGTCGGCGCGACACGCGCTGAACCCGGAGCAGAACTACTCCCCGTACGAGCTGGCCATGGGCCGCCTGATCGACCTCGACGCGGGCGACTTCGTGGGCCGCCTGGCACTGCGCCGGGAGCAGGCACAGGGCGGACCAGCGCGACGGCTCGTCGGCGTCCAGCTCGAGTGGGCGGGCATCGAGCAGTCCTTCTCGCGCCAGGGCCTGCCACCCGCGATCTCAGCCTCGATCGATCGTTCGCCGGTCCCGGTGTTTGCGCCGCGAGGCGACCGGCAGATCGGCAAGGTCACCAGCCACGGCTGGAGCCCGATCCTCAAGCAGGCAATCGGCCTCGCCTCGGTCTCGCCCGCATACGAGGCGCCGGGCACGGCGCTGGCGGTCGAATGGACGGTCGAAGGCCACCGGGGTCGAGTCAACGCGACGGTGGTCCCGCTCCCATTCCTCGACCTGCCGCGCAAGCGCGCCTGAGGCCGTCCACGACCCGTCGACGCGCCCTCGCCTGTGCCATCGCGCTGCTCGGCGGCCTCGCCATTGCGCTCGTGGATTCCAGCCGCGGCTTCGACGCGACCGGCATGACCGTGGCCGGCCTGATCGTCGTGAGCGCGGTCGCCACGCTCGTCGACGGTTCCGGCTCGTTCGCGTGGGCCGCGGTCCTGATCGTCTTTGTCGGCGGCTGGATCCCGGTGATCGAGCGTGAATCGCTCCCGGCGCCCGCTGCTGCCTTCGTCTTCGCGGCGATCGGCGGGTTCGCGGGCGCCTGGTCCGCACGGCTGCGCCGGAGCGCAGACGATGCCTGACGATCAGGGCGGTGGATTCACGGTGCGTTAGGGCAATTCCCGATCGATTCGGGGCGGTCCGGTGGGCATACTGTCCGGCCTATGCGCGCACGCATGCGCCTGCTCGGGGGCCTGCTGACCGTCCTGACGATCAGCCTGCTGGCTCCTGCGCTCGTCCGGGCAGCGACCGTCGAGCAGCTCGTCGACCTGGCCACCAAGACGTACCTGATGCGCTGCACCGGTTCGACCGATGACGTCACCTGCACCGGACAGACGCGGGTCGCGAGCTGGTATGCGCTCATCAAGCCGGCCGGGGGCCAGGAAGACTCGCTGCAGACCTTTGCGCAGACCAACATTCCGCTCGATCAGGGCTCGCGTGCCTGGATGGCAGACATGCACCAGACGACCTGCGGGGCGCCGAACAAGGTTGCGGACTTCGTCAACGCGGTCGGCGACATCCAGCAGGTGGGGGAGACGCGTGGCCCCGCTGCAATCGGCACATGCACGTTCACGGGTGGCCTCTCGCCAACCATCGAGGGCGCCCCGAGCTACCACGTGGAATCGGTGTTCGTGCCGCCGACGCCGCCGCCGCCCACGCCTCCGCCGCCCACGCCCAGGGCGACGCCCAGGAGCACGCCCAAGCCAACGCCGAAGCCGACCCCGAAGCCGACGCCAACCCCCGCCGTGACCCAGCCGGCGACGGGCGGGTCACCATCAGCATCGTCCGCGGCGTCGCCCTCGGCGGCACCCACTGCCACCCCCACACCCGTGCCGCCGACCTTCCAGCCGACCCAGGAGCTGGCGGCCGCAACGTCCGTCCCGGCGGCGTCGGAGCCGCCGCCGGCCGCGCCACCGCCGGCTGTCCCGCCGCCGCACGCGCCGACGTTCGCCGATTCGGTCCTGGCGGTCGGAAAGCTCAATACCGACGTCGGCGCGGTCGGGGGCAGCCTGGCCGTGGCGCTGCTCCTGCTGCTGATCATCGGCTTCGCCGGTGAGCTGTTCAACAACACGGTCGAGAGCAACTACAGCGTGGTCGCCGGTTGGCTGACGCGTGGCCCGCTGGGGCGGCTGAACGGCTGGCTGAACCGGCACGGCCGGGGCGGCGTGCTCGTGTTCCTCGCGCTGACGGCGCTGGTGAGCTCGTTCGTCGACCCGTCGTTCGGGCCAGACATCCACGGGCTCGCCGAGTTCCTCGGCTTCCTGGTCGGGCTCGTCGTGGTGCTGGCCAGCTTCAAGCTGCCGCCGATGCTGGCCCACCGGCGCAAGACCGGCGAGCTCGGGCGCCTGCGGCCGCTGCCGTGGGCGCTCGTGATCGCCGCCCTGTTCGTGCTGGTCTCGCGAATCGGCAACCTGCAGCCGGGCTACCTGTACGGGATCGTGCTCGGCGCGATCTTCGCGACCGAGGTGTCCGACCGGGAGGAGGGCCGCGAGACGTTCCTCGGCTCGATGTGGACGCTCGCCGCGGCGGTGATCGCCTGGCTCGGGCTGACCTGGGTGCGGACCGCCGGCTTCGCCGAGGACAGCTTCGAGGTGACCCTGGCGTCGACGGCCTTCGCGGCGATCCTGGTGGCCGGCCTCGAGGCGACCGCGTTCGGGCTCATGCCCCTGAAGTTCATGCCCGGCTACGCCCTGTACAAGTGGAATCGACTCGCCTGGGCCGTGCTCTTTGGCCTGTCCGTGTTCGCGTTCGTCCACATCCTCATCGGGCCGACCTCGGGCTATGTGTCCGAGCTGTCGCCGGCGGCCTTCGCCGCGGCGCTTGGCGTGTTCGCGGCATTTGGTGCACTCTCGATCGGCACGTGGCTGTTCTTCCGATTCCGCCGCCCGGAGCCCGAGCCGGCCTGACCGCGCACGGTCGGCGCGGCCTCGCCCCTCGATCGCGGCCGTGACCGCGATCCTCCGCTTCCCGGTCCTCGTCCTCGCCGCGGGTGTCGAGCAGCTGCGTCGCCTGCCGGGAGGGCGGGCGCTCGGGGTGGCCGTCAAGTGGCTCGCCCGCCTGATGCTCCTGGGCGCCGTCGTGCTCACGCTCCTGTGGGCGGGCGAGGCGTCACCGCAGCGGATGAGCCTCGCCGACCTGGCCGCCGGCAAGCTGGGGTCGCTCCAGAGCTGGATCATCGTGAGCGGCGATCTCGCCGACGAGCAGGGCTCGACCGACTTCCTGCACCTCTATCGATTGACCGACCCCGCGGCGCCGAACGCGTACCTCGTCATCCGCAGCCGGCCCGAGCTCCCGCTGGGCCGGACGACGGTCAGCGGGCGGATCGTCGGCGGGAGGGAGGGCGTCCCGCCGGGGTACGCCTGGTCGGCGCCGCTGGATGCCGACGCACACCTGGCGAGCGAGCTCCCGCCGCCGTGGACGGCCATCGGCCTCGCCGCGGCCGCGGTCCTGCTCATCGTCGCGCGACGGACGCGCTACCCGGTGTTCGCGGGCGAGGCGCCGGGCGACGCCAGGCCCGCAACGAGCGCGCTGCGCGTCACCGTCCGAAGCGACACCGGCGCGCGCGGCCGCGCGGCCGCGCCCGGCACCCTCTCGTTCTCGGGCACCGATCCCGGCGCTGCGGACCTCGCGCTCGCCGGCGAGCGGCGCATGCCCGTCCGGCTGCACTCGGCCTTCACCGCCGTCGATGCCGGCGTCGTGCATCTGCTCGCAGGTTCCGAACCGGCATTGCGCGTGCGCAGCGAAAACGACGACCTGACGCTCACGTTCGGGTCCGCGCGTGAGCGCGATTCCGCGTTCGCGGCCCTCGGCGCCGCGGCCCAGGGCCAGCGCGCCGCCCGCGCGGTCGGCAACGCCAGCCCGTCGCGGACCTCCGGCTAGCGCCTCAGCTCGATCCCGGCGTCTCGATGTCGGCCGGGAGGTCGAAGCACATGGCTGGCAGCTCTGCGCGTGCCTTCGTCAGCGCGACGGAGCCGGCTTCGAGCTCCGAGACCGCCATGGCATGCGTGCCCTCGTACGCTGGCAGGAGCGCGTTGGCCGCCTGGCCCGCGTGGAGGTACACCTCGAGCAGCGCCTGGAACGCGGGCTTCGGCTTCTCCTCGTCGGGCATCCTGTCGAGCGTCGCGTGCCCGGCCTCACCCAGCGTTCGTGACTGGGTCGCGAGGCCCTGCGCTCGAGCGATATCGCCCTTCCCGTCCGCATCGACGGCTGTCGCGACCAGGGTCATTGCCTGGCTCAGATCCTGCGCCGCGGAGCACAGTCGGGGATCGGTGGGGGCAAGGATCGAGCAGCCTGCGAGCACCATGGCGAGGACGGCGCCGCGCGGGCCCGCCCGCGTCGCACCCAGGCTAGGCATCGAGGAAGCGCTCGAGCTTCTCGACCGCTTCGGGCAGGTCCCTCCGGCCGAGGCCGATCCGGACGTGCGAGTCGCCGACGCCGAAGGTCGACGACGGCAGCAGCAGCACACCGGTCTTCTCGACGAGCGCCGCCGCGAAGCGCTCGGCCGACGCGCCGGCGGGCCCACCCGGGACCAGCCGCGGGAAGCCGATCGAGCCGCCCCTCGGTCGCACCCAGCGCAGGGCGTCGGCGCGACGGTCGAAGAACCGGTCGAGGACCTCGAGGTTCGCCGCCACGATCTCGCGCGACCGCGCGAGGACGCGGTCGCGGGCCCGCAGCCCGATCAGCGCGAGCACCTCCGAGGGCGCCGACGAGCAGATCGTCGTGTAGTCCTTCATCCGCGCGCACCGCTCGAGCACGGCACGATCGCGCGTCGCCAGCCAGCCGATCCGCAGGCCCGCGAGGGCGAACGACTTCGACATGACCCCGATCGAGATCGCCCGCTCGTCGAGGTCCGCGCCGGCCGGCAGCGTCGCCGCTTCGTCGTGCTCGAGGAACCGGTAGACCTCGTCGGCGACCAGCCGGATCCTTGCTTCCGCGCAGGCCGCGGCGAGGCGTCGCCAGTCGGCCTCCGAGGGCAGCATCCCGGTCGGGTTGTGCGGGGCATTGACGACGACGACCCGCGTCTCCGGGCGGAACGAGCGGATCAGCCGGTCGACATCGAGCGACCAGCCGTCGTCCTCGAGGAGCGCATGCAGCGAGACATGCGCACCGGCCGCCCGCGCGACCTCGTACAGCGACTGATAGCCGGGCCAGGTGACGATGACGTGGTCGCCCGCCTCGACCGATGTGCTGAACAGGCAGAACACCGCCTCCTCGGCGCCCGCGAAGACCAGCACGTCGTCGGGATCGAGCGACTCGTACAGCTTCGCGATCTCGGCGCGCAACAGCGGATGGCCGGTCGACTCCGTGTAGCCGAGGCGAAGCCCGTCCCACATCGAGCGGGTCTCGTCGTCGGCGAGCGCGAGCAGCTCGGACATCGACCAGCCCTCGACGTCGCTGGCCCCGAGGACGTGCTCGACCGCGAACTCCCAGCGGGCGAAGTAGCGCTCCAGCGCGAAGTCGGCGATGCGCACCCGGCGATGATGCGCCCGCGGTGACCGTCCGCACCGACCACCCCGGCTAGACTGCGCGGGCGGTGACGGACACGATCGCGATCCTCGGCTCGCCGACGGCGCTCGGGGGCCACTTCCCCGGCATGGACAAGGGTCCGTCCGCGCTGCGCGCCGTGAACCTGCTCGAGCGGCTCCGGGGCCGGGCGGGCCTCGCCGGCGCGTCGCTCATCGACCATGGCGACGTCCCGATCGAGGCGGGCTGGTGGGCGGACACCGACCCGATCATGAAGAACTGGCAGCGGATCATCGACTACCTGCCCCAGCTCGCGGCGCGTGTCGAGCAGGTCATGGGCGCCGCTGGCGGCGGAGCGGTCAGTGACACCAACCGGCTCCTCCTGCTCGGCGGCGACTGCACGTCGCATGCCGCGGCGATGGCCGGGCTCAAGCGGCGCGATCCGAACGCCAGACTGGCGATCGCCTGGTTCGATGCCCACGGCGACTTCAACATCCCGACGACGACGCCCTCGGGCAACGTCTGGGGGATGCCCTTCGCGATGCTCTGCGGCCGCGGTGACCCGAGCCTGGTCAAGGCATGCGACGGGCCCACGGTCAAGGAGGAAGACGCTGCGCTCCTCGGCGGTCAGGTCCTCGACCAGGAGGAGTCGCGGATGCTCGCCGCCTCCCCGATCGCGCACTTCGGGGCGGGCATGCTCGCCGGCCCGGCCGGCCTGGCCGCGCTCGAGACATGGGCCCGCGTCGTCGGGGCGCGCTGCGACGGCATGTACATCGCGTTCGACCTGGACGCGATCGATGCGTCGGAGAGCCTGTCGGTCGCCATGCCCGAGCGTGGCGGGATCTCGGTCTGGACCGCGGTGATCGCGGTGCGCCTGCTCGCGGCCTCGAATCGGATCGTCGGCTTCGGTCCGACTGCCACCATGCCGCGCTCCGGGACGGACCTCAACAAGACGGCCGACGTCGTCGCCCAGCTGACGGAGGCCGCCCTCGGGGCTGCGGCCTAACCGGTAGGCTCCAGTGGTGGCTCGCACCATCGTGTTCATCCACGGGGCGTGGGTGACGGCCGCGTGCTGGGAACGGATGCTGCCCTGGTTCGAGGCTCGCGGCTACCGGTGCATCGCGCCTGCGTGGCCAGGCAAGGACCGCTCCGTCGAGGCAATTCGCGCCGATCCCTCGCCGCTCAAGGGACTCGGCATCGGCGAGATCGTCGATCACTACGAGCGCATCCTGCGCAGCCTCGACCATCCGGAACCGCCGATCCTGATCGGCCACTCGTTCGGTGGGCTGTTCACCCAGATCCTGCTCGACCGTGGCCTCGGGGCAGCGGGCGTCGCGATCGACTCGGCGCCGCCGCGGGGCGTCTGGCCGTTCGAGCCGAGCGCCTTCCGGGCTTTGGGCGGGGCGCTCCTTCGCTCCGCCTTCGGGACGCGCGTCGTCCGCTGGTCGTTCGGCGAGTTCCGGTACGGCTTCGTCCATACCCTGCCGGCCGCCGAGGCGCGCGACGCCTACGTCCGGCAGGTCGTGCCCGAATCGGGGCGGGTGTTCTTCCAGGGCGCGCTCGCGCCCGTCAACCCGCGAAGTCCCACGAAGGTGGACTTCGCCAACGCGAGTCGGGCGCCCTTGCTGCTCATCGCGGGCGGGGAGGACCACGTCGTGCCGCCGGTCGTGAACCGGCGCAACCACCGCGCGTATCAACGATCCGCGGCGCGGACGGACTTTCGGGAGTTCCCGAACCGGGTCCACTGGATCATCGCCCAGGAGGGCTGGCAGGAGGTCGCCGAGCACATCGCCGGCTGGCTCGAGGGCCTTGGCCTCGGACCTGGTCCGGCAGACGTCCGGAGCGAGCTCAGGCCTGGACCGGCGCCGGCAGCCTGACGAGGGCGGGGTCCACGCCGAAGACGTCGCGAATCCGGTCGCGATCGAGCGCCTCGGCGGGCGGTCCGTCGGCGACGAGGCGGCCGCGATCGAGCACGACGACGCGCGGGAAGAAATGCGCCGCCAGCCCGACGTCGTGGAGCACGGCCACGATCGTCGTGCCGTCGCGCTGATTGAGGTCGACGAGGAGCTCCATCACCTCGACCTGGTGACGGAGGTCGAGATGGACCGTCGGCTCGTCGAGGGCGAGGACGGGCGCCGCCTGGGCCACCGCCACGGCGAGCAGGACGAGCTGGCGCTCGCCGAGGGACAGCTCGCGCGCGTCGCGCCCGAGCAGGTGGCCGACGCCGACGCGGTCGATAGCGGCCGCGATCGCGGCTCGATCGGCAGGGCGGAGGCCGCGAATCGGGTGCTCGTGGGGCAGTCGCCCGAGGGCGACGACCTCCTCGACCCTCGTCGCGAACGGCAGCTGGGGCAACTGCGGCACGACCGCGAGACGCCGCGCGATGGCGAGACGATCCAGGGCACCGAGCGGCGTTCCGCCGAGCTCGATGCTGCCGGCTGCCGGCTCGACGAGTCCGGCGATGGCCCGCAGCAGGGTCGACTTGCCGGCGCCGTTGGGCCCGACGAGCGCCACGCGCTCTCCCGCGGCGACGTGGAGGTCGACATCGGTGAGCGCGGGCCGGCCGCGGTAGGCGACGGTGAGGCGCTGCACGCCGATCACAGCTCGTACCCCGCCCGGGTCTGTCGGAGGAGGGCGAGGAAGAACGGCGCGCCGATGACCGCGGTGACCACGCCGACGGGGATCTCGCCGGCGAGTCGGGCGGCCAGGTCGGCCACGACCATGAGGATCGCCCCGAAGATCGCGGCAAGGGGCAGCACGAGCCTGGCGTTCGGTCCGACGGCGAGGCGGACGACGTGCGGTGCGACGAGGCCGACGAAGCCGATCAGCCCCGAGACGGTCACGGCCGCGGCCGTCGCCAGCGAGGCGAGCCCGAGCAGGATCGCGCGTTCCCGCCGGACGTCGACGCCGAGGTGTGCCGCCGCCTCCTCGCCCAGCAGGAAGCCATTGAGCGAGCGGGCGCGCAGCAGGATCAGCGTCGAGGCGCCGGCCACCAGCGGCAGGGCCGTGGCGAAGCGCAGCCACGAGGCGGACTCGAACCCGCCGAGCAGGTAGGAGAAGATCAGCCGAAGGTTCGTTCCCGACAGAAACATCGCCATCGCCAGCCCGGCCGCCAGGAGCGATCCCACCGCGTAGCCCGTCAGCAACAGGCTCGTCATCTGGCCGTGCCCGCCTACGCGGGAGAGCCGGTACACGAGCCAGACGGCGCCGAGCGCCCCGACGAACGCGAGGCCATGCAGCAGCCCGAACTCGAGCACGACCGCGCGAACCGGCACGATGACCGCGACCGCCGCGCCGAGTGCTGCCCCGGACGCGGTCCCGAGCACGTATGGATCGGCGAGCGGGTTGCGCAGGACGCCCTGGAATGTGGCGCCCGCGACGGCCAGTCCGGCCCCGACGACTCCCGCCGTGAGCACGCGCGGGAGTCGCAGCTCGAAGACGATCGTCTCCTGCGCCGCCGTCCAGGTCGCCGGGAGGTCCAGGCCGAGAAGGCGGTGCGCGAGGATCGCGAGCGTGTCGCCGGGCGGCACGAAGACCGAGCCCGCGGCGACGCCCGCCACCATCGCGACCGCGAGCAACGCGAAACCGATCGCCGCCAGGACGAGCGGCCGCTGGGCGAGGCGCGGCCGCCCGATGACGCCGGCGCGGTTGGATGCGATCGCGGTCACGGGTCCAAACGCTTCCGTGGCGAGGCCTAGGGCGCCGTCGAGGCGGGCGCCGAGGAGGCTGTCGATGGCCCGGGCGATGGCGGCGCCAGCTCCGGATGGATCGCCGCGATCAGCGCCGCGAGCCCGTCGACGAGTCGCGGGCCGGGCCGGGTGACGACGATGTCGTCGATCGGGAAGATGCTCCCGTTCTTCACGGCAGTCATGCCGCCCCAGCCGGACCGTGCCGCGACCGATTCGGCGGTCACCCCGGTCGGCCGCCCCGCCGTGGCGGCATCGCCGAGGAGGATCACCTCCGGATCCGCGTTGACGAGGTCCTCGAGCGAGATCGAGTAGTTGGCGTTCCCGGAGATGGGCTGGGCGCCTGCGAGCGTGAACATCTCACCGTAGATCGACTCGGCAGGCGGGGTGAAGATGCCGTTCGAAGCGTCGATCTCGTAGAAGAGGCGAGGCTTGACGGTAGCCGTGGCTGCCGTCGCGGCGAGCGCAGCGAGCTTCGACTTCGTGTCATCGGCGAGCCTGTTGCCCGCATCGGCCGCCCCGACGGCCTGGCCGAGCAGCCGGAAGCCAGCGATCGCCTTGTCGATCGTTGTCGGGTAGCTCACGACCACCGGAATGCTCGCCCGGCGCAGCTGCTCGACGGCGGCGCCCTGGGTCAGGCCGGCACCGCCGGACACGACGAGGTCGGCGCCGAGGCTGATGATCTTCTCGACGTCCACCCCGCTGAACGTCGCCACGATCGGGACGGACGCCGCCTCCGGCGGATAGCTCGCGATGTCCTCCACCTTGCCCACGACCCGCGACCCGACGCCGAGCGCGAACAGGGTCTCGGTGGTGGCGGGCGTGAGCGAGACGATCTTCTGCGGCTCGGCCGCGATCGTGACAACGGTGCCCTCGTCATCGGTGATCGTGATCGGGAAGGCGGGCGGCGCGGTCGGCTCCGGGGTCGGCGTCGGCGCCGGCGTGAGGAACGGCGCAGCGGTCCCGGAGGCCGGTGTCCACAGCGGCGAGCCGGGGCCGGCGTTGCAGCCGAGGACGAAGAACAGGAGCGCGATGAGCGCGGCAAGGCGCGAGGTCGTGCGTGAGAAGGGTTGGGCAGCCATGGGTATCTCCGGCGTGATCGGGGAAGCTCGGGGCGCGCGGCGGCGCGCCTCGGGACGTCGGGGGAGGCTGCCTCAGCCGGTCGGTCGCATCGCGGTGCCTACCCTTTCTCTCGAAGGTTGAGCAAGCGCTGCGGGGTCGGCGTCCGGACTTCCATCGCGAGCAGGTCTCGGGCGATGGTCACCGTAGCGGGACTGTGCCGGACTTCCACCGGCTTCGCGGCCACGCAGCATGTCGTCGGGAAGACGACGGCCGAAGACTAGCACCGCCGGCGCGGCGCGACGGGCCTCCCGCCAGATAAGCCCCAGGTGAGCGTCGGCTGCTATCCCAATCGCCTGGACTCGCCTCCCGCCGGCAACCCGCCGCGGAGGACGAGACATGCTGAGGCGCACAAGTCGATGGGTGGTCGGGCTGGTCGCGGCGTTGCTGGCATTGCTCATGCTGCTGCCGGGCTTCGCCGTTGCGGCAGGCCCGGCGCGGGTCGCCGATGGCGAGCCGGACCACGACACGCAGCTCTCGGTGCTGACACCGGAGCAGCAGGCGTTCATGGACTGGAAGCTGGCGATGGCTGCCGCGGTCGGGTTGGCGGCAACCCAGGTACCGGCGACGGCGGGCTCGAAGACGACCCGCGGCGTCGCTCCGATGTACGCCTGCGAATCCGACCCGTGCGACGGCACGCCCCCGCCGACGGCGCCGCCTCCACCGCCTCCACCGCCTCCCGCGCCGCCGACCGCGAAGACGCTGGCGACGAGGGCCCGCCAGCAGAACAACTACTACTTCTGCGGCCCCGCGTCGGGCCAGGTCGTCATCAACTGGACGCGCGGGATCATCAACGGCAACAACGACGGCGAGGATTCGACGACGAACTGGCGCCGGCAATCGAAGATCGCCGAGTGGATGGGCACGACGTCGGCCGGGACGGGCGGCGCGAGCCTCGCGAACGGGCTGAACAACCCGAACGCGGTGGCCAAGCCGACACCCAACTGGATCTACGCCTACGCGGACATCGGCACCGTGCAGGATCTCTACAACAAGATCGTCACGGACATCGCCTCGTTCGGGATGCCGCTCATCCTGGCGACCGCGCCACACGTCAGCGGCGCCGGGGCGTACTTCCTCGAGAGCTGGCCGAAGGTCGTCGCCGGCGCGCACCACTGGATCGTCCTGCGCGGCTACGACGGCGCCTGGGGCAACCCCGCCACGATCAGCATCAGGTACCAGGATTCGTCGGCCGGCTACGGCGGCTCGACCGGGGCCTTCGACGATGCGCTGTCGGTGATCTGGCAGGTCAGCAAGTGGAACCAGGGCGGGCACGTCGTCTGGTAGCCCGCCTGCCGTCGATCGAGCGCGGCCGTCGCCGGGGCATGGCGACGACTGCGCTCCTGGCCGCACTCCTCATCGTGATCGCCGGGTGCGCGCCGAACCCGGTGCCGCCAACGACGCTGGTTATCGCAAGCGCGACGCCGGTCGCGCAGACACCGGCGCCGTCCAGCTCGCTGGCCACGGTCGACGCCGCGTCGGTCGAGCTCCACTACCTCGACGCTCGGTATGTCCCCGCGGACGCCCCGGTCAGCGCCGACGGGCAGTTGCTCTGGACCGCCGGCGAGAACGGCCCGTCAGAGATCTGGCGGTACGTGCCCGGCGCCGCGGAGCCCGAGCGCCTCTTCGCCAGTCCGCGCCAAGACGGGGCGATCACGGCGGTAGCCGGTTCGCGCGCTGGCTATGCCTTCGCCGAGGAGAGTCCCAGGGCATTCGGAGAAGGCGGCTGGCGCCTCTGGTTCCTGGCTGCCCCGGGTCGGGAACCGGTCGAGATCGATCGCGGAAGCGCACCCGGCGCCGGTGTTGCCCCGACGCTCGCGATGGATGGCGAGCACGTCGCGTGGGCTGCGTTCGACGAACCACCCGCGGGTCCGGTCAGCCGGTTGCGGCTGGCGGCCATCGCGAGCCTCCCGGCTGTCAGCACGCTCATCGAGGCGCCGATCGCGGAGCGGAAGCTGTGGTATCCGGCCCTCTCGGGGCAGGAGCTGTGGTACGCGACGATCGAGCCTGATCCGGCCGGGGTCAGGGACGAGTTCCACATCGAGCATCTCGACCTGGCCGAGCCCCAGGCGCCGGCGACCGTCTTCCGGGGTCCCGGGCACGACTTCAACCCCGCCGTGAACGCGCGATTCGTCGTCTGGAAGACGACCGACCCCGGCGACGCCGCCCTGAACTGGGGAGCGCTCCGCCTCCTCGACCGGGGCACGGATGCCGTCCGCACGATCCCCGTCGCGAGGGCGAATCGACCATCGATCGGCGACCGATTCATCGCATTCGACGAGGTCACCCACGCCCGGCTCGAGGTGTATGACCTGGCGACGCGACGGGTGGTCGAGCTCGGCCGGTCGGAGTCCGCCCCGGCCTATGGCGGCATCTCTCTGAGCGGGAGCCTGCTGGCCTTCTTCACCCAGGACGGCGGCGGGCAGCCGCGCATCGGCTGGGCGGTCCTGCCCGGGTAGCGATGAGCGAACGCCGGGGCCCGCCCGGCGAGGTCAGGCGGTTGTCGCGGCCTGGACGGGCGTGAAGATCGACACCTGCGCCGCGTCGGGGAGCATGACCCCGAACACCTTCTGCAGCGTCAGCAGGTGGACGCAACTACCCCACGACTCGAAATAGTGGCAGGTGCAGTGCCACTGACCGGCGTCGAGACTCACGTGATGGGTGTCGTTGTCACCGCGGAACGTGAGCGCCAGGCGATCGATCGAGAT
>DATJGH010000022.1:0-8027 GCA_035495215.1 Patescibacteria group bacterium
CGGCGTGGAACACCGGCAAACCGCTGAATCCGAAGACCTTCATCATGGGCATCCGGGACATGTCGGTCGAGGCCGAGCACGGCCTCCCGCTCATCCCGAACTCGCCGGCCGTCCGCGAGAACTTCGGGCTCGACGACGCGCTTTCGCCGACCGCGGTCATGAAGCCGATCGTCGACGACGCGATCCCGTTCGACGCGGTCTGGGACTGCGTGACGTGCGGCGCCTGCGTGGAGGCGTGCCCGGTCCTGATCGAGCACGTCGACAAGATCGTGGGCCTGCGACGGAACCTCGTCCTCGAGGAATCGCGGTTCCCGTCCGAGCTCGCGGGTGCCTTCCGCGGCATGGAAGGGCAGGGGAACCCGTGGGGCCAGCCAGCCTCGACCCGGACGGACTGGACCCGTGGGCTGCCGTTCGAGGTGCCGACGGTGGCCTCGCTCGCGGCCTCGCCCGGCGGCCTCGAGTCGCTCGACGTCCTGTACTGGGTGGGCTGCGCGGCCGCGTTCGACGAGCGGAACAAGCGGGTGGCACGGGCGGTGGCGCGCTGTCTGCACGCCGCCGGGGTCCGGTTCGCGATTCTCGGCCAGGAGGAGTCGTGCACCGGCGACCCGGCACGGCGGATGGGCTATGACTACGTCTTCCAGATGCTCGCGACGGGCAACATCGAGACGCTGAACCGGTACCAGATGGGCGAGCGCACGATCGTCACGGCGTGTCCGCACTGCTTCAACTCGATCGGCAACGAGTACGGCCAGCTGGGCGGCAACTTCCGCGTGATCCACCACGCGGCCTACCTCCGGGAGCTGCTCGCGGGCGGCCGGCTGAGGGTCATCGACGCCGACGCTCGAGCCGATGGCTCGGGCGGCACCGGCCGCTCCGTGACGCTGCACGACTCGTGCTACCTGACCCGGTACAACGGGATCGTGGAAGAGCCGCGCGAGGTCCTCGGCTCGATCGCCGGGCTCGAGCTGCGCGAGATGGACAATCGCGGCCGGAACACGTTCTGCTGCGGCGCCGGCGGCGGTCGGATGTGGATGGAGGAGACCCGCGGCACGCGGATCAACGAGTCACGCACGGCCCAGGCGCTGGCCACGGGCGCCTCCACCGTCGCGACCGAGTGCCCCTTCTGCATGACCATGCTCAAGGACGGGCTCGAGGCGGCGCAGTCGGACACCGGCGGCACGGTCCGGGCCATCGACATCGCCGAGCTCCTCGCCGAATCGCTGGCGCCGACGCAGCCCGGCTCGAGGGCGTTGCCGGTCCTGCAGTAGCGCTGCTCGAGGGGTGGCGGGCGCGGGCTACGGGCCCCAGTCGCCTGCTGACTCGATGAAGAACCCGAGGATGACCGCCGTCTCCGGCTGGTCGCCGGCGAGGTAGTAGCGCACGAACGTGCTGTTGCCCTCTGGCACGACGCCGGCTGACGCGAGCGCTCGCATGATCGCGAGCGCAGCGTCGGGCGAGAGCGAGCCGGAGCGATTGTCGGGGTAATACACGGGATCCTCGACCTTCCCGAAGGAGGACATCGATCCGGGCAGCGGCCAGCGCAGGTTCGACACCGGAATCAGGACGCCGTCGCGCGCGGACCAGGCTGTCAACTCGATGTCCAGCCGGATGGACGCGGGCCGGAATGGCAGGACCGTGTCCGGGTCGCCGATCCAGGATCCGGCCGGCAGCCACGACATCGGGTCGACCAGGCGCTCGACGAGGCTGACGATCCTGGTCGCCCGGCGATGGAGACCGAGGTCGGTCCCGTTGAGGACGACCGAGTCGCGGACAAGCGTGTACATGCCGTGCGGTGGCGCGGTCTCCGCGACGTCTTCCGTATAGGACGCCCCCATCAGACCCGAGTCCGCCAGGAGCTTGTCCACGGCTGCCTTCCCGGCGGGGCTCAGGCGCCGCGCACCGATGCCCACCGCCGGCGACGGGGGATCGCGGAACAGGACGGTCCCGTCCGAGTAGTAGGACACGTGCGCGACGGGTTCCTCGCCGCCGGGCTCGAACGCCTCGACGAAGAGCTCGGGCTTGGTGGAGGCCGGTGTCCAACCGCTCGCTCCCGCCTCGAGCAGCGACGCGAGGCTGGGGCGCGGCGCGGCAGCGAGCGTTGGCCGCGCCGGTAGCGTGGCGGCATCGCAGGCGGCGGGCTCGTGGGGCAGGAGCGGCCGGAGCGTGAGGCGCAGCAGGGCCGGCTCCGGCAGCCACAGGATCCAGGAGGTCGTCCGGAACTCGGACCCGGTTCGATCGAAGGCCATTCCCGCGAGCGCGGACCGGATCCGGGACTCGGCCACCCCGTCAATGATTCCGCAGCGCAGCGCCCGACCGGGCTGATCGGCCACCGCGATGGGATCGCCGAGCTGCGTCGCGGGCGTCGACAAGGGCCAACTGATGCGGGCGAGGCTCTGCCACCAGTTGGTCCAGTCGGACGGGCGCAGGGGCACGGACTCGCTTGTCACGATCGTGCTCCGGGCAAGGTAGGGATGCGCGAGCCGGCCGTCGGCGGCAAAGGCGTCGCCCGGAAGCCAGGTGCCGGCCTCCAGCATCCCGTCGCCGAGCGCCACGAGCGCGCGGCTCTCGCGATCGCTGGAGACGTTCGCCGCGCTCACCGTGATGGAGCGAGCGCCGTCGACGAACGTCAGCCTGTAGGTCGTGAACCCCATGGCGACCTGCGGAGCGGGGATGCCTCGGCTCTTCGTGAACAACCCGGATTCGCGGAACCTTTCGACCACCGTCTGCAGCCCCGATGCGGTCAGGGCGTTGACGATCGGGCCGCTGCCCCAGCGCAGGTCCACGAGCGAGCCGTCGTCATAGAGGACCATGGCCAGCGCGGCCCCGCCGACGTCGCTTGCGAGGTCGAGCCGGACGACGATCGCGTCGCTGCTGGGAGTGATCGGCGGGATCGGGGTAGGCGTCGAGTCCGGTGTCGCGGTAGGAGGCCGCGGTGGCGACCCGGCACTCGAAGGGGCCGCCGAGGCGGTCGGCGGGGGCGAGACTGTCGCGGCAGGTGGCGTGCTCGGCGACGGCTGGCAGGCGCCCGCGACGAGGGCGAGGACACAGATGAAGGCAGCTCGGCCGCCGGGAAGCCATCCGCGACGCACGTCCACACCTCTTCTCGCGCGTTCGACTCCGACCACCCATCATCGATCGACGTGCCCGGCCATCCAAGAGCCGGATGGCGCATCGCCACGGCCCGTCCGGCATCATTGCCCCGATGTATCGGCTGACCGAGGAGCAGGTCCTCCTGCGCGACACGATCCGGCAGCTCGCTGCGGAGCGGATCGCCCCCCGCGCCGCGGAGATCGACCGGACCGGCGAGTTTCCGGAGGACATCCGCCAGCTCCTCGCGGAGCACGACATCCTCGGGCTGCCGTACCCGGCGGAGCACGGCGGGCTGGGTGCCGATCTCCTGACCCTGTGCCTCGCCGTGGAGCAGATCGCGCGCGCGTGCGTGACCTCGAGCCTCATCCTCAGCGTGCACGCGCTCGCCTCGCTGCCGCTGCTCCTCGCGGGCACGGACGAACAGAAGGCCCGCTTCTTCCCGGACCTCGCCTCGGGCAGGAAGCTCGCGGCGTTCGCATTGACCGAGCCGGAGGCCGGCTCGGACGCGGCCGCGCTCCGGACGCGGGCGATCCGGGAGGGCGACGGCTACCACATCTCGGGCACGAAGCGGTTCATCACCAACGGCAGCGTGGCCGGGCTGATCACCGTGTTCGCGGTCACCGATCCCGACGCGCCGCGGCACAGGCGCATGTCCGCGTTCGCCGTCGAGGTTCCCACCGACGGTTTCAAGGTCGCCCGCCTCGAGCACAAGCTGGGCATCCGCGGCAGCCCGACCGCGGAGCTCAACTTCGACGGCGTTCGGGTCGACGAGGGCAGCCGGATCGGCGCCGAGGGCCAGGGCTGGGAGCTGGCCATGGCCACGCTGGACCGCTCACGGCCGGGCATCGCCGCTCAGGCCGTCGGGATCGCCCAGGGCGCCCTCGACGTCGCCGCCCAATACGCACGGGAGCGCAAACAGTTCGGCAAGAAGATCGGCGAGTTCCAGATGGTCCAGGCCATGCTCGCGGACATGGACGCCCGAACCGAGGCCGCCCGCCAGCTCACGTACAAGGCGTGCACCGAGATCGAGGCCAGGGCGCCCGATGCGTCGCGCTGGGCGGCGATCGCCAAGCTGATCGCCGGGGACACGGCCGTGGCGGTGACGAGCGACGCGGTGCAGGTGCTGGGCGGTTACGGCTACACCGACGACTACCCGGTCGAGCGCATGTTCCGCGACGCGAAGATCACCCAGATCTACGAAGGAACGCAGCAGATCCAGCGGCTGGTGATCGCGCGAGGGCTGCTCGGCAAGCTCGACTGAACCCCAGTCGTCGCGTTCAATCCGGCCCGGACGGTTTGCGCGGCTGTTGCCCGGCCGATCCGAAAACATGCACGCATCTGCAACGTCGGGTATGGTCCGCGAGTTGACGGCGTGGAGGCGCCGCTGACGCATCCCCCGCGAACCCATCCCCCGCGAACCCATCCCTGCGGCCCCCGCGCCCGGTGTGGCCTCCGCGTCTGGAGTCCGTATTGTCGTTTCGTGGCCGGCTGCGCTTCCCGCGCGCATGCCTCCTCGCGGCGCTCGCCCTCGCGGCGCTCGTCCCCACGCCGGCGCTTGCCGGCGGCTCCGGGACAACGCATGAGCTGGCCGGCGCTCGGCTGAAGGCTGACCAGGTCCCGGCGCCCCGCGCCCAGGAGCCGGGCCAGGTCGCCGGGTTCCGGCTGCCCATCGCCTCGGGCAGGGACGTCCGGATCGAGCAGGGCTGGAACTCGACGTTCAGCCACAACGGCAAGAACGCGTTTGCCTACGACTTCGGCCTCGACCTCGGCACCGACGTGCTGGCGGCCGCTGCGGGCGTGGTCGCGTTCGTCCATGACGGCGAGACGGCGTGTGGCGGCCCGCAGCTGCTCGACAACGCGAACTACGTGACGATCTACCACGACGACGGGAGCGCGACCCTGTATGCCCACCTGTCGACCGTCGCGGTCAAGGTCGGTGACATCGTCGCGGCGGGCCAGGTGATCGCCAGGTCCGGCAACACCGGGTACTCGCGGTGTGTCCCGCATCTCCACTTCGCACGGCAGTACCAGGGTCGAGGCGTCACCCAGTCGATCCCCGTGTACTTCATCGGCTATCCCGGGGAGCAGTTCCACACGGGCGACGTCGTCAACGCCCCCGTGGCTGCGTGCGCCGGGCCGGACGCGGACGGCGTGGTGGCAGGGGCGCTCGAGCTCGGGTCGTTCTGCGGTGCCTACTTCGGCGCAACGTTCGACAACCCGGCGTGGTTCGTCCGGCGCGACGCGATGCTGAGCTTCGACTGGCGTGCGAAGGGGCCGGGCGGCTACTGGCTCGACGACGCGAAGCACGGCTTCGCGGCCCGCTGGAGCGGCGACTTCGTATTCGCATCGGCCGGGACCTACACGATCGGCGCGGTCTGGTCGGGCGCCGTCGTCATCTCGATCGATGGCGAGCCGCTGATCGATCGCTGGCTGGACAATGGCGCTCCCGTCGAGGTCACCGCCTTCAAGGCGCTCGGGGCTGGCATCCACCGGATCGACGTCGAATACCTCAGCGCGAACGGCCACGGGATGCTCAAGCTCGGCTGGGGCCGCCTCCTGGCCGACGACTGACGGCGCGCCGACTACCCTTCCGGTCGTGCGCATCGTCGTCCTGACCAAGCCGGTTCCCGATCCGGCCGCCGCGGCCGAGCGCCTCAACGCCGAGGGCCGGCTCGATCGAGCGGCCTCGCCGGCGGTCATCAACGGCAACGACGAGTACGTTCTCGAGGCGGCGCTGAAGCTCGTCGAGGCCCACGGCGGCGAGGTGACCCTGCTGTCGATGGCGCCGCCGAACGCCGTCGAGACCATGCGCAAGGGCCTGGCCATGGGCGCCCATCGGGGCGTGCTCGTGAGCGATCCCGCGCTCGCCGGCTCGGACCAGTGGTCGACGATCCAGGTCCTGGCCGCGGCGCTCGGGGATCTGGAGTACGACATCGTGCTCGCGGGCTTCGATACCTCCGACGGGGTCGGCGGCGTCGTCGGCGCCGCGATCGCCACGAGGCGCAAGCTGCCGTACCTGTCCTCGGCGGCGAAGATCGAGCCGGATCCGGACGCCGGCATCGTCAAGGTCCGGCGGATCAGCCCGACCGGCTTCGACGTGCTCGAGGCACCGATGCCGGCCCTGATCGTCGGCACGCAGCTGCTCGGCGAGCCGCGCTACCCGTCGCTCAAGGGGATCATGGCCGCCCGGTCGAAAGCGATCGTGACCCGGTCGCTGGCCGACCTCGGGCTCGACGCCGGGGCGGTCGGCGGCGCAGCGTCGCGGACACGGGTGACGGGCCAGCAGAAGCCGCCTGCGCGCGGCGCGACCCAGGTCGTCCGCGGCACGCCGGAAGAGGGCGCGAAGGCGATCGCCGAGCTGCTTGCGGCCCGGAGGCTCATCTGATGGCCGGCGCGAAGGGCGCGATCTGGGTCATCGCCGAGACGAACGCCGATGGCTCGCTGGCCAAGGGCTCGACCGAGGTCGCGACGCTCGCGCGCACCCTTGCCGATTCGGCTGGCACGTCGGCTGCGGGGCTGGTCATCGCCGCGGACCCGAAGGCGGCGGCAGAGGAGCTCGCTGCCTACCTCCCGCGCGTCGTGTCGATCGTCGAGCAGGCGGCGGAGGGCAACGCGTGGGCCCAGCCGGCGGCGCAACGGGCAGCGGCGATTCTCGCGTCCGAATCACCTGTCGCGGTCCTCACCGGAGCGGGCCCCGACGGCCGTGACGTCGCCGGAACGCTGGCGGCGCTGCTCGAACGGCCGGTGCTCGTCAACGCGACCGCCGTGTCATGGGCGGACGGGGGTCCCGCGGTCGAGATGAGCGTGTTCGGTGGCAAGCTGGTCACCACCTCGGCCTTCGCGGACGGGGAGTGGGGGATCGTCACCGTCCGCCCGAACGTCGTGACCGCCGAGAAGGCGAAGGCGGCGGGCAAGGTGGAGGCAGCCAAGGCCGAGGGTGAGCTCGCGCTGCCCCTGGTCAGGATCGTGGAACGGATCGAGGAGGCCGCGGCCACGCTGCCGATCGAGGAGGCCCGGATCATCGTCGCCGGCGGTCGCGGCGTTGGTGGCGAGGACGGGTTCAAGCTCGTCGAGGAGATCGCAGGCGAGCTCGGTGGCGCAGTGGGCGCGACGCGCGCCGCGGTCGACTCGGGCTGGATCCCCTACGCCCAGCAGATCGGCCAGACCGGCAAGATCGTGAAGCCGCAGCTCTACCTGGCCCTTGGCATCTCGGGCGCGATCCAGCACAAGGTCGGGATGCAGACCGCGGGCACGATCATCGGCATCAATCGCGATCCCGACGCGCCCATCGCCGAGTTCGCCGATCTCGTCGTGGTCGGCGACCTGTTCGAGGTTGGCAAGGCGCTGCTCGCGGAGCTCCGGGCCCTGAGCTGACCTGCGGCGCCTGCTTGCCTGGGCCCTGCTTGCCTGGAGGCCCACATCTAGTGGTACGATTCCCGAACACCACAATGGATAGTGGTGCAGGGGAGGCATTGAGCACCGGATGCGATGTCCTGTCTGCGGTGAGCGCGACACTCGGGTCGTCGATTCGCGAGACCTCGACGACGCCGCAACGATCCGCCGGCGGCGCGAGTGCGCAGCGTGCAGCGCGCGATTCACCACCTACGAGCGCGTCGAGGCGGCGCGTCTGCTGATCGTCAAGCGCGACGGCACCCGCCAGGAGTTCGACCGCGACAAGCTCGCCAACGGGCTGCGCAAGGCGCTCACGCGTCGGCCCGTTCCGGAATCCGCCGCCGAGCAGGCCGCCGACGAGATCGAGGCGCAGCTCCGCGGTGAGGGCATCACGGAGGTGCCGTCATCGCGCGTCGGGCAGCTCGCGATGGAGAAGCTCCACGCTCTCGACCAGATCGCCTACATCCGCTTCGCCAGCGTGTACCAGAGCTTCGAGGGGATCGAGGACCTCAAGCGCGAGGTCGACACGCTCTGGGAGCAGAAGG
>DATJGH010000023.1:0-7223 GCA_035495215.1 Patescibacteria group bacterium
GTCGCGGCCCGACTCGCTCGCCTGTCCGGCGGCCGGCCCGGGGACGCCGTCGCCCTCGCCCGGGCGCCGGCGTCGCTCGTCGTGCGTGGCGAGGTCGCCCGGACCCTCCTCGACCTGACCATCGCCCAACGCGCCGACCGCCTGCGGATCGCGCGCGACCTCCTCGCTCGCACGGCGGAGATGACGCTCGCGCTCAGAGCCCCGGACGGGTCAAGCGGCGGCGGCGCCCAGGGCCGTGGTCGCGGCCGTCGCGGGACCGGCGCCGGTCCGGCCGCCGCCGATCCCGCCTCCGCGGCCGTCGCGGCCGAGGCGGAGCCGGCCGGCGGCCCGGCCGTCCGCGTGCCCGCGGCTGAGCGACGAGCGGCGGCGCTCGCGCTCGTGGCGATCTGGCGCGACGTGGTCCGTGACCTCGCGCTGGTCGGGCTGGGCGAGCCGGGCGACGTGCGCCAGGTCGACCTGCTCGACGATCTCGAGGCCGCCTCGGCGCGGCTCCCGGCGGGATTCGCCGCCGCGCAGCTGCGCCGGCTCGACCTCGCGGGCGAGCGGCTCGAGGGCAACGTCAGCCCGGAGCTCGTCGTCGACGCGCTGGCGCTGGGCTGGGCCGCGTGACCACGGCGGAGCGGCTCGAAGCGGTCGTGCACGGGCGCGTCCAGGGCGTCGGCTATCGAATCTTCGTGATCCGCCAGGCGACGCGGCTGGGGCTCACCGGCTGGGTCGCCAACGAGCCTTCGGGCCGCGTGCGCTGCGTCGCCGAGGGTCCGCGGGACGCGCTGGAGGCGCTCCTCGGGATCCTGCGCGAGGGTCCCGACGGCGCGGCGGTGGAGCGGGTCGACGCGATCTGGTCACCGGCCATCGGCGGATTCGCCGACTTCGACGTCCGGACCGGGTGGCACGCCGGCGACTGATATCTCTCCACCCGTGGCAATACCTACGTTCACGCCGCGCTGGTCCCAACGCCCGAACGGCGCTGGTACCTGCGGTCGATGACAGCCGGGCGATCGGCCACCGATGCTTCCGTGGTGGAGCAGCAGCCGGTCGCCGAGGTTCTGCCGGGGCTGTACCGCGCCGTCCTCGACGCGGTCGCCGATCTCGAGCTGCGCGGCCACCGCCGCGATGCCGCCAAGGTGCGGGCGGACGCGACGCGCGCCTACTCCGGCGCGTGGAACCCCGCGGCCGCGCACCGGATGCGCGTGCTCAAGGCGCGCGCCGCGCGCATCGTCGCCTCCCATGGGCCGCGCCGCCGCGACTCCTTCCTGACCGGCATCGGCCGCCGAAACGTGGAGCGCACGACGCTCTGAGCCCGACCTCGGGCTAGGCTTCGGGCGTGGACTCGCGCGCCCCCAATGCGGCCCTCGATCCCGGCCTCACGGGCCAGCAGGCACGACCCGTCCCGGGCATCGACAACGGCTACCTCGCCGGCTACCGGGTGCGCTTCGACGAGGCCGGCGCGAATGGCCTCCTGCGGACCTCGGCCCTCCTCCGGTACGCCCAGGACGTGGCCTGGCGCCATTCCGAGCAGCTCGGATTCGATCGCGCCTGGTACCAGGCGCGCGGGCTCGGCTGGGTGGTCCGCGGCTGCGAGCTCGAGGTGCGCGCGGCGATCCCGATCGGGCACACGCTCCGCGTGTCGACGGCGGTCGTAGGCCATCGCCGGATCTGGGCCCGGCGACTGGGCGAGTGCCGGCTGGCGGACGGGCGTGTTGCGGCGACGGTCACCACGGACTGGGTGCTCCTCGACGCCCGCAACCGGGTCGTGCGCATCCCGGCGGACTTCGGGTTCGCGTTCACGAATCCCGAGGTCCGCAGCGAGATCGTGCGCGTGGCGGCACCCGCCGGCGCACCGGCCGTCGTGCGCCGGCTGCGCGTCCGGCCGAGCGATCTCGACCCGCTCGACCACGTCAACAACGCGGTCTACGTGGACTGGCTCGAGGAGGCGCTCGAGGAGGCCGGCTGGGGCGAGGCGATCACGGAGCAGCCGCGCTCCTACCGCCTCGAGTACCTCGCCTCGGCGGCGCGCGGCGACGAGGTCGAGGTCGCCGTGCACGGCCCCGGGACTGCGTGGTCCGCTGTGATCCGCCGCGCCGACGGCGGCGAGCTGGTGCGAGCGCAGGGAGCCCGAACCGCCTGAGCGCGCGACGCGGTCGTGACAGCCGCAGCTCGGGGAGGGATCATCCGCGCGTGCCCGCTTCGCTCGTCGCCGAGTACCTCGCCCGGACGCCCCGCTCGGCGGCCACCTTCGGGCGCGCGTCCCGCTCGCTCCCCGGCGGCTCCACGCGGACGACCATCTTCAGCGCTCCCTACCCGCCGTACATGGCCCGCGGCGAAGGCATCCGGACGTGGGACCTCGACGGCAACGAGTACCGCGACTTCCTCGGCAACTACACGTCGCTGATCCTCGGCCACGCGCACCCGGCGGTCGTCGCCGCCGTCGAGGCGCAGGTCCGGCGCGGCTCCGCCTTCGCCGCGCCCACGGAGACCGAGATCGAGCTGGCCGAGGAGATCCGCGGCCGCCTGCCCTCGATCGAGCGGATCCGGTTCACGAACTCGGGCACCGAGGCGACCATGTTCGCCATCCGCGCCGCGCGGGCGTTCACCGGGCGGGATCTGCTGGCGAAGTTCGAGGGCGCCTATCACGGCACGCACGACACGGTCCTCGCCGGCTCGCCGGGCATCCCGCGAGCGACGTCGGACCTGGTGCTGGAGCTGCCCTGGGCGGACCCGGAGGGCGTCGAGCGGGCCATCGCCGGCCGCGAGCGGGAGCTGGCCGCGATCATCATCGAGCCGGTCCAGGGCGCCGGCGGGGTCCGCGCCGCGCCGCCCGAGTTCCTGCGCTTCCTGCGCGACCTGACGGAGCGGATCGGCGCGCTGCTGATCTTCGACGAGGTGATCGCCTTCCGCGTCGGCCCGAACGGCGCACAGGGCCGCCTCGGCGGGGTCCGGCCGGACCTGACGACCCTGGGCAAGATCATCGGCGGCGGCTACCCGTCGGGAGGGTTCGGCGGCCGTGCGGAGGTCATGGACCAGTTCGATGCCCGACGCCCGGGCGCCCTCGTCCACGGCGGCACGTTCAACGGCAATCCCGTGGCGGCCGCGGCCGGCCTGGCGACGCTCCGGCACCTCACGCCGGATCGGTACGACCAACTCGAGCGACTCGGCGATCGCCTGCGCGCCGCCCTCGGCACGGCGTTCGAGCACGAGGGGCTCGACGCACGCGCCGACGGGATCGCCTCGATCTTCCAGGTCTTCCCGGGCTCGAGCCTCGTGGCACCCGAGGGGCTCACACCACAGTCGGCGTTGTTCCTCGGCCTCCTGCTCGATGGCTTCCACCTGGCGCCGCGGGGCATGGGCGCACTGGCGACGCCGACGACCGATGCCGACGTCGACGACCTCGTCGGCGCAGTCGTGGCCACGATCCGTTCGATGCAGGCAATCGCGGTCGCCTGACCCTGGCGCTCAGCCGAGCGGGGTCACTCAGCTCGCCGGGCGCAGCAGCCCGTACTCGCCGTGGTACCGGATGCCCAGCGCGTTGTTGAACAGGTTGAGCATGTTGATGTAGCCGATCAGGAAGGTCAGCTCGACCAGCTCGGCGTCGGTGAATTGCTCGTGCAGCTCCCGCGAGAGTGCCTCGGGGACGGCGTTCGAGTCGGCGACGACGGCCTTCGTGTACGAGACCGCGAGCCGCTCCCGGGGCGGCAGCGCCGCCGGTTCGTCGATGACCGCCAGCGGGGTGTCCACGATGTCCCAGATGTCGACGATGTCGCAGTGGGCATCGGCACAGAACTGGCACTCGTTCGCGACCGAGGCAGCGATGATCACGAGCTCCTTGATCCGGCGCTCGAGCAGCCCGCCGGGATAGACGGAGCCGCCGAAGCCGGCGAACGCCCGCAGGATCTCGGGTCGCAGGCACATCGCCTGGAGCATCTCGACCGGTGCATGGCCGCGCTCCCACAGGCCGCGGCTCTCGTCGAAGGACGGGTCGTCCTTGACCGCCTCGAACGCCGACTGGATCTGCTCAGGGGTGACGGTGACGCGCACGGCAAGCCTCCTCCGGCAGGGCAGCGTAGCGAGCCGGGCCGGGGGGGGCGGATGCGCCCGCCGTCGGGCGACGGCGGGCGCGGATGTGGTTCGGGATCCCTGACCCGGGCCGGCCAGCCCTACGGAAAGCGCCAGCGCGACGCCCCGTACGGCTCCGTCGTGGCGACCCCGAAGACCGTGTCGAACGTGAACCGATACAGGTTCCATGGCGGCGGGCCCGCGCTCGGCGCGCTGCATGGCGCCGTGAACGCGTCACCCTCCACCTCGACCGGCCAGCCACCCTCGCGGAATCGTGCCGCGAGCCGTTCGAGCGCCGGCGCGTCGGTGACGCGGGCAACCAGGCCCTCGAACACGATGTCGATCCCGTCGAGCCGAACCGAGATCGTGGCCCTGGCGTTCTCGGCAAGATTCCGCGCCTTCCGCGCCGCCGGACTGCTCGTGAAGAACACGTCGCCATCGAGGTACAGCGCGCCAACACCGGCCGCGTGCGGCCGGCCGTCGGGCCGCACCGTGCCCAGGAACCAGGTCAGGTTCTCGCTCGGCGGCACGGACATTGCGTCGAGGGCGCGGCTCCACGGCAGGGCCGTTTCGCCGTAGCGGCTGAGGTTCGCGGTCGCCCTCGGCTCTCGAGCCGTCATCCCCCGAGCACCTGGCGCAGCTTCGCGGCGAAGGCCTCGGGCTCGCCGGGCGCCTGCCCGTACTCGCCGCCCATGAAGCCGCCGTGGTCGCCCGGGAAGGCGGTCGCCTCGACGCCGAGTCGCTCGGCTGCAGCTTCGCCGCCGCGATGGGCGAGCTCGCCGTCGGACTTCGCGCCGACTGCGATGACGATCCGTGTCGGCGCGCGCGTGAGGGCGTCGAAGTCGGGCTCGAAGCTGGTCAGGTACAGCACGCTGTGCCCGAGCATCAGGTCCGTGCGCCTGCCGTCGTCGTCGGCGGGCATCCCGAACATCGCCGGGTCGGGCGGCGGTGCCGCCGCGTCCTCGGCGGTGAACGGGCCCCGATGACTCACGACCTGGATGAAGTGGGCCATCCCCGCGCCCCAGCCGCTGCGCTTGTAGGTCGCGTTGATCGCCCGGTTCACCGCGAGCGCGTGCTCGCGATCCTCCGTCAGCGACGCGAGGGGTGGCTCGTGCGCGACCAGGGTCCGGAGATCGCCGGGGTACTTCGCCACGAGGGCGAGCGCCACGATCGCTCCGCCGCTGCTCGCGAACATGTCGACGGGGCCGCCGCCGACCTGCTCGATGATCCGATGCACGTCGTCCGCCTGGACCTGCGGCGTGATCGGTTCGTCCGGGTCGTGGGCCGTGCTCCGCTCGCCGTTCCCGCGTGGGTCGTAGGTGATGACCGTCCGATCGGTGAAGTGCCCGGCGAGCGTCGGGAACCCGCCGGCACCCATCGGCGAGCCGATGAGGAAGAGCGGCGGCTCGGTCGTCGCCTCGCTCCGGCGCACGTCGTAGGTCAGGGTGGCGCCCGGGACCTCGAGGGTGTTCGTGATCGGCCCGGTGGCCGTGGTCGTCGTCATCGTCAGACTCCGTTCTCGTTCGTTGGCCCGTCAGCGCGCGGCGCTGGCGACCGGGTCCTCGGCAAGGATCGCATCGATCTGGCCGACGGCCTCGGTCAGGCCCTGCTCCATGCCCATGGCCAGGTTCTGTTCCATGGTGGCGGTATCGGGGAACACGCTCTGGATGGACATGCGCGTCCGACCGTCGCCGAGCGCCTCGATCGTGACGAACATCTCTGAAGGCCCGATGTCGCTGTTCGGCGTGCCGTCCGCGTTCGCGAAGCCGTCGCGAGCGTGCAGCCGCCGCGGTGGATCGACCTCGACGATGTCCCAGTAGCCCGCGGGCGTGTCGCCCTCCGGCCCGGTCATGTAGTAGGCCGCGCGGCCGCCGGCGCGGAGGTCCAGCGCCGTGAAGGTCGCGGGATAGGTCGGTGGGCCCCACCAGCGTTCGAGCTGGCGCGGGTCGGACCACAGCTGCCAGACGCGCTCGGGCGAGGCCTCGAACTCGGCGTCGAGCGTCATCGTCAGGTTGTCGGGGTCCTTGCGGACAGCGGTGACGGTCATCGTGGCGACTCCTTCAGCCCGGTGGCGACGATCTCGGTCATGCGCCCGATTCGACCGCGCCACAGCTCCTCGTATTGGTCGAGCAGGCGGCGGGCGATCCGCAGCCCCTCGAGGTTGGCCCGGACGACCTTGCGGCGCCCGATGCGCTCCTTCGTGACGAGGCCCGCCCGCTCGAGGATCGCGACGTGCTTCTGCACGGCCGCGAAGCTCATCGGGTAGTGCCCGGCCAGCTCGACGATGCCCTCCCGGCCATCGATCGCACGGCGGACGATGTCGCGCCGGGTGGCGTCGGCAAGGGCGCCGAACATGCGATCGAAGTCCGGTGGGGCGATCTGCATTGATACAACCATACGGTTGTATGGAGTGCCTGTCAAGACGCCGCCGAGGGCGAGAAGGAGGGCCATGATCACCGGCTGCGCAGATTCGGGCTTTGGTGTCCCGCAAGGCGTCGGGATCGCCGCGGTCATTCGTCGATTTGACGGTCTTGTCGCCTTCGACGTGCATGCCATGCGCAACGAGGAGGTCATCGCAGCCGCCGGGCCGCAGGCTCCTCCGAATCTCGCCCCGGAGGTCCGAAATCTGATCATGGGGTGATCACGGGACGGGCTCGCGCGCGCAACCAGCCGGCACATGCCAGTGTTCCCCTTCATGGTGACCACGCAACACAGGTTCAGTGCCATGCCGACGGCGCTCGGCGCGATCGCGGTCGTTTGGGGCGATCGCGGGATCCTGCAGACGTGGCTGCATGCAGGCACGCCGGCGCTGACCCGGGCGCAGATCCGCCGGACCTATCCGCGCGCGGTCGAGAGCTCGCCACCGGAGAGCGTCGCAGCGGCGCTCGCGGAGATCGCGGCCCTCCTCGAAGGCGATCCGCGCGACCTCCGCGCGGCCGAGCTGGACATGCGCTCGGTCCCCGAGTTCGACCGGCGCGTGTACGAGGTAGCGAGGACGATTCCACCGGGCAGCACGATGACCTACGGCGAGGTCGCGAGGGCGTTGGGCGAGGAGCCGATGCGCGCGCGCGATGTCGGCCAGGCGCTCGCCCGCAACCCGTTTGCGCCGATCGTGCCCTGCCACCGAATCGTGGCCGCCGGTGGGAAGCTTGGCGGCTATTCGGCTCCTG